>NZ_JBVHIP010000015.1:0-198745 GCF_055560495.1 Kitasatospora sp. NPDC023176 | reverse complement strand
TTCTCACCCCCCCAACCCCCCCGCCCCCCCCCCCCCCCCCCCCGGCCCCCCCCCCGGCACCCACCCACCCTCCCGAGAGCCCACCCCCACGAACACACCCCTTCACCGCGCAGCGGAAAACGCCAACGGCCCGCCACCCCCCAAAGGGCAACGAGCCGTCAGCCAGGACTTCTACCGCGCGTCAGCGCCTCCGCACACCCACCGCAAGCTCACCCGCAAGCGCCCGCACCGCACCCAACGCAGCCTCCTCGTCATCCCCCGCGGAGAGGATCCGCTTGACGAACGCCGACCCCACGATCACCCCGTCCGCGAACCGGGCGACCTCCGCCGCCTGCACCGCGTCGGAGACCCCGAGCCCGACGCACACCGGCAGATCCGTCGTGGCCCGGGTCCGGGCGACCAGGTCCTCGGCCAGCGAACCGACCGCTGACCGGGTCCCCGTCACCCCCATCACCGCGGCCGCGTACACGAACCCGCTGCCCGCCGCCGTGACCTCGGCCAGCCGCGCGTCCTTGCTGCTCGGCGCGACCACGAACACGGTGTCCAGCCCGTGCTCGTCCGCCGCCTTGCGCCACTCCCCGGACTCCTCGACCGGCAGGTCCGGCAGGATGCACCCCGCCCCACCCGCTGCCGCCAGGTCGGCCGCGAAGCGGGCCACCCCGTACCGGTCGACCGGGTTCCAGTAGGTCATCACCAGCACCGCCGTCCCGGGGTGCGCCGCGGCGACCTCCTGGACGGTCCGCAGCACGTCCTTGATCCGCACCCCGCCCCGCAGCGCGATGTCGTCCGCGGTCTGGATCACGGCCCCGTCGAGGACCGGGTCGGAGTGCGGCAGCCCGATCTCGACGACGTCGCAGCCGCCCTCGATCAGCGCGTTGACCGCCCGGATCCCGCCGTCGACCGACGGGAAGCCCGCCGGCAGGTACCCGATCAGCGCGGCCCGGTTCTCACCCTTGGCAGCCGCCAGACTGGCACTCAGCTTGCTGGCGCTCAGCTTCGAAGCCATGATCACTTACCCCCCTCGGCCGCGCCGCCGGCCGGCGAATCGTAGAGCCCGAAGTACTGGGCCGCGGTGTGCATGTCCTTGTCGCCGCGCCCGGAGAGCGAGACCAGGATGGTCGCCTCCGGCCCGAGCTCACGGCCCAGCTCCAGCGCCCCGGCGAGCGCGTGGGCGCTCTCGATGGCCGGGATGATCCCCTCGGTGCGCGACAGCAGCCGCAGCGCCTGCATCGCGGCATCATCGGTGACCGGCCGGTACTCGGCCCGCCCGCTGTCCTTCAGCCAGGCGTGCTCCGGCCCGACGCCCGGGTAGTCCAGGCCCGCCGAGATCGAGTGCGACTCGATGGTCTGCCCGTCCTCGTCCTGGAGGACGTACGTCCGGGACCCGTGCAGCACCCCCGGGTCGCCCTTGGTCAGCGTGGCCGCGTGCCGGGGGGTCTCAGCCCCCTCGCCGGCCGCCTCGCAGCCGATCAGCCGCACGCCGGCGTCAGGGATGAACTCGTGGAAGATCCCCATCGCGTTGGAGCCGCCGCCGACGCAGGCGACCACCGCGTCGGGCAGCCGCCCGGTCCGGTCGAGCACCTGCTGGCGGGCCTCGACGCCGATGACCCGGTGGAAGTCCCGGACCATCATCGGGAAGGGGTGCGGTCCGGCGACCGTCCCGAACAGGTAGTGGGTGGAGTCGACGTTGGCGACCCAGTCGCGGAAGGCCTCGTTGATGGCGTCCTTGAGCGTCCGGGACCCAGACTTCACCGCGACGACCTCGGCCCCGAGCATCCGCATCCGGGCGACGTTGAGCGCCTGGCGCTCGGTGTCGACCTCGCCCATGTAGATGGTGCAGTCGAAGCCGAACAGGGCGCAGGCGGTGGCGGTGGCCACCCCGTGCTGTCCGGCGCCGGTCTCGGCGATGATCCGGGTCTTGCCCATCCGCCGGGTGAGCAGTGCCTGGCCCAGCACGTTGTTGATCTTGTGCGAGCCGGTGTGGTTGAGGTCCTCGCGCTTGAGCAGGATCCGCGCCCCGCCCGCCTCGGCGGAGAAGCGGTGCACGTCGGTCAGCGGGCTCGGGCGCCCGGTGTAGTCCTTGAGCAGCCCGTCGAGCTCGGCGGTGAAGGCCGGGTCGGTCTTGGCCTTCTCGTACTCCTCGGCGACCTGCTCGACCGCGGCGACCAGCGCCTCGGGGATGAAGCGGCCGCCGTACGCGCCGAAGTAGCCGCGCGCGTCCGGCACCTGGGCACCGGGCAGGTAGTCCTTCTCGGACATGGTGGTTTCCCTTGGACGGAGATGGATGACGAACGACGTCTGATCGGCTGGTGTCAGCCGTGCGTCACGCGCCATCGCCGTCCCGGCACCTGTCCGGGCTCGCAGCCGATCACGTACCGCACCCGACGCCCCAGCACCCGGCGTGCGGGCGCGCGGCAGCCGCGCGGGCGGCAGCCGGGGGCGAGTCGGGTGGCGATCTTCATCTGGCGGCGTCAGTCCTTGTGCCGGACGGCGGGGTGGGCGCCGGCCGCGACCAGGTCGGCGACCGCGGCCCGCGGGTCCTTGCCGGTCACCAGCGACTCCCCGACCAGCACCGCGTCGGCGCCCAGGTTGGCGTAGTTGATCACGTCGAGCGGGCCGCGCACACCGGATTCGGCGATCTTGACGATGCCGTCCGGGATGGCGTGCACGACGTTCTCGAAGGTGTTGCGGTCGACCTCGAGGGTCTTCAGGTTGCGGGCGTTGACACCGATGATCCGCGCTCCGGCGTCCACCGCGCGCTTGATCTCGTCCTCGTCGTGCACCTCGACCAGCGGGGTCAGGCCGATCGACTCGGCGCGCTCGATCAGCGACACCAGGGCCGGCTGGTCGAGGGCCGCGACGATCAGCAGCGCGAGGTCGGCGCCGTGGGCGCGGGCCTCCCACAGCTGGTAGGCGGTGACGATGAAGTCCTTGCGCAGCAGCGGGGTGTCCACCTCGGCGCGAACGGCGTCCAGGTCAGCGAGCGACCCGCCGAAGCGGCGCTGCTCGGTCAGCACGCTGATCGCGGCGGCACCGCCGGCCGCGTAGTCGCGGGCCAGGGCCGCCGGGTCGGCGATCGAGGCCAGGGCGCCCTTGGACGGGCTGGAGCGCTTCACCTCGCAGATCACCCGGATCCCGTCGCCCTTGAGGGCGGCGACACCGTCCTTGGCCTCCGGGGCCTTGGCCGCGAGCGCCTTGAGTTCGTCGAGCGAGACCCGGGCCTGCCGCTCGGCGAGGTCCTCACGGACCCCTTCGATGATCGAGTCGAGCACACTCACTCAGGAGCCCCCATCATTTCTGCTGGTTCGCCAGCGCGAGCCGGACGGGCGGGGGCCCGTCGGCCCTTCGATGGTATCGGCACCCGGGTGCGCGCAGCGCATCCGCCCGGCTCGCGTCTCGCGGAACGGGACGCTCCGTACGGCGGCTCCCAACTGCGGCTTCACCGGCTCTCCACCGGGCGGGCCGCCCGGGCTCCGCGCCGGACAGGGCCGCTCAGACCACCGGCGGCGCCAGCCCGGCCCCCACCGGCAGGTTGCGCACCACCGCGAACACCAGCACCAGCAGGGCGATCAGCGCCCAGCGGCGGCCCCCCACCGACACCCGGACCGGCGGGCCGCCGGTCAGCGCGGCCCAGCCCCAGCGCAGCCAGAGCAGGGCCAGGACACCGAGCAGCAGGACGGCCACCGCGTTGTCGTGCAGCGCGCCGGTGAAGTCCCCGTGGGCCAGCGCGTGGACGCAGCGCAGGCCCCCGCAGCCGGGGCACCACCAGCCGGTGGCGGTCAGGAAGGGGCAGTCGGGGTAGTGCCCGGGGGCGTTCGGGTCCACCACCGCGACGTACCCGGCCGGGACGGCCACCGCCGCCAGCGCGGCCAGCGGCGGGCTCATCCGGCGCAGCACGGGCGGTGGGGCGGAGGCGGCGGGGGCGGCGTTCACGCCCCCGATTGTGCCGCGCCGGGCCCGGACAGAACGAAACGGCGGGCGTGGCGCGCCCGCCGTTCGGTTGTGCGAATACCCGCTGGTCAGGCGGCGACGGCGGCGGCGCGGGCCTCGATGACCGCCTTGCGCGCCGCGGCCTGCTCCTCGACCGACTTGTAGACGTTGGTGCTGGGCTGCTTGCCCATGCCGGCCATCGACATGGCCTTGCCGACGATGCCGCCCACCAGGACGACCGCCAGACCGGCCCAGACCAGCAGCGGGGACGGCAGGATCATCGCGACACCCGCGATGCCGAAGCCGACGAAGGAGATGACGACGCCGGTCCAGGCGGCGGGGTTGTGGCCGTGTGCTGCTGCTGCCATCGATGGTGCTCCTAGGCTCTCGGGGCCCGGCCGGGCCTGCGGGGCCGCCGGCGGGTTGACGGGTTCCATTGTGCCGGGCCACATACGGACGGCCCAAAGCGGGTGGCGGGTCTATCGCGTCACACCCGCCGTCCGGACCGGCGGACCGTCAGAGCGCGGTCGGGTCCTCGCCCCGGTCCAGGGCCTTCCACAGGTCAGCGGGGGTGTCGGTCTTCGCCGGGGCCTTGCGGGTCGGCGCCTCGTAACGGCTGCCCATGGCCGGCCAGCCACGGCCGTAGCGCAGGGTGATCAGCCCGGCCACGGCGAGCAGCAGCCCGCCGGCCAGGGCGATCCAGGGCCAGGCGGTGTGCGAGACCTCGGTGGCGGTCGAGCCGGCCAGCGCCAGCTTGCCGGAGGCGGCGGAGTCCAGGGCGGCGGTGTCCGAGGCCCCGGCCACCGAGGCGGCGGCCGCGCCCAGCCCGGCCAGCAGAGTCAGCGCGCCGACCGCGAGCCGGCCGACGCCGCGCACCGCGAACACCGCGACGGCCGCGGCCAGGCCCACCAGGGCCAGCCCGCCGGGCAGTTCGGAGATCCTGCCGCCGGTGACGGACACGTCCAGGGTGCCGGCCCGCCCCTCGGCCCAGACCCGCCCGGCCGCGGTCAGCACCAGCACCGCGCTCAGCACGGTCAGCAGCAGCATCACGCCGAGGGTGCGGCGGCCCGCCGTGGGCGTCGCGGGAGCGTCGGGGGCGGGGGTCTGGTCTGCAGCGGTCACCCGTCCACTATCCCCCGGGCCACGCCCTACGCCGTACCCGGGGTGGGGAACTCGTCCGTCCGCAGCACCACCGTGCGACCGCCCAGCGGCAGGAACAGGTCGTTGCCGAAGGGCACCCGCTCGGCCTCCCGGTACACCCCGCCGGGGGACGGCGCGGTGTGCACGGTGCAGACCGCGGCCGCCGGGTCGACCACCACGTACAGCGGCACGGCGCTCTCCGCGCAGGCCCGCGCCCAGGCGTGGTCCCGGCCCGGGTGCGACACCTCCAGCACCGCCTCGACGTCGGCGGCGGCGTACCGGCCCCGGGCGTGGTGGACGGCGTCCGGGGCGAGCACCGCCAGGTCCGGGGCGAGCGGCCCGTGGGCGGCCGGGAAGTCGACCAGGACACCGGACAACACCCGCCCCCGGACCCCGAGTTCACCCTCGACCTGGACGGCCGCGCCGAACACGACCCCCCAGCGCAGCTCGTCGTACGGCACCTCGGGCATCCCGGCCGCCTCCTCACGCCTCAGGACAGTTCCGGCCTCCGCAGCGTATTGGCGGTGGCGACGGCCCGCAGCACGGCGGCCGCCTTGTTGCGGCACTCGGTGTCCTCGCCGTGCGGGTCCGAGTCGGCGACCACGCCCGCGCCCGCCTGCACGAACGCGGTGCCGTCGCGCAGCACCGCGGTGCGGATCGCGATCGCGGTGTCCGAGGCCCCGGCGAAGTCCAGGTAGCCGACGCAACCGCCGTACAGCCCGCGCCGGGTGGGCTCCAGCTCCTCGATGATCCGCATCGCCCTGGGCTTGGGCGCGCCGGAGAGCGTCCCGGCCGGGAAGCAGGCGGTCAGCACGTCGAAGGCGCTCCGCCCCGGGGCGACCCTGCCGGTCACCGTCGAGACGATGTGCATCACATGGCTGTAGCGCTCGATCTGCATGAAGTCGACCACCTCGACGCTGCCCGGCTCGCAGACCCGCCCGAGGTCGTTGCGGCCCAGGTCGACCAGCATCAGGTGCTCGGCCCGCTCCTTGGGGTCGGCGAGCAGCTCGGCGGCCAGCGCCGCGTCCTCGTGCGGGGTGGCGCCCCGGTGCCGGGTGCCCGCGATCGGGTGCACCATCGCCTCGCCGTCGGTGACCTTGACCAGCGCCTCCGGGCTGGAACCGACCACGTCGAAGCCGCCCTCGGCGCCGCCGTCCGGGCCCGGGAAGCGGAACAGGTACATGTACGGGCTCGGGTTGGTGGTGCGCAGCACGCGGTAGACGTCCAGCGCGGAGGCCGGGCAGGGCGCCTCGAAACGCTGCGAGGGCACCACCTGGAAGGCCTCGCCGGCCCGGATCCGCTCCTTGATCTCCTCCACCGCCGCCCGGTACGGCTCCCCGCCGAACGGCGAGCGCACCTCGCCGGGGCCCGCCGGGGTGAACGTCGCCAGGCCCGGGTCGACGGGCTTCAGCAGACCGGCCTCCATCGCGTCCAGGCGCGCCACCGCGTCCGCGTACGCCTCGTCCACGCCACTGGCCAGGTCGTTGTGGTTGACGGCGTTGGCGATCAGCAGCACCGTGCCGTCCGCGTGGTCGAGCACCGCCAGGTCGGTGGCCAGCAGCATGGTCAGCTCGGGCAGCTTGAGGTCGTCCGGGTTGAGGTCGGGCAGCTTCTCCAGCCGGCGGACGATGTCGTAACCCAGGTAGCCGACCAGGCCGCCGGTCAGCGGCGGCAGGCCGTCGTCGGCGTGCCGCGGGGTGTGCAGCGCCTCCAGGGCGGCCCGCAGCACCTCCAGCGGGTCGCCGCCGGTCGGGATGCCCACCGGCGGGGTGCCCAGCCAGCGGGCCTCGCCGTCCGGGCCGGCGGTCAGCGCGGCCGCGCTGCGCACGCCCACGAAGGAGTAGCGCGACCAGCTGCCCTGCTCGGCGGACTCCAGCAGGAAGGTGCCCGGCCGCTCCTCGGCGAGGCTGCGGTACAGGCCGATCGGGGTGAGGCCGTCCGCGAGGAGCCTGCGGGTGACGGGGATGACCCGGGTGTCGACGGCGAGCTTGCGGAAGGCTTCGAGGTCCATGCGGGGCGGCACCTTCTGGGGTTGTGGACTGGGGGTCAGGAGGTCTGGAACAGCACGTCGGCGTCGAAACAGGTCCGGTCGCCGGTGTGGCAGGCCGCGCCGGTCTGGTCGACCTTCACCAGCAGGGTGTCGCCGTCGCAGTCCAGCGCGACCGACTTGACCGCCTGCGCGTGGCCCGAGGTGTCGCCCTTCACCCAGTACTCGTTGCGGCTGCGGCTCCAGTAGGTGCAGCGGCCGGTGGTGAGCGTGCGGTGCAGCGCCTCGTCGTCCATCCAGCCCAGCATCAGCACCTCACCGGTGTCGTACTGCTGCGCGATGGCCGGGAGCAGGCCGTCCTCGGTGCGCTTGAGGCGGGCGGCGATCGCCGCGTCGAGGGACGTGGTGCCGGGGGCGGCGGGTGTGGTGGACATGGGGCCATTGTGTCAGCCCCTCCGGGCGGCGAACCGTTCGCGGGCCGTTCGCAGGCGTCCCGTTCGGGCCCACTTCCGCCAACCACCTGCCGCGCGCGGCCCCCGTGGGCCATCCTCGGGCCATGACCTCCGAGCAGCAGCCGCCCGAAGCCGCCGCCACCCGTCCGCCCCGGAGCCTGGTGATCACCGTCGCCGCCGTGCTGGCCGTACTGCTCGCGGTGGTGGCCACCGTGCTGCTCTGGCCGGAGGACGACCGCAAGCCCGCCGCGGCCCCGCCCACCCCCACCGCCACCCCGACACCGACCCCGACCCCGACTCCCACGCCCACCCCGACCAAGCCCCAACCCCCGTACGCCTTCTTCCCGGTGGGCACCTGCTTCGACCACCCCCAGCTCAGCCCCGTCATCACCAAGGCCGAACAACGCCCCTGCACCGGCGACCACGACGGCGAGGCCATCGCCGACCTCAAACTCCCCGACAACCTCACCGGCGAGATCCCCATCGCCCTCGCCATGCGCGACGGCTGCAAGGACGCCGAAACCACCGCCAAGTCCCACCAGCCCGACGGCAAGACCTACTACCCCCGCCAGTTCGGCCCCGCCCTGGCCAACTACCAGCAAGGCTGGCGCGACTACACCTGCACCCTCACCGCCGGCAACAAGCCGGGCGGCCCCAAGCTCACCGCCCAGCTCCACCCCTGAGCCGACACCGGCCCGGCCACGATTGGCCGGGGCCGCCGAACCAAGAACAGCCAGCACTACAGCCAGCACTCCAACTCAATGGTCTTCCTCATCGGCCCGTCGCTTCTTCGGCAACGCCGAAGAAGCGACGAAACTACCTGCCGCCCTTTCTCTGCATGAGAATCGGCCATATCGACGCCCTATACAGAGAAAGAGACGGCCGCAAGGTTATTGGCGAGGGAATGCATCACGACGTGGGGCAGAAGAACCCTCGATCACCCCTACCATGAGTCAAGGGAGATGCTCGGACCGTTGTTGAGATATCCGAGCAGAGCTTCCCTGGTCGTGGAAACGAACTCCTCCGGTACGACGTCGACGCCGGTCCACGCAACATCCGAATGCTTCGCTGGTTCCCGGTTCACGAGTTCGCCGGACCACCGGTGGGCCGCGAAGACAACGGTCAGGAAGCCGTTGGGTGCCTCGACACCCCGAGCCCCATGGATGACGTGAACCAAGTTCAGGTCCCCGGGAGCTACGACGAGTCCGGTCTCCTCCTTGAGTTCGCGGACCGCCGTTTCGGTAATCGGTTCGCCAGGTTCGCTCTTGCCGACGGGCAGGTCCCACATGCCTTGCGCGAACTTGGCCTTGGGCCCTCGTCGGAGGAGAATGACGCGCCGGGCCTCGAGGTCGTGGACGATGACAGCGGCGACCAGCAGGGTCATCGACTCCGCAGCGGGCATGAGAGCGGCGGTCTGTTCGACGGTCGGTTGAGTCACGTCGGTCCGGTCCTTCCTGCGGTGTGGCTGCTATGTCAGTGCTCGCGTGCGCGGCGGTCCAGGTCAACGGCTCCCGGAACACCGCGTCTACGGTAGATCGCCAAGTGGGGGCGGATTGATGAGATCGCCTTTCTCGTCCGGTCCGAGGTCATGCCGTCCATGAGCTCGAGCGCGCGCCCCCAGGTCGCCACCGCTTCGTCCGCTCTGGCCTGCGCCGCCATGCTGTCCCCCAGGTCCGCGTAGGTGAGGGCGTGAACCCGCTTGTACCTCTCCGCGTCCCAACGGATCAGCGCGGCACGGTGCTGGTGTTCGGTTCCCGTGTGGTCTCCGAGGTCAGTGAGTGTGCGCGCCGTATGACTGGCGACGGTGCCGGCTGCCGGGCCGCTGACGAGTGAGAAGCCGGCCTGCGGGTCACCGTCCCGAACGAGGGCGTTCTCTGCGACGAGCAGTGCCCTGGCCGCGGCGGACTTGTCGAGGGTAGCCGCGAAGGCGCGGGCGTGGGTGATGTGAAGGAGCGCCTCGGTTCTTCCGTCCACCCGGCCGACGCTCCGGGCGAGTGCGTTCTCGATCAGCGCCACACAGTGGCGGGGCTGCTTGAGGCTGAGCGCCTGATGGGCCAGGGCCCGCATCATCCATCCGGCGTGGCCGTGTGGATCCGCCTCCACAGCGAGCTGATAGCCGACCTGATAGTAGCGCTGGGCCGCGCCCTCCTGGCCGAGATCGTGGTGCTTCCACCCGGCGAGGTAGGCGAGTTCAGCCACAGCTCCGAAGGCTCGCCGCCGCGTTCTTTCGTCGGGGAAGCGGCCGTTGAGCATCGGAGCAGCCGTATCGGCGAGGTATGCGGTCACCGTGGTCAGCCCGTGTCCACCACCGAGCCGTTCATCTGCCGCACTGAATACGGCAGTGATCTGCCTGACGACCTCGATCTCCTCGCAACCCACCCGCGCCATGCCGGTCCGAGCCCGCATCAGACGGGAGATCGGCTCGGGGTCGTAACGCAGCGGCATGGCCACAACTGCGGTAGTGAATGCGGCAACCGCGAGGAACGTGCGTCGTTCGACATCCGCGCGACCGAGGTTGGCAGCCGCCTCGACCGGATCACTGCTGGCCGCCAAGGACTCCTCCGGGGTGGCGAAACCGAGATCGGCGAGCGTGATCCGACGCCCCGAGCGGCGGGACAGCGCCTCCGCGACGTACTGGCCCACCTGCCCCGCGGGCTGCGCACCGCTGATCCAGTGAGCCACGGCGGACTTGTTGGTGAGCAGCGTCTCGCCGTTCTCCGCGCCGACGCGCCGCACGGCCTTGGCCAACGCTTCGTAGGTCCATCCGACAGTCGAAACCGCCTCTCTGAGGCGCTGGTTGGGCTCCCGGCGAATAGCCACGATCGATCCCCTGGGGTCGAGGTGTAAACCGCGTAAACCACTCTACGTATCAACAAGCCTACCGACAGTGCCGCCGGTCCCGGTTCACTGAACGTGAGCCGCCTGGAGCGTCACGCCCGGCTTCTCAGGGTCGGCCCGCCAAGCGGCCTTTCACCGCTTCACCGATCAACTCCTCAGCCTGGGAGGACTGATGAACACCGACGACTGCACTGCGCTCTCAAGGTGGAAGACATGGGACGTACAGCCGGAAACAGCCGCAGTGCGTTCCACCCGGCAGTCGATGGGTCGCACACTTCAAGCCTGGCCGGTACCGCTCTCCGAGGCATCGCTGCGGGACGTGGAGCTGTGCGCCGACGAGTTGCTGGCCAACGCCGTTGAACACACCGGGGAGCCCTGCCGGGTCACGGTCCGGTGGACCGGCGTGCGCCTGCGGGTCGAGATCGCGGACCGGAGTGCGCAGCCGCCGGCAAGGAACACGGTCGGCGACCTGGCCACCGGCGGCCGCGGCCTCGTCCTGGTGGAGGCGTTGGCCCACTCCTGGGGCTGGCACCCGGAGGGCGCGGGCAAGGTGGTGTGGTTCGAGGTCACGCCCGACCAATCCGTGACGGGGGACGCCCGGCTCGCCGCACTGGTCTTCGCGGCTCAGGTTCATGCCACCCCCTTCCCTGCGCCCCAGTACGAAGTCCGCCTGATCGACTGCCGGAGCCCCCACTTCCGCCTGCTGGAGTGCTGGGGGATCTACGACCATGAGCAGCACAAGTACATGCGCGTTCCTGGCTCCTCGGACCGGATCAGGCGCTTCTACACCAGGTCGGTCGCTGAGGCGCACCTTCGAGTCCTGTGCGCAGCCGACCTTCCTGCCCGCGCGGTTGCCGACGCAGAACCACCGATTGAAGGAGGAGTACGTTGCATGACCTGATCGCGAGTCCGTTCCTCGACTGCTTCGTTCTGCTGCGGCCGGGCCGGTTGGAGGGCATCAACCTGCCCGAGCGGCGGTTCCGGGAGCTGGAGCAAGCCCGCACTTCCAGGCGTGATCTTCCGTCCTGGCTCTCCGACGCCGCCCGCGCACGGTGGGGCGTCGAGCTGGCCCCTCGACGTGTCGACGAAACCGTTCTGATCCGCGACGCCCCCGTGTACGGGCACAGCCGGGCGAGCTGGGAGATCAATCTCGGCTGCGATCTGGACTGCGAACACTGCTACCTCGGGGAGAAGCGGTTCGCCGGCCTCAATGCCCTTGGCAAGCAGCGGCTGCTCCTGACCCTTCGGGACGCCGGAGTGCTGTGGCTCCAGATCACCGGGGGCGAGGCGCTGATCGACCCCCACTTCGCCGCCTCGTGCCGACTCGCGCACGACCTGGGGATGATGACCGAGGTCCTGACGAACGGCACCCGGCTGTCGAACCCCGCCACGCTGGAGGCACTCACCGTCGGCCGGCCGTACAGGGTCACCGTCTCCCTCTACGGGGCGACCGCCGAGACGTACGACTCGTTCACCCGCCGCCGGGGCGCCTTCAAACGGGTCGCGCGCGGCCTGATCGCCGGGATCGAGGCCGGCCTTCCCCTGCAACTGGCGTTGATCGTCACCGCGCAGAACGCGCACGAGCACCCCGGGATGCGCGCGATGGCCGGCCGACTCGGGCTCCCCTACAAGGAGTACACCCACATGTCGCCGACGATCTACGGCGGCGCCGAATCGCTGGCGTCCCAGTCGCCCACGCACCTGAAACCGCTTGAACGGTTCGCGGGGTGCAACGCCGGACACACCTTCCTGCACGTCGACCCGCACGGGCAGGCCTCGATCTGCAAGGTCGGCCGAGACGAGCAGATCGACCTCATGACTGAAGGCGTACCAGGCCTCGGCCGGCTCGGCGTGATCGCCGATCGCCTCATGCTTCGCACCGGTGGCTGCTCCGGCTGCCAGCTCTCCGAGAACTGCTCGGTGTGCCGACCGCTGGCCAAGCGCTACCAGGAGGCGAAGGCACCACTGAACACCTACTGCCAGCACGTACGGAAAGGAAGCGCAGGATGACCGCTGTCATGATCGAGATGACCGCCACCCGCACGAAGGACGACGAGGACGAGATCTCGTTCATCGACGACATGGAGGCCTTCGGCGCCGACGCCCTCCCCGGGTGCAGCGACGACAACCCGTACCGGTAGCGCACGACCTCGAAGGCCGACGGCCCAGTTGCCGTCGGCCTTCGAACCGACTCTGGGAGCCTGTAGGCCGTGACCACCATCCGCATCCATTGGGCGGACCTCCCCGACTCCGTGCACCGGGCCGTCGCCGCCCGCCTCGGCACACCAGTGGTCGCTACGGAGACCGTCTCGACCGGGTTCAACTCCGAGATCGCCGTCAAACTCACCACCTCCAAGGGCGCTGCCTTCGTCAAAGGGATGCGGTCGAGCCACCCGCGCGCGTGGACGCAGCGGCGTGAGGCCGAGATCAGCCCCCATCTGGCAGGTCTCGCTCCCGCACTGCTCTGGCACCTTGAGGTCGACGGCTGGAGCCTCGTCGCGTTCGAATACGTCGAGGCCCGCCACGCCGACTACAAGGCGCTCGGGGACTTGGAGCTGATGGTCGACGCCCTCAGCCGGCTCGCCCGTACCCCGTGTCCCGCGATCGCACTTCGTCACGCCGAGCAGCGATGGGCCGCCTACGTGGACGATCCGGAGATCCTGGCCCGGTTCGCCGGCGATTCGCTGCTGCACACCGACCTGAACGACGCGAACGTCCTGGTCCAGGGCGACCGCGCGCTACTGGTCGACTGGGCGTGGGCGACCCGCGGCGCCCCATGGATCGACGCCGCCCTATGGGTGATCTGGCTGATCGCCGCAGGCAACTACAGCCCGGCCACAGGGGAAGCCTGGGCGGCCAGGGTCCCCACCTGGGAGACCGGCGACCCGCTCATGGTGAACGCCTTCGCGCAGGCTCAGGCCCGGATGTGGGCCGACATCGCCGGAGACGATCCCGACCCCTGGACCGCCGAGCTGCACCGGGCGGCTCGACTATGGGCCGACTTCCGGTCCTGAAGAGCCAACCGGTCAGCCACCGAGCCTGCGCCCCACGGCGTCGGGCCGTGGGGCGCAGGCTCAACCCGCCTACGGGGTGAGCCGGTTGGGCCCGCGGAAGAGGAAGGTCGCCTCGCGGATCGAGGTCAGGCCGAGCAGGACCATCAGCACCCGGCCGAGGCCCATGCCGAGGCCGCCGTGCGGGGGGCAGCCGTAGCGGAAGGTGTTGAGGTAGTCCCGCATCGGTTCCGGGCTCATGCCCTTCTCGGCGGCCTGCTCCAGGAGTACGTCGTGGCGGTGTTCGCGCTGGGCGCCGGTGGTGACTTCCAGGCCGTTCCACAGCAGGTCGAAGCTCAGGGTCACGCTCGGGTCGTCGGCGGGCCGCATGTGGTAGAAGGGCCGGATGCCGACCGGGTAGTGGGTGATGAAGGCGAACTCGTGCCCGGTGGCCTCCTTGAGGTGGGCCGAGATGGCCCGTTCGCCCTCCGGGTCCAGGTCGACCTTGACCCCCTCCGGGTCCCAGCCGCCCTTGCGCAGGATGCGGTGCGCCTCGGCCATGGTGATGCGGGGGAAGGGCGTCGTGGGCACGGTGACCTCCACGCCGAAGTGCTCGGCGATCG
Source organism: Kitasatospora sp. NPDC023176 (assembly GCF_055560495.1). Classification (NCBI taxonomy): domain Bacteria; kingdom Bacillati; phylum Actinomycetota; class Actinomycetes; order Kitasatosporales; family Streptomycetaceae; genus Kitasatospora; species Kitasatospora sp. NPDC023176. Next base: position 184,785 of record NZ_JBVHIP010000015.1, on the reverse strand, counting down.
CCTCGCCGTGGGTGTCGGCGACCTTGGCGATGGCGTGGGCGAGCATCTGCTCCTCGAAGGCCATCACGTCCTCGACGCCGTCGATCCAGGCCAACTCGACGTCGACGCCGGTGAATTCGGTGGCGTGCCGGGAGGTGAAGGAGGGTTCGGCACGGAAGACAGGACCGATCTCGAAGACCTTGTCGATGCCGGCCGCGATCGCCATCTGCTTGTAGAACTGGGGCGACTGCGCCAGGTACGCGCTGCGGCCGAAGTAGCCGAGCTCGAAGACCTCCGCGCCGGACTCCGAGGCGGTGCCCATGAGTTTGGGGGTGTGCATCTCGGTGGCGCCCTGCGCGTAGGCGTACTCGCGCATGCCCTGTTCCAGGGTGGTCTGCACGGCGAACACCAGCTGGGTGGCGGGGCGGCGGCGCACGTCCAGGAAGCGCCAGTCGAGCCGCTGTTCCAGGCCGGTGTGGTCGTCGATCGGCAGCGGCGTGGCGGCCGGGTTGAGGATCTCGACCGTCTCGGGGACGAGCTCCAGGCCGCCGAGCTTGACCTGTGCGGCGTCGACGACGCGGCCGGTGATCCGCACGGCGGACTCGGGGGTGAGGGCTTCGAGTCGGGCCTCCAGCGGCCCGCCGTCCCGCTTGTGGGTCACCTGCACCAGGCCGGTGGCGTCCCGCACGAGGACGAACTGCATCGTGCGCTGGAGGCGGAGGGTGTTCACCCATCCGCAGACGGAGACGGTACGGCCGAGGTGTTCTCGCAGTTCGGAGACACGGACGCGGCTGTGGATCATTGAGGTCCTCCGGAGGACATCGTCATGATCCCTTGGGAGTGCGGGCGAGAAGGGTGACTCGCGGTACCACCGCACTTTCGCCGCCACACAGGTGGCGGCCTCGTTCGGGCCCGGTGACGGGGGCCGGCCGGCGGGGCATTGGACCCGGGTGGGGTCGTTCCTCCCCGCGCTCGGGAGGGTCTTCGCCTCGGGGCGCGAGGCCGCCTTCACAGCTTCCGGCGGCTCTCTCTGCTCGCGTGATCCCTGGCTACTCGTCTCCGTCGACGCGTTGCCCAGCAGGATACGGAGTGTGTGGCGGCCACGGCAATCGAATAACCCCACACATGGGTGGGAGGACCTGCCGTGAGCTCGACCGTGCGAGTGACCGTGGCCGCCGGTCCCGAGGGACTCGCCGTGACGGCGAAGACGTGACCTGTGCCCGGAACCGCGCGCCCCGCCGGTGCGGCGGGGCACGCGGCACGGAGTCGATCAGTCCGACCGGGCCGGGGCCGCGCCGGCCCTGGGCAGCATGGGACCGAAAGCGGTCCGGACGTCGGCCATCGTGCGCCCGGCCTCCCGGAGTGCCCGCGGGAGGTGGTGCGCCACGGCTTCGACCAGTCCCCGGATGTGGTCACGGCCGACGTGCCGGGTGAGGGTGAAGCGCAGGCCCGACTTCTTCAGCGGCACGAGCGGGAAGGACGACTGGTTCACGTAGAACCCGTCGTCGAGCACGCGCCGCACCATGCCGTAACTCACCTCGGGCTCTCCGAGTCCGATGAAGTAGACCGGCGTCCTGGGGTCGGAGACGACGGGCAGGCCCGCCGCGGCGAGGAGCTCGTTGCAGTACTCCCGGCGCTCCGCCAGCTCCGCCTGGAGGGCCCCGATCCGGGCGGAGAGGTGGATCCGGGCCGAGGCGATCGCGGCCCCGAGCATCGGGGGCGGCAGCGGGTGGGAGTACATCAGTGGTCCACCGTTGACCTCCACCCGGTGGAACGCCTCCTCGGTGGGGAACACGGCGACGCCGCCGATGGTCCCGAAGCCCTTGGCGAGCGTCGTGACGAGCACCACGCGGCCACCCAGGTGCCGGCCGAGCTTCTCGAAGACGTAGCCCGCACCGTGCCGCCCGTACCAGCTCATGCCGTGCGCATCGTCGACGTAGAGGTGGAGCGCGGGGTACGCCGCCATCAGCCGGGCGAGGTCCTCGACCGGAGCGACGTCGCCGAACATCGAGTACACGCCGTCGATCAGGTACCAGACCCGCTCGCCGGTGCCCTCCGCACGCCGCAGCCTGCGCTCCAGCGCGCCGAGGTCGTTGTGCCGCACCATGGCGAGCTCGACCCCCTGCTGCCGCCCGAGCTGAGCCGCTGTCTGGACGCTGAAGTGGACCTGTTGGTCCAGCACGGCGAGGTCGCCGGCCCCGAGCAGCGCCGGCAGCACGGAGATGTGGCACAGCGAAGTCGACGAGTACACCAGCACGGGGTGACCGTCGTACATCTCCCGTAGCAGTCCTTCGAGTTCGAGGTTCAGGCCGGAGGCCACATACCCCCGTGAGACCGAGAACTGAACGCCGAAGCGCTCGGTCGCGTCCACGGCGCCACGCCGGATCTGCTCCTCCTGCTCGAGCGAGAGGTAACCGCAGGTACCGAAGTTGAGCAGGTCCCGGCCTCCGATCCGCAGATACGTGCCCGGCGGCGCGTCGAGCCCGGTCGCCAGATGGCTGGTGCCCTGCCTCATCGCTTCGGCGATCAGCCGCTCGGCGGTGTCGGCGGAACTCTGGTACGGCACGGTGGCCATAGTGCAATCCCCTCAGACCATGGGGTGGTCGGACCATGGGATAAACGCCGCAGGTCCGAGGAGGTTACGGGAGTAGGGGGCAGCGGCACCCTAGGCTTGCGGCATGTCGAACCATGCACTCGCCGAACGCCACCGCCTCGCCCAACTGCTCACCGACGCCGGGCCGGACGCGCCCACGCTGTGCGCCGGGTGGAGCACCCGGGACCTGGCCGCCCACCTGGTGATCCGGGAGCGCCGTGCCGATGCCGCGGCCGGGATCCGGGTCGGCGCCCTGGCCGGTCACACCCAGCGGGTGCAGGACGGGTACGCGGAGCGGCCGTACGAGGAGTTGGTGCGGCTGTTCCGGGCCGGGCCGCCGGTGTTCTCGCTGTTCGCGCTGCCCGGTGCGGACGAGGCCGCGAACACCGTGGAGTACTTCGTGCACGCGGAGGACGTCGCCCGGGCGGGCGAACAGTGGAGCGCGCGACCGGTGCCGCCCGGCCGGTCCGAGGCGCTGTGGCGACGGCTGCCGATGATCGCCCGCTTCGAGGCGGGCCGCCGCTCCCCCGTGCGCCTGGCCCTGACCCGCCCGGACGGGCAGTCGCTGACGGTCGGCCCGGCCGGCGCCCCGACCGTCCAGGTCACCGGCGAGCCGGGCGAGCTGGTCCTGTTCGTCTACGGCCGCGGCGCCCGCACCGACCTCACCGTCGACGGCGACCCGAACGCCGTCGAGGCCCTCCGGCACGTCCTGCCGCTCCCGTAGGCGACGTCGCCCCTCGACGCGCCGAGGCAAACGGAAGCGGACCGAGGCGCGCGAGGACCGGCCGGCCGGACGAGGCGCGCGCAGGTCCAGCACGAACCACAGCGCCAGGGCGGCGCCCCTACCGCCGGTCGACCGGGCCCTACCGCCGGTCGACCGGCCCGGTGCCGCGCTCCGGGTGGCGGACCAGCCACTCCCCCTCGCTGCCCGGCTCGGCCTCGGTGGCGCCCGCGAAGCCGTAGTGGATCGGCCCGCCGTCGCCGTCGCCCAGCCAGCGGGCGTCCGCGAGCTGCAGCGAGAGGGCGGACGGGCCGGCCGGGGCGGGCTGCTCCAGCACCAGCTCGTACGTGGTCTCGCCGGGCCGGAAGGTCACCGCGGTCTCGGTGCTGGGCCGGCGGTGGAAGGCTCCGTCCGCGTCCGACCAGTACGCGGCGACGGTGACGACGAGCGTGCCGTCCAGGCTGCCGGTGTCCGGCTGGACGTACTCCTCCTCGGGGACCCAGCGCGCGTGGTGGCGGAGCTCCTCGCCGGCCCGGCGTTCGTCCCAGCGCACCCAGTAGCCCGCGACCCGCTTGACCGTCATGCCCTCGCGGACGACCCGGACCGCCGTCCGGGCCGGGCCGACCGGGGCGAAGGCCGCGAGGGAGACCACCGTCACCTGCTCGTAGGTGACCTCGCCGTCATCGGCGTTCTGCTCCGTCATCGCTGAACCACCTTGCCGGATAGTCGAGTTCGTCCGCGGCTGCGGCCGCTTGGGACGAGCGTAGGACAGCGGCGGAGCACTCCGGACGATTGCGCGGTTCCGGCCCCGCGGGCCCGGGCGTCCGGCTACCCTGCCCGCCACCGGACCGGCCGTCCAGCCGTCCAGCCGTCCAGCCGTCCAGCCGTCCAGCCGTCCAGCCGTCCAGCCGGAGCGGAGCACGCGAAGCAGCCCCGCCCAGCCGCGCCCCGGCTGCGGATGCCGGTGCCCGGGTGCAGACTCGCAGGTGGCCGGGGAGGGGCGTGTGCGCGCCCGACGGAAGCGCCCCGGTCACTCTCCGTCGAAGGGGCACCACCTCATGCTCACCACCGACTTCCCCATCGGCTCGCCTTGCTGGATCGACCTGGGCAGCCCCGACATCGCCGCGACCGCCGCGTTCTACGGCAAGGTCTTCGGCTGGACGTTCCAGGAGGTCCCGGAGGCGATGGGCTACGGCTTCGTCCAGCTGAACGGCAAGACCGTCGGCGCGATCGGCCCGCTCGATCCGAGTGACCGGTCGTCCTGGACGACGTACTTCCGCACCGCCGACGTGGACGCGACGGTCGCCGCCGCCCAGCAGGCCGGCGGCAAGGTGCTGGTGCCGCCGATGGACGTGATGGCGGAGGGCCGGATGGCCCAGCTCGCCGACCCGCAGGGGGCGCGGTTCGCCGTCTGGCAGGCCGGGAACACCCTCGGGCTGGACGCCGTGTCCGAGGACAACACCCTGGTCTGGTCGGAGCTGCACACCCAGGACCAGGACGGCGGATTCTCCTTCTACCACGGGCTGTTCGGCTGGCGGATGGAGGACTTCGAGCCGTCCCCGGGCATGAGCTACCGGGTGATCTCCACCGCCGACGGGGACCAGCAGCAGACGAGCTTCGGCGGCATCGCCCCGACGATGCAGGAGGGCCAGCCCTCCGCCTGGACACCGTACTTCGCGGCCGGCGACGTGGACGCGCTGGTCACCAAGGCGACGGCGGCGGGCGGCACGGTGCTGATGCCGGCCGCGGACGTGGAGAACGTCGGCCGGATCGCCTGGCTGGCGGATCCGAACGGTGCGCCGTTCGCCCTCATCAAGGGCGAGCCGCGGGAGTCCTGAGCACGGAAACACGAGGTACGCCGTTCGCCCTCATCGAGGACGGGCCGCGGGAGTCCTGAGCACGGAAACACGAGGAGGGCCCGCCACTGGCCGAGGCGGGCCCTCCTGCACGTCCGACGGTCACCGCACCGGGTGTCCGGCCTCCCGCAGCGCGTTCTTGACCTCGCCGATCCGCAGGTCCCCGAAGTGGAACACGCTGGCCGCGAGCACCGCGTCCGCGCCCGCCTCGACGGCCGGCGCGAAGTCGCCGAGCCGCCCGGCCCCACCGGAGGCGATCACCGGCACGGAGACGGCCTTGCGCACGGCGCGGATCATCTCCAGGTCGTAGCCGTCCTTGGTGCCGTCCGCGTCCATGGAGTTGAGCAGGATCTCGCCCGCCCCCAACTCGGCCGCGCGGCCCGCCCATTCGACCGCGTCGAGGCCGGTGCCGCGGCGTCCGCCGTGGGTGGTGACCTCGTAGCCGGACGGCGTCTCGGCTCCTTCGGCGCACCGCCGGGCGTCGACCGAGAGCACCAGCACCTGCCGTCCGAACCGCTGGGCGATCTCGCGGATCAGCTCGGGCCGGGCGATGGCCGCGGTGTTGACGCCGACCTTGTCGGCGCCGGCCCGCAGCAGCTTGTTGACGTCGTCGACGGCGCGGATGCCGCCGCCGACGGTGAGCGGGATGAACACCTGCTCGGCGGTGCGGCGGACCACGTCGTAGGTGGTCTCGCGGTCGCCGGAGGAGGCGGTGATGTCGAGGAAGGTCAGCTCGTCGGCGCCCTCGGCGTCGTAGAGCTTGGCCATCTCGACCGGGTCGCCGGCGTCGCGCAGGTTCTGGAAGTTGACGCCCTTGACCACCCGCCCGGCGTCCACGTCCAGGCAGGGGATGACACGTACTGCGAGGGTCACGGCTGCTTGCCTTCCAGGGTCTTTGCCAGCCCGGTGCGGTACGCGTCGATCTCGACCTCGACCATCATCCGGGAGTCGATCAGTCCGTCGACCACCACCAGGGTGGCCACCGGCCGTACGGCGTCGAAGAGTTCGCGGTGGACCCGGCCCACCGCTTCGACGTCGCGGGCGTGGGTGAGGAACATCCGGGTGCGGACCACGTCGTCCGCCGTCAGGCCGTACGCGGCCAGCGCCTCCAGCGCGTTGCCGAACGCGACCCGGGCCTGCTCGTAGGGGTCGCTCTCGCCGTGGAGGACGCCGTCGACCAGCGCGCGGGCGCCCGCCACGTGTACATGGTCGCCGGCGGCGACCGCCTGCGCCGTGCCGATGACGTCCTCCCAGGGGGAGAATCCGATGACCCGACCGCGTACAACCTGACGTTCCGTCATCCGGAAACCGCCTCCAGGGCCTCTTCGAGGGTGAACTTCTGCTCGTAGAGTGCCTTGCCCACGATGGCGCCCTCGACACCCTCGCCGACCAGCGTGGCGATGGCGCGCAGGTCGTCGAGCGAGGAGACGCCGCCGGAGGCGACGACCGGGCGGTCGGTGGCGCCGCAGACGTCGCGCAGCAGCTGCAGGTTGGGGCCGGTCAGGGTGCCGTCGCGGTTGACGTCGGTGACGACGTAGCGGGCGCAGCCCTCGGCGTTGAGCCGCTCCAGGACGTCGAAGAGCTGGCCGCCGTCGCGGGTCCAGCCGCGGCCGCGCAGGGTGGTGCCGACCACGTCCAGGCCGACGGCGATCTTGTCGCCGTGCTCGGCGATGGCCTTGGCGACCCACTCGGGGGCCTCCAGGGCGGCGGTGCCGAGGTTGACCCGGGTGCAGCCGGTGGCGAGGGCGCGGGCGAGCGACTCGTCGTCGCGGATGCCGCCGGACAGCTCGACCTTGATGTCCAGCTGACCGGTGACCTCGCGCAGCAGCTCGTAGTTGCTGCCGGTCCCGAAGGCGGCGTCGAGGTCGACCAGGTGCAGCCACTCGGCGCCGGCGTTCTGCCAGGCGAGGGCGGCGGCCAGCGGCTCGCCGAAGGAGGTCTCGGTGCCGGAGGCACCCTTGACCAGGCGGACGGCCTGGCCGTCCCGGACGTCGACGGCAGGCAGCAGCTCAAGGCTCATCAGTAACAACTCTCAGACGGTCAGAGGGTGTTGACCCAGTTGGTCAGGAGGGCGGCGCCGGCGTCGCCGGACTTCTCGGGGTGGAACTGGGTGGCCCACAGCGGGCCGTTCTCGATGGCGGCGACGAACGGCTGCCCGTGGGTGGCCCAGGTGACCAGCGGCGGGTTGATCCGCGCGCTGTGGGTCTCCAGCTCCCAGTGCCGCACGCCGTAGGAGTGGACGAAGTAGAAGCGGGTGTCCTGGTCCAGGCCGGCGAACATCCGGCTGCCCTCGGGCACGTCCACGGTGTTCCAGCCCATGTGGGGGACGACCGGGGCGTCCAGCGGCTCGACGGTGCCGGGCCACTCGTCGCAGCCGGGCGTCTCGACGCCGTGCTCGACACCCTTCTCGAAGAGGATCTGCATGCCGACGCAGATGCCCATGACCGGGCGGCCCCCGGAGAGCCGGCGGCCGATGATCCAGTCGCCGCGGACGGACTTCAGCCCGCGCATGCAGGCCTCGAAGGCGCCGACGCCGGGCACGAGCAGGCCGTCGGCGGCCATCGCGGTGTCGTAGTCGGAGCTGACCGTGACGTTCGCCCCGGTCCGCTCCAGGGCGCGCTGCGCGGAGCGGAGGTTGCCGGAGCCGTAGTCGAGGACGACGACGTTCTTGCCCATGTTCAGGTGTCCAGTCTCTCTACGAAGCCAGGCGGATCTAGAGGCGCATGAGCCCGGAGCCCAGGCACATCACGGCACCGATGGCCAGCACCAGGATGACGCCCTTCGGCAGCTTCTGCTTCCAGAACGAGATCACTCCGCCGGCCAGGAAGAGGCCGACGAAGAGGAGGATCGTCGCGGTCTTGTTCACAGCGCGCCCTTGGTCGACGGGAGGATTCCGGCCGCGCGCGGGTCACGCTCGGCGGCGTAGCGCAGCGCCCGGGCCAGGGCCTTGAACTGGCACTCCACGATGTGGTGCGCGTTGCGCCCGTACGGGACGTGCACGTGCAGCGCGATCTGGGCCTGGGCCACGAAGGACTCCAGGATGTGCCGGGTCATCGTGGTGTCGTAGCTGCCGATCATCGGCGCCATGTGCTCGGGCTCGGTGTGCACCAGGTAGGGCCGGCCGGAGAGGTCGACGGTGACCTGGGCGAGCGACTCGTCCAGCGGCACCGTGCAGTTGCCGAAGCGGTAGATGCCGACCTTGTCGCCGAGCGCCTGCTTGAAGGCGGCGCCGAGCGCGAGGGCGGTGTCCTCGATGGTGTGGTGGGTGTCGATGTGCAGGTCGCCGTCGGTCTTGACGGTGAGGTCGAACAGACCGTGCCGGCCGAGCTGGTCGAGCATGTGGTCGTAGAAGCCGACGCCGGTGGAGATGTCGGTACGGCCGGTGCCGTCGAGGTCTATCTCGACCAGGACGGAGGTCTCCTTGGTGGTGCGCTCGACGCGTCCGATGCGGGACATGAGGGGTTACAGCTCCTGACTGGCAGCGCGTGCGGAGCGCGCTCGATCAAGGGTGGGGGTGGGAGACGGGAGGGCGGTGCGGACGGCGTCCAGGAAGGCGTCGTTCTCGGCGGGCGTGCCGGCGGTGACGCGCAGCCACCCGGGGACGCCGTTGTCACGGACCAGGACACCCTGGTCGAGGATGGCCTGCCAGACGGCGTGGGTGTCGGCGAAGCGGCCGAACTGGACGAAGTTGGCGTCCGAGTCGGTCACCTCCAGGCCCAGCGCGCGCAGCGCGTCGACCAGCCGGTCGCGCTCGTCCTTGAGCCGGCCGACGTACCCGAGCAGGGTGTCGGTGTGCTCCAGGCAGGCCAGCGCGGTGGCCTGGGTGACGGCCGACAGGTGGTACGGCAGCCGGACCAGCTGGACGGCGTCCACCACGGCCGGGTCGGCGGCCAGGTAGCCCAGCCGCAGTCCGGCGGCGCCGAAGGCCTTGGACATGGTGCGGCTGACCACCAGGTTGGGGCGGCCCTCGATCAGCGGCAGCAGCGAGGCGCGGTGCGAGAACTCGACGTACGCCTCGTCGACGACCACCAAGCTGGGCCGGGCGGCCTGGGCGGCCTCGTAGAGCCGCAGCACGGTGTCGACGGTGACCGCCGTCCCGGTCGGGTTGTTCGGCGAGCAGATGAACACCACGTTGGGCTTGTGCTCGGCGATCGCGTCGACGGCCGCGTCCACGTCGATGGTGAAGTCGTCGCGCCGCGGGCCGGAGATCCAGGCGGTGCCGGTGCCGCGGGAGATCAGCGCGTGCATCGAGTACGAGGGCTCGAAGCCGAGCGCGCTGCGGCCGGGGCCGCCGAAGGTCTGCAGCAGTTGCTGGAGCACCTCGTTGGAGCCGTTGGCGGCCCACACCTGCGCGCGGGCCACCGGGAAGCCGGTGGTGCGAGTCAGGTACGCCGCCAGGCCCTCGCGCAGCTCGACCGCGTCCCGGTCGGGGTAGCGGTTGAGCCCGCGGGCGGCCTCGGCGACCCGCTCGGCGATCCGGGCCACCAGCTCCTCGGGCAGCGGGTACGGGTTCTCGTTGGTGTTCAGCTGGACGGGGACGTCCAACTGCGGTGCGCCGTACGGGGACTGGCCGCGCAGCTCGTCCCGGATCGGCAGGTCGTCGATGCGCGTCTCGGCGGTCACGAGCCCGACACCGTCCAATCGCTGTGCCAGTTGCGTTCGTCTCCGACGAAACGTGCCTTGATGGCGTCCCCGTGCCCGGGGAGGTCCTCGGCGTTCGCCAGGTTGACCACGTGGGCGGCGACGTCCGCCAGCGCCTCCCGGTCGTACTCGACGACCTGGACGCCGCGCAGGAAGGTCTGCACCGACAGCCCGGAGGAGTGGCAGGCGCAGCCTCCGGTCGGCAGCACGTGGTTGGAGCCGGCCGCGTAGTCGCCCAGCGAGACCGGGGTCCAGCGGCCGATGAAGATCGCGCCGGCGTTGACGACCTTCGCCGCCACGGCGTGCGGGTCGCGGGTCTGGATCTCCAGGTGCTCGGCCGCGTACGCATTGACCACGGCGAGGCCCTGGGCGAGGTCGTCCACCAGGATGATGCCGGACTGCCGGCCGCCGAGCGCCTCGGCGACCCGCTCGCCGTGCTTGGTCCGGGCGACCTGCACGGCCAGCTCGGCCTCGACCGCGTCGGCCAGCGCCGGGGAGTCGGTGACCAGCACCGAGCCGGAGGTGGGGCCGTGCTCGGCCTGGCTGATCAGGTCGGCGGCGACGTCGGACGGCAGCGCGCTGTCGTCGGCGAGGACGGCGATCTCGGTCGGGCCGGCCTCGGAGTCGATGCCGATCCGGCCGGCGAACAGTCGCTTGGCGGCGGCCACGTAGATGTTGCCGGGGCCGGTGACCATGTTCACCGGCGCGCACTCCTCGGTGCCGAGGGCGAACATCGCGACCGCCTGGGCGCCGCCGACGGAGTAGACCTCGTCCACGCCGAGCAGCGCGCAGGCCGCCAGGATGGTCGGGTGCACCCGGCCGCCGCACTCCTTCTGCGGCGGCGAGGTCACCGCGATGCCCGACACGCCCGCCTCCTGGGCCGGCACCACGTTCATCACCACGGAGGACGGGTAGACCGCCAGCCCGCCCGGCACGTACAGGCCGACCCGCTCGACCGGCACCCAGCGCTGGGTGACCGTGCCGCCCGGCACCACCTGGGTGGTGTGCCCGGTGCGGCGCTGGTCGGCGTGCACGGCGCGGGCCCGGCGGATGGACTCCTCCAGCGCGGCCCGCACCTTCGGGTCCAGCGTCTCCAGGGCCTCGGCCAGCTGCTCGGCGGGCACCCGGGTGGACTCCAGCCGGACGCCGTCGAAGCGCTCGGTGATCTCGATCAGCGCCGCGACCCCGCGATGGCGTACGTCCTCGGCGATCGGTCGCACCTTCTCCAGGGCGGCCGCGACGTCGAACTCGGCACGGGGCAGCAGGTCACGCGGGTCGTCCAGCGAGCCGCGGAGGTCGATTCGAGAGATCACGCCACCCAGTGTAAGGAGTGGCCGGAACGGCTGGTCCCACATTTCAGTCCGTGATACGAAAGGCGAGACGACCGGGGGACGGGGGAAACCATGGCGGAGAGCGCCCCAGAAGGCTGGACCGACACGGAACGGGAGCTCTGGGAGGCCTTCCGGGAGGGCGAGGTCCTCGACCGCCGGTGTGGCCGGAACGACATCGACGACCCCTTCGGGGACACCCCGTGGGGGCCCGAGCGGACGGTCGGCGCCGACGTCCTCGCCCACCTGCTGCTGGCCGGCCCGCAGCCCACCGCCGGGCGGGTCGCCTCGCTGCGGATGAGCGGGGTGTACGTCACCGGCGCGCTCAACCTGGCCGGCGGCCACATCGAGCGGTACATCGAACTGCGCGGCTGCCGCTTCGAGCACAAGGTCCTGGTCTCGGAGGCCTCGGCCACCACCGTGCGCATGGTCGAGTGCGCGATCCCGCGGATCGAGGCCTCCCGGCTGTCCACCACCGGCGACCTCCACCTGGCGCGCTGCCGGATCCCCGAAGGCGTCCGGCTCACCGACGCCAAGATCGGCACCGACCTGCTGCTCAACCAGGCCGTCATCGGCGGCGACCGCTACGGCCGCGCCCTCTCCGCCGACGGGATGACCGTCCACCAGGACTTCGAGGCCGAACGCCTGGAGACCCGCGGCGAGTTGAGCGTCCGCACGGCCCGAATAGGCGGCCGCTTCTCGCTCCGCGGCGCCCAGCTGCACTGCGACCCGCAGAACAACCGCACCTGCCTCAACGCCGTCCGGCTCAACGTCGGCCACACCCTCTACCTGACCAGCTCCGCCGACGGCGGCTGGTTCGGCTCCCGCAGCTACTACGGCTCCGGCTACGGCCAGAACCCCCCGCCGGGCGCCCCCACCACCCCGTTCCGCGCCTTCGGCCAGGTGCGGCTCTCGGACGCCCGCTTCGACGCCGCCTGCCTGATCTCCGGGGAGTTCCACCTGGAGGGTGACGACGAGCTCTCGCTGCGCCGCATCCACACCCCCGAACTGCGCTTCACCTGCCGGGTCCGGCCCACCGGGACGGTCTCGCTCTCCCGCGCCCGGGTCGGCAACCTGGTCGACCGCCCGGAGTCCTGGCCGCGCGGCAAGCACCTGGGCCTGACCGGCTTCGTCTACGAGAACCTGCGCCCGGTCGACCAGTTCACCGTCCGGCAGCGGATCGCCTGGCTGGAGGGCTCCGCGGTGGACTTCCAGCCGGAGTCCTACGAACAGCTCGCCGCCGCCCTGCGCCGCGACGGCGCCGACGACGACGCCCGCGAGGTGCTGTACGCCAAGCAGCGCCGCCGCCGGGAGACCCTGCCGCTGCCCGCCCGGATCTGGGGCCTGGTCCAGGACGTCACCGTCGGTTACGGCTACCGCCCCGGCCGCGCGGGCCTGTGGCTGCTGCTCGCGTGGGCGCTGGGCAGCATCTGGTTCGCCACCCACCAGCCCGACCCGCTCAAGGCCGACGAACGCCCGCACTGGAACGCGGTCCTCTACACCCTCGACAAACTGCTCCCCATCGTCGACCTCAACCAGGGCGCCTGGAACCCCGGCGGCACCAGCCAGTGGATCGCCGCCGGCCTCGTCGTCGTCGGCTGGCTCCTCGCCTCCACCGTCGTCACCGGCGCCACCCGCCTCCTCCAACGCGGCTGACCCCGCCCGCCGCCTGATTGCGCAGGAAGCGGCCGCACCGACTTCCTGCGCAGAGTGCCCACAACTCCAGGGCCAAGCCCCGATGAGCCCCCAGGCGGCCCTACACCCAAAGGCGCGGGCCTACCCAAACACTCGCCGTCCCGCCCACCCCTGTCAGGAACCCACGATTCGGCGGCGGCCCCGGCCAAAATGGCCGGGGCGCACGAAAGACACTTACCGGAAAAGTGGAAACGACCCGAAGAAGGCAAGAAGGCAAGTACGGATGAGCGCAACCGAGTTCGAGGCAAAGATCCTCAACATCATCCCGGAGAAGATCCGCGCACTGCTGACCGAATCCGGGGCCGAGCACGTAGCCGACCGACTCCAGCGCCGCTACGTCTACGACATCCCGGGCCGGCCCGGGACATGGGTCCGACTGCGCGACACCGGCACTGAGGTCACGCTGTGCGTCAAGGAGATCCGCTCCGAGGCGATCGACGGCGTGACCGAGACGGAGACGACGGTCGGCGACTTCGACACCACGAACACACTCCTCGGCAAGCTCGGATACCGACCGAAGGCGTACCAGGAGAACCGCCGGTCCTCCTGGACGCTGGGCGGTGCAGCCATCGAGATCGACGAGTGGCCGCTGATCCCCCCGTACCTGGAGATCGAGGGGGAGAGCGCCGATCACGTCCACGCAACAGCGGCCTCACTCGGGTTCCCTGTCGCCAAGCTGACGAGCGAGAACACGACCAAGGTCTACCGCCGGTACGGGATCGACATCGAGGCGATTCCCCGGCTCACCTTCGACTAAACGAGAAACCGATGACCGTCACTTCGCCCCGTCGCCGCTTCGACGAGGCCGAAGCGGCGACGGCTACTTGCACAGAAAATCGGCCAGGCCGACCTCCTGTGCAGAGCAAGGGAGAACTGCGGCACTGTTGGACTCCGTTGGAATTGGTCCAGCTTCGTTTCGCTGCCCCGCCGGACAAAGCCGGCGGGGCAGCGAGCAAGAAGCGCCACATGCCCAGCGGACTCGGAAGGTCCGCGTGGTGTTCAGCATGGGAGCTCCTTTCCCAGTTTCCGACATTCCGTCGGAAACCGGGCGTGTTCGATACGGGTAGCATGCGGTCAACATCTCGTCAGATACGGGGAGTTGGCGTATGAGCACACTGGTGGTGGGGTCACGGGCCAGTCACTTGGCACGGGCCCAGGTCAGGGAGTTCCTGGCGCCGCTGCGGGAGCGCTTTCCTGACGTGGTCTTCCGCCAGCGGGTGATCACGGAGGCCGGCGACCAGGACCGCAGGTCGGCTCTCCGCGCCGTGTCGGAGCGCGGCGGCGGCTCGGCGTTCTCAGTGAACCAGGTGAACGCGCTCGTGTCCGGTCAGGTCGATGTGATCGTGCACTCCCTCAAGGACCTGCCGACCACGAACCCATCCGGCCTGATCCTCCTGCCCCCGCCCACCCGTGCGGATGTGCACGACGCGCTGTGCGGCAATACCCTCGCCGATCTCCCGCACGGCGGCAGGATCGGCACCTCCGCATCACGTCGGATCGCCCAGCTGCTGCACATTCGCCCGGACCTGGTGCCGGTGCAGATCCGGGGGAACGTCCCGACCAGGCTCGGCAAGCTCGAAACACAGCGGCTGGACGCCGTAGTCCTGGCGGCCGCCGGGATCAAGCGGCTCGGTCGCGGCGAGGAGATCAGCGAGATCCTGCCGATCGGGCTGTTCCCCCCGTCGCCCGGCCAGGGCGCCCTGGGCATCCAGATCCGCGAGGACGACGAGCTGGCCCGCGAGATCCTGGGCGGGGCCGGCGACCCGGTGACCGACGCGGAGGTACGGGCCGAGCGGGCGATGCTGGCCGAGCTCCACGGCGGATGCAGCGTGCCGGTCGGCGCGTTCGGCAAGGCCGACGGCGACGTACTGACCCTGCACGGGCAGGTCACCTCCCTGGACGGCAGCCGGCAGGTGGAGGCCCGCCTCTCCGGCCCGCTGGGCGAGCCGGAGAAGCTGGGCGTGCAGGTGGCCGACCTCCTGCTGGACCAGGGAGTGGAGGGGATCCTGGCGGAGGTCCGGCCCACCGCTTAGGCGCGCAGGCGGGCCAGTCCCAGGGCCGCGTAGGTGATGATCCGCTCGGCGCCGGCCCGCTTGAGCATGGTGAACAGCTCCGCCAGCGGGCGGAGGTCCCGCTGCCCGGTGGCCGGATCGAGCGGCGACGGGTGCCGCGCAGGAAGTCGACCGGACCGACTTCCTGCGCAGAGTGCCCGCAAGCCCAAGGCCAAGACCCGGTGAGAACCCAGGCGGGCCCGCACCCAAGGGTGCAGGCCCGCCCAAACACTTGATAGCCCGCCCACCCGCCCCTTCCACACACCCCAATGCGCGGTCGGCCTGGCCGTGAAACGGTCAGGCCGCCCGAATAAGAAGGAGATCCGAGAAAAACACTCTTCGGAACTCGCGAAATCCGATCAAGCGGTTTGCCCTGCAGATTCGGCGGCGGCCCCGGCCAAAATGGCCGGGGCCGCCGAAACAGGGCACACCTCGCCAGCCTTCTCCTCGAACACCACCGCCGCATCACCTCGGGTTCGTCTCGAAGTCGCTCGGATCAACACTGAGAGCGTCATGGCGGCGGGTTCCTCTTTGCGTTTGCGCTGCGGGCAAACTACGCCTCCGGCGGCACGCTGTATCGACTCAGGACGTCGTTAGCCGTGGACTTGTCCAACAGACGCAGCTCCCACGGCCCGGAGTTGACGTCGAAGTCCTTGCCGAAGCCGACCCACTTGCCAGCCATACGGCGGCCGGTCGGATCGACCAGCAACTGAATGGCGCCGTGGTACCTGGCCCCCTGGTAGTAGCCGTCCTGTGCGGTCTGTTCCACCCAGGAGCCCGTAACGACGTTTCGATCAACAGTGAGATCGAATGACAGCGGCGAGTCAGGGTTGGACGACGCACCGGGGAGGGATCGCCCCGTGATCCGGTTCCCGTTCTGGGACAGCACGACGTGGTGAAGGCCGGCGAACGTGTTCTCCCGGCTACTGCTGTAGAACTCGTAGTGGCTGACCCATACCCCCGAGTAGTCCTCACCCGTGGGCGCGGGCGCAGCCTGCACGGGCACGCCCGGTTCATCACTGGTCACGTCGTGCCCTCCCGTACCGTCCACGCTGACCCTTGGCGGCAACTGTGGCGAGTCGAAGCCGAGGCGGTCAACGGGAATCTTGGTGACAGCCTCAAGGGCTCGAACGTACACCGGGCGGGGAGACCTCACCTCCCCTGACTCCCAGCGCTGAACCAGGCGCTTGCTGGCGTCGTTCGGCTCCCCTTGGTCCTCCCCGACTGCCCGCAGCCGCTTCGCGAACTCGTCCTGGCTGAGGCGGAGCCCGAGGCGTACGGCCCGAAGGGTCTCGTTCGGCGTAGTCATGGCTAGACGATAGGCCCAAACGTCGCCTAACGACGCCGAAATGACGTCTTGTCAGGCCTCCGGAGTGACGCCTTCACGCCGTCGCAATGGTTCGCGGGGTCGGGGCACGATCGGCCTGCTGGCAGTCGGGGGACACGGGACCGGAGTCGGAGAGCGACAACGATGACACGCGAGGTACACGAAGCCGATCGGCACATCCGGCCCCCCGGCAAGCGCGCCAGCGCGGCCCTGATCGCCGCCTGTCGTGCCGAGTACCGGCAGGCCCGGGCCGAAGCCGCGAACAAGCCGACGGAGCCGTTCAAGTACGCGCCGCTGGATTGGGAGGAACCCCATGACGCAGCCTGACTGCGCCGTGTGCCACGCGTTCCGCCGGATCATGCGGGCAGAGCTGACGAGGAGGTACCCCGAACTCCGCTGCCCCGCCGTGGTACGGGAGATCCAAGCGCTTCGTACGCAGCACCGGCAGGCGTGCAAGGCGGTGGCCCGTGTCCCTGCATGAGATCGCCCGGCGAACGCCGGACAGGCCCGCGCCGGATGCCGACGACTGTCCCAGCTGCCTGTACTTCGATGGGCTCGACGCCGACCACATCGAACACCCGACGATTCGGCGCAAGATCGCCAAGTGGCGGGAGCAGCACATCGCTGACGGCGAATGCCTGGCGGTGACCGATGGGGAGTAACCCGAATGTCCCACCCCTGAGTTGGACTCACTTCCTCGGGGGGCCCGTGCCCTACGACGATGACCAGGGCGACGACCCGCCGCCGCTCGAACCCGTCGCCGAGTCGCTCGCGTTGCGGCGTCTGCGGCACGAGGTGTGCAAGGTCAACGACCGCCCGCACTACCTGCCGGCCCACAGCCGGTGCGAGAGGGCCCCAGAGGCGGGCGACGACCGCCGGATCCCGAACGGCCCGGAGGCGACCACCTGGACCCCCGTCCCGGCTGTCTGGGAATCCGGCCGGGGTGGGCCCGCAAGTGCACGACGGCGCGCGGAAGTTCCTCGTGCTGACTCAAATGAAGGGAACAGCAAATGACCAAGCGTTCCGACTTCGAGTTCGTCGCCATGGCGGCCTGCCAGAACACCGTCCGCAAGGCGTGCCCCGAGGTGGCCACCAACGTCCCCGGCATCGTCGCCTTGCGCGACAGCGAGCGGCCCGGTGAGGTGGTCACCATGACCCGCGAGGCGTGGGCGGAGTTCACCAGCGCCATCAAGGACGGGGAGTTCGACCTGAGCGCGTAGGAGACCCGTGGACTGTCCGCTGTGTGATCAGCCCATCGCGTTGGACCCGGAAGTGGGAGAGGCCTTCTGTTTCCGGTGCAACCAGTGGGTGACCCGCTATCCGGACCAGCCGGAGCCGTTCCGGTACACGGCGAAGGGCCGTCCCTACCGACCACGGAAGCACCGGCCCGACGGCGGACACGCCGGCGGGCAGTCCGCACCCGCATGACCCAACCAGCCCCGTCCGGGTGGAAGAAGTGCAGGCGTTCAAGGATGCCGTGGCGGCAACCGTGGCCCGGGCCACGGCTTTTCGCGAACTCTTCACACTCAGCGTGATTGCCGTGCTACGTTGCGCATCATCAACAGAACATAGTTGACCCCGGCGGTGCTGGAACACCCCGGGGTCCGGCACAGGAGCCAACACTCCCAATGCAGATTCATCGTAGCGCCCACGCGCGCGCTTTCACCGTGCTTCCCAACGGCCTGTTGCAGGACCGTCGCCTCAGCTACACCGCCCGAGGCCTCCTCGCCGACCTCCTCTCCCGCCCCAACGGATGGCGCGAGGACGGTCGCCACATGGCGGACACCAGCCCGCAGGGGCGCGGCGCCCTCCGCCGGGCGCTCAAGGAACTCAAGGACGCCGGGTACTACCGGGTCGACACCGTCCGGATGCCCGACGGGACCCTCCGCTCCGAGGCCCATGTCTTCGACACCCCGCAGCTCGCCCCGACTGTCCCCCGTCCGGCCTCCGGTGAGCGGGACACCGGCCGCGCTGCCACCCCTCCCGTAAAGGACCCGGGAGAAGAACCCACCCTCCCGGATGAACGGACCCGCGCCGCCGTGGCCGCGCTGTTCCGGGTGATTCGCCCCGAACCACGGCTGCGCCTCGGCGAGGCCGAGGCGCAGACGCTGGCCCCCCTCGTCGCCCGATGGCTCGAACGGGGCAACAGCGAAGCCGAGTTGGCCCACGCACTGCTGCCCGGACTGCCGCAGCCGATGCACTCCTCGGCGGCGATCCTGCGCGACCGCCTCCAACGCAAGATGCCACCCGTCCGAGCGCCACGCCCCGAACCCGCAGAGTGCGCCAAGTGCCACGACCCCGTGCCCCGGCCCGGCATCTGCCGCCCCTGCGCAGGTCTCGGTGACGCCAGGACCCCCGCGCTCGGCACGGGCGCCGCCGCCACGCCCAGCGGCGTCGCCCGCGCCCGCGCCGCCCTGCGCGGGCACCGCCTGCTCGCCCCCGCGTGAACACGGTGCGTGTCCAAAGATCGGCACTGCGGTAACCGCGCGACACGGGCGGGCCCCGGGGAACTACGCTGTCCGCCGTGACAGAACGGCTGCCGCTCTTCCCGCTGAACACCGTGCTCTACCCGGGCCTCGTGCTGCCCCTGAACGTCTTCGAGGAGCGCTACCGCCGTCTCGTCGCCGATCTGCTCGAACAGTCCGAGGACGAGCCGCGCCGCTTCGGCGTGCTCGCCATCAAGGACGGCCGCGAGGTCTCCCCGGTGCGCCCCGGGGAGGGCCCGGCCGGCCCGCTCGACGGTCTGGGCACCGTCACCGGGGACCCGCTGGAGGCGGTGTACCACGTCGGCTGCGTCGCCGACCTCTCCTCCGCCCAGGCCCAGCCCGACGGCCGCTACGAGCTGCTGGTCACCGGCACCACCCGGTTCCGGCTGCGCTCGGTGGACGTCACCGGCCCGTACCTGACCGGCGAGGTCGAGCCGATCGAGGAGAGCCCCGGCGAGGGCTCCGGCGCGCTCGGCGCCGAGGTCGAACGGGCCTTCCGGGTCTACCAGAAGCGCCTGGCCGGCGCCCGCGAGGCCAGCACCCACGGCCGCCAGGAACTCCCCGACGACCCCCAGGTGCTCTCCTACCTGGTCGCCGCCGCCTCGGTGTTCGAGACCGCGGTCAAGCAGCAGCTGCTCGCCTGCCCCGACACCGCCCAGCGGCTGCGCACCGAACTCGACCTGCTGCGCCGCGAGAGCGCCGTCCTCAGCTGGCTGCCCTCGCTGCCCGCGGTCGACCTCACCCGCCAGTCCTTCAGCCCCAACTGAGCCGAGGCACTCCCCCCATGGCCAAGAAGCCGAAGAAGGGCGGCCAGGGCACCCCCGCCACCGTCGCCCTGGAGACCGCCGCCGTCCCCTTCACCGTCCACGCCTACGCGCACGACCCGGCCGCCGCCTCCTACGGCGGCGAGGCCGCCGAGGCTCTGGGCGTGGCCGCCGAGCGCGTCTTCAAGACCCTGGTCGCCGACGTGGACGGCGCCCTCACCGTCGGCGTGGTCCCGGTGGCCGGCCAGCTCGACCTCAAGGCCCTGGCGGCGGCCGTCGGCGGCAAGCGTGCCGCCATGGCCGACCCGGCCGCCGCCGAGCGCAGCAGCGGCTACGTCCGCGGCGGCATCTCCCCGCTGGGCCAGCGCCGCCCGCTGCGCACCGTGATCGACGCCAGCGCCCTCACCCACCCGACCATCTACGTGTCGGCGGGCCGCCGCGGCCTCGAAGTGGAACTGGCCCCCGCCGACCTCGTCGCCCTCACCCGCGCCCACACCGCCCCCATCGCCCGCTGAGGTCGGCTGAGGTCGGCCGAGGTCGGCTGAGGCCACCCGTACAGACGGAATCCCCGCGCCCCGAGCGGGGCGCGGGGAACCACGCGGGGCGGAAGGCCCCGGCCTGTACCCGGCCGCCGACCTCCCGCCCCGCTCACGCAAACTCAGCCCTGCGGCCGGTCCTCCGTGGTCGGCACCACAGGAGCCGCGTCCACCGGAGCCTGCCCCGCAGGGTCCCCGTACGTCCCCGCCGGCACCCCCCAGTACGGCGGCGGGTCCTCCTCCCGCTTCCCGAACGCCGCCGACAGCGCCAGCAGCACCACCATCGCCGTCATCGGCCACACCAGCAGCGCCCCCAGCGCGCCGAGGTCGATGCTCGCGTCGAAGTGCCCGCCGTTGCCGACCCGCCGGGCCTCGGCGATCAGGTTGTCGCTCGGCCCGAGCCAGCGGCCGAGCTTCCAGGCCCCGTACGAGCCGAACAGTCCGCCGATCGCCAGCCCGAGCGCGACCGAGATCCCGCCGCCGCGCTTGCGGGTCACCAGGAAGGCGCCGAGCGCGGTGAGGATCCCGGCGCCCAGTCCGATCAGCACGAAGACCGCGTCGGCGCCGGCCCGCTGCTCGCCCTCGGGGTCCACGTAGAGGATCCGGTCCCCGTCCACGACCAGCGGCACCTTGGGCGCCAGCCAGGCCCAGAGCGCGGCCATCACCAGTCCGACCAGCAGGCACGCGAGCACGACCCCGGAGCCGATCCGCAGCTCGGCCGGCACCTCGCGCCCGCCGGTGGACGGCGCCGCCGGCAGACCGGCGGGCGGCTCCTCGGCGGAGACCGGCGGCGGTGCGAACGGGTCGGGTACGGTTCCCGGCTCGGCCGGCACGTCGGCGCGGGCGGGTTCCGGAGGTGTGTTCGGTACGGTCACAGGCCCCATCGTTTCACGACCGCCGTGCGAGCGGCCCCACCGCCCGGGCCGGACGGCGGCCGGAGAGGGCTACCGCGCGACGGCCCGCCGGTACGCCCAGGTGGCCAGGGCCAGCGACACCACGCCCACCGCCGCGCAGACCCCGAGGTCGGCGAGCACCATCCCCCAGTCCGGGTCGGGCGCGAAGGTCCGGGCGAAGGCCTCCACCCCGTACGTCGAGGGCAGCAGGTCGCGCAGCCACAGCACCGGCTGCGGCAGGTGGTCCACCGGCAGCACGCCGAGCAGCAGCGCCGCCGACATGCCGAGCTGCCCGAGCATGGTCGCGATCTCCTGCCGCGGCGCGAGCAGCCCGCAGGCCGCGCCGAGCCCGGAGAGGGCGGCCCCGGCGAGCGGCACGACGGCCAGCAGCACCCACAGCTGGCCGAGCGGCAGTCCGAACATCACCGCGCCGATGCCGGCCGTGACGAGCGTCCCGGGCAGGGTGAAGGAGGCGTACGCGGCGGCGGCGCCGAGCACCACGGAGGCGGCCGGCACCGGCAGCGTCGCGTAGTGGTCGAGGCCGCCGGTGGCCCGCAGCTTCCCGAAGTACTGGGCCAGCAGGTTGAGGGCGACGAAGGCCACCACCAGCACGCTGGACCCGGCGACCACCGAGCGGGCCGCCGAGGTCTGCCCGGCGTCCACGACGCCCCGCATCATCACCAGGATGCCGACGGACTGGAAGGTCGCCACGAACAGCAGCGGGATCCGGGCCACCTTCGCCCGGGTGAGCTGCGCCCGGTACACCGCGGCCAGCGCGGGCAGCAGCCGGGCGGCCGGGGCGAGCGGGGCGGCGGCCGTGGGCCGGCGGGTCTGCGGGGGCACCGAGAGCAGCGTCACTTGGCCAGTCCTCCGTGGCGGCCGCCCAGCTTGAGGTAGGCGTCCTCAAGGCTGGGGGTGGCGAGGGTGAAGTCGTCGAGGGCGGCGAAGGCCGGGCCGGTGGTGACGGCGGCGACCAGCTCGCGGGCCTGCTCGGGGGTGGTGCGGACGGTCCAGCGGCGCCCGGTGCGTTCGGCCCGCTCGGCCAGTTCGGCGACGGCGGGCACGCCGATCGGCGCCTCGTCCCGCCAGACCAGGTCGAGCCGGACGTCGCCGTCGACCAGCGCCTTGAGCCCGCCGGGCGTGTCGCAGGCGATCACCCGGCCCTCGTCGACCACGGCGACCCGGTCGAGCACGGTCTCCGCCTCGATCACGTTG
The DNA here is from genome assembly GCF_055560495.1 of Kitasatospora sp. NPDC023176. Taxonomy (NCBI): domain Bacteria; kingdom Bacillati; phylum Actinomycetota; class Actinomycetes; order Kitasatosporales; family Streptomycetaceae; genus Kitasatospora; species Kitasatospora sp. NPDC023176. Next base: position 162,700 of record NZ_JBVHIP010000015.1, on the reverse strand, counting down.
TGGGTCACCAGCAGCACCGTCGTGCCGTGTTCGGCCCGCCGCCGGTCGACGGCCGACCAGACGGCCCGCCGGGCGACGGGGTCCATGCCGGTGGTGGGCTCGTCCAGGACGAGCAGCGGCCGCTCCCCCACCAGGGTGGCCGCGAAGCAGGCGAGCCGCCGCTGCCCGCCGGAGAGCTTGGCGAGCGGCCGCGCCGCGATCGGTTCCAGCCCGAGTTCGGTGAGGACGTCCGCGGCCGCGGCACGGGCCCCGGAACGCGAGAGCCCGCGCAGCCGTCCGGTGGTCTCGGCGGCGAGGGCGACGGTCAGCTCGTCCAGCGCGGTGGACTCCTGCCCGAGGTAGCCGAGCAGCCGGGCGGCCCGTTCCGGGTGGCGCACGATGTCGTGCCCGAGCAGTTCGACCGTCCCGGAGTCCGGACGCAGCAGCCCGGTGAGCTGGCGGACGAGGGTGGACTTCCCGGCGCCGTTGGGCCCGAGCAGCCCGAAGACCTCGCCCTGCCGGACAGTCAGGCTGATCCCGTCGTTGGCCCGGATCTCGGTGGCTGCGGCGCCGCGCCCGGTGCGGTAGGTCCTGACCAGGTCGCGTACGGCGACGCACGGCGGGGTGTCCTGGGGTGCTCGCCCGGCCGTCTCTTCCACGACCGGAGACTTTACGCGCTCACACGGGCGAACCGGACAACGGGGCCCGCTCGCCGCAACCCGCCGAAGACAGCTAGGGCCTGTCTTCACACTCCCGTCGTCCGCCCGGAGGGCGGGCGGGGCGGCGTTGGGGTGCGTGCATCGCAAGGCGGAGGAGGACGACAATGCAGCGCATTGGCAACCGACGACAACGCGGCGAGGTGCGTGCCCCAACGTCGCCCCGCAGGCGGGAGTGTGAAGACAGGCCCTAGTCGTCCACCACCATCGACCCGCCCGGCACCCGGAGCGCCAGCTCCTTCCAGAACCCCGCCCGGATGGCGTAGCGGTCGTGTTCGTCGATCTGGTCGTCCTTGTGGGCGAGCAGCCCGAAGCGGGCCGCGTAGCGCAGCAGCTCGCCGTCGACCCGGTGCGGGATGCGCGGGTAGTCGGGCCAGAGCAGGGTGAGGCGTTCGAGGTCGCCGAGCCGGTCGCTCCAGCGGCGGGCGAAGACCTGCCCGACCTCGTGGGCGTCGCCGCCGATGGTGGTGATGTCCTCCTCGCGGTCGGCCCAGCGCTGTTCGGCGGTGGTCAGCTGGGCCAGGGTCGGCAGGCCGTCCCCGGCGGTGGTGGAGGGCTCGGGGACGGGCCGGTCGACCCAGCCCCGGTCGGAGGACCAGCGCAGCACCGGCCCGCCCGCCGGGTGTCCGTTGGCGGCGTGGCCGTTCGCGTGGCCGTTGGCCGGTACGCCCGCCACCGGGGTGATCGGGGTGACGGCCGGGATCCGCCCGGCGAGGTCCTTCGGGGTGGGCACCACCCGCAGCGCCGCGGCCGGCTGCGGCCGCCCGTTGGCGGCGGATTCCTCGGCCGTCGCGGCGGCAGGCCGGACGGCCGGGGGCGCCACGCTCGGCGGGGAGGCCGGCGGGGCGGCGAGGATCTTGGCGATCTCCTGCCGGGCGCCGCCCGTACCGGGGGCGGGGAACACGGTGGAGTGGTCGCGCAGCGAGAAGGAGCCCTCGATCCACTCGCGGTCCAGTACGCGCCGTTCGTCGGCCTCGCCGACCAGGTCCTCGGACTGGTTGAAGTCCCCGTCAGCGGCCTGCAGCGCCCACAGGTGCACGGCCACGCCGTGTTCCTTGGCGGTCATCATGCCGGGCAGCAGGTCCCCGTCGCCGGTGATCAGCACGACGTCGGCGCAGGCCCGGTTGCGGGCGAGTTCGGAGAGTTCGGCGTGCATCGCGGCGTCCACGCCCTTCTGCACCCAGCGCCCCTCGGCCCGGGTGAGGGCGCCGAGCCGTACGGTGACCCGGGGCAGCACGCGCAGCCGGCGGTGCTCGGGCATCGGGCGGCGGTCGGGGGCCGCGTCGAACCAGTAGATCCGCAGCAGCGGCAGCCCGGTCTCGGCCTCGGCGCGTTCGCGCAGGGCGCTGATCAGCGCGGTGTGGTCGACGGTGACCTTGGAGCGGGACGGGTCGCCGGCGAGCAGACTGGCGGCAGCGCCCAGCAGGTATCCGGCATCCACCAGGACGACACAGCGGTCCATCCGCGCACCTCTTTCCGCTCGCCCTCGAAGGTCGGTCTGGGTGGGCGGTCCGCCCGTCGGCCGGACGTGTGGGGTGAGGGGCCCCCTTGTCCGCCCGATCGTTGGGTCACCTTTTCCCCCTGGTTCGCGGCCCGAACCTCGGCAGATGTCCCGGTCCCGCAACAGCGGCCCCAATGAGTCGCAAAGAAACACGAAGGCGGGCCCCGTTCAACGACGGGGCCCGCCAAACGTCACGTGACGCTACGCCGGGGTGCTCGGCCGGGGTGCCCGGCCGGGGTGTCAGCCCTTGAGCTCGGCGGCCACCAGCTCGGCCAGCTGGACGGCGTTGAGCGCGGCGCCCTTGCGCAGGTTGTCGTTCGAGACGAACAGCGACAGGCCGTTCTCCACCGTCTCGTCGACCCGGATGCGGCCGACGTAGCTCGGGTCCTGCCCGGCCGCCTGCAGTGGGGTGGGGATCTCGGACAGCTCGACGCCGGGGGCGGCGGTGAGCAGTTCGACGGCCCGCTCGGGGCTGATCGGGCGCTCGAAGCGGGCGTTGATCTGCAGCGAGTGGCCGGAGAAGACCGGGACGCGCACGCAGGTGCCGGCGACCTTGAGCTCGGGGATGCCGAGGATCTTGCGGCTCTCGTGGCGGAGCTTCTGCTCCTCGTCGGTCTCGTTGGAGCCGTCCTCGACGATGGAGCCGGCCAGCGGCACCACGTTGAAGGCGATCGGCCGCCGGTAGACCTTGGGCTCGGGGAACTCGACGGCGGAGCCGTCGTGGGCGAGGGCGGCGGCGCCGTCCACGACCTTGGCGGCCTGGTCCCGCAGCTCGGCCACGCCGGCCACGCCGCTGCCGGAGACGGCCTGGTAGGTGGAGACGACCAGGGCGGCGAGCCCCGCCTCCTGGTGCAGCGGGCGCAGCACCGGCATGGCCGCCATGGTGGTGCAGTTGGGGTTGGCGATGATGCCCTTGGGGCGGTCGGCGATGGCCTCCGGGTTGACCTCGGAGACGACCAGCGGGACCTCGGGGTCGCGGCGCCAGGCGGAGGAGTTGTCGATGACGACGGCACCGGCCGCGGCGGCCTTGGGGGCCAGGGCCTTGGAGGTGGAGCCGCCGGCCGAGAAGATCACGATGTCCAGGCCGGTGTAGTCGGCCGTGGCCGCGTCCTCGACGGTGACCTCGGTGCCCTGCCAGGGCAGCGTGCGCCCGGCCGAGCGGGCCGAGGCGAACAGCCGCAGCTGTTCCACCGGGCCGATTCCACCGGGAAGTCCAGCGCGCTCGGCCAGGATCTCGCGGACCACGCCGCCGACCTGGCCGGTGGCCCCGACAATGCCGATCTTCATTCCGACTACTCCTCTGAATGGTGCTGCCTACCGTCGCACTCTGCCCATCATGCCTTGTCACGGGTGTCGCACGACCTGCTGTTCCACGGTGTGAGAGCGCTTAGTGGTCCAGACCATTGACGAGGGCCAGCGCGGCCGCGACCTCCGCCTCCCCGGCCGGCAGCAGCGGCAGCCGCACATCCGGGGTCGGGATCCGGCCCTGGGCGTGCAGCACGCCCTTGGTCACCGTCGGGTTCGGCGCGGTGAACGCGGACAGCGCCAGCGCGGTCAGCCGGTGCCCGAGCGTCCGGGCCCGCTCGACGTCCCCGGCCCGCCAGGCCTCGTACAGCTCGACGAACCGGCCGGTCGCCAGGTGCGCAGAGGCGAGGATGCCGCCGGCCGCGCCGATCGCCAGCATCGGCGACAGGAAGGCGTCCTCGCCGGTGAGGAAGGCGAACCCCTCGGGGGCGTCGGCGAGCAGTTCGGCGGCCGTCTGGTCCAGCCCGCCGGTCGCGTACTTGACGCCCACCACGCCCTCGATCGCGGCCAGTTCGCGCAGCGCAGCGGTGGAGAGCTGCTGCCCGGTGCGGTACGGGATGTGGTAGACGACCAGCGGCAGCGGGCTGCTCGCGGCCAGCGCCCGGAAGTGCGCGACCGTCCCGGCCTCGCCGGCCCGGACGAAGGCCGGGGTGGTGACCAGCGCCGCCGCCTGCGGCACCCGCGCGCCGAGTGCGGCGAGCGCCTCGCCGACGGCCCGGGTGTCGCCACCGGAGGCGCCGACCGTCAGCTGCGCCCCGCGCGCGGCGCAGGCGGACGCGGCGACGTCGACGACCGCGTCCCGCTCCTCGGCGGTCAGCGCGGCGGGCTCGCCGGTGGTGCCGAGCGCGACCAGGCCGGCCACCCCGGCGTCCAGGACCTCGAGTGCGAGCTTCTCCAGCGCGTCGAGGGCGACGGAGCCGTCGGCGGCGAAGGGGGTGATCAGGGGGACGTGGATGCCCTTGGCTTCCATGCTCGTGAGTGGCATGGCAACGATCCTGCGGCCCGCCGATAGCACAGGTCCAGTTCACATTTCCGAAGCTTCTCGTAAGCTGAGCCGATGCTCGACGTCCGACGCCTGCGCCTGCTGCGCGAACTCGCCCACCTCGGCACCATCGCGGCCGTCGCCGAGGCGCTGTCCTTCAGCCCCTCGGCGGTGTCCCAGCAGCTGTCCGTCCTGGAGAAGGAGGCCGGCGTCCCGCTGCTGGAGCGCACCGGCCGGCGGGTCACCCTCACCCCGGCCGGGCTGGGCCTGGTCCGCCACGCCGAGGCCGTGCTCGCCCTGCTGGAACAGGCCGGCGCCGAACTCGCCCACGCGAAGCGGGGGTTGGCCGGGCCGCTGCGGATCGGCACCTACCCCTCGGCGGCCCGCGCGATCATCCCGGCGGTGCTCGCCGGCCTCGCCGCCTGGCACCCGGGGCTGGAACCGATGGTCACCGAGGTGGATCCGGCCGCCGTCGGCGCGGCGCTGCGCGCGGGCGAGCTGGACGTGGCGCTGGTCCACGAGTACGACCTCGTCCCGGCCGACCCCGAACCGGGCCTCGCCGTCACCCGCCCGGTCTTCACCGAACCGATGTACCTGGCCGCCCGCACCCCGGGGGTGCTCGCCGAGCAGAGCGGCGCGCCGTGGATCCTGTCCCCGCCCGGCACGCTCTGCCACACCATGGCCGTCCGCGCCTGCGAGGCGGCGGGGTTCGCGCCCCGGGTCCGGCACCAGATCGACGACTTCACCACGGTGCTCTCGCTGGTGGCCGCGGGCCAGGGCGTGGCGCTGGTCCCCCACCTGGGCACCGCCGGGCCGCCGCCCGGCGTCGTCCTCACCCGGCTGCCGATGTACCGCCGCACCCGCGCCGCGTTCCGGGCCGGCGCGGGCTCCCACCCGGCCATCTCGGCCTTCGTCTCGGCCCTGCACACGGCGGTCCCGCCGGGGCTGGGCAGCGGGGCCTGAGCACGCGGAAGGGCCCGGGGCGGCACACCCCGGGCCCCCGTCGGGACGGCTGACCGGCGGCTAACCCGCCAGGCAGCTCGGCCCGAGCAGCTGCTTGAGGTCCCCGAACAGCGCCGGGTCCGACTTCACCCGGTGCCGGTCCAGCCGCAGCACCGTGGTCTTGGTGCGGCTCTCCAGCCGCACCCGCACCTCGGTGGTGCCCTTGTGGTGGGTCAGCACCTCGCTGAGCCGGGCGATCAGCGGCGGGGTGACCTTCCCGCTCGGGATGTTGATGACGATCGGCGCCTCGGCGTGGGCGTTCGAGAGGTCCGGGATGGACAGCTCCATGCCCATCAGCCGCGGCACGTCCTCCCGCTTGTCCAGCTTGCCGCGCACGAACACCACGGCGTCCTCGACCAGTTGGGAGGAGACCAGCTGGTAGCTCGCCGGGAAGAACATGCAGTCGATCGAGCCCGCGAGGTCCTCGACGGTCGCGATCGCCCAGGCGTTGCCCTGCTTGGTCATCTTCCGCTGGAGGCCCGAGATGATGCCGCCGATGGTGACGATGCTGCCGTCCGGCCGCTCCGCGAGGTCCGCCACCGCGCAGTCCGACTTGTCGGCGAGCACGTGCTCGATGCCGTGCAGCGGGTGGGAGGAGACGTACAGGCCGAGCATCTCCCGCTCCTGGGTGAGCAGGAAGGACTTCTCCCACTCCTCCTCGGAGAACACGACGTCCAGCCCGAAGCTCGGCTCGTCCGAGGTGGTGTCGCCGCCGAAGAGGTCGAACTGCCCCTCGGCCTCCTTGCGCTTCACCCCGACGACGTTGTCGATCATCGGCTCGAACTGCGCGCTCAGGCCCTTGCGGGTGTGCCCGAGCGAGTCGAACGCCCCGGCCTTGATCAGCGATTCGACGGTCCGCTTGTTGCAGACCACCGACTCCACCTTCTCCAGGAAGTCCGGGAAGGAGGCGAACTTCCCCTTCGCCTTCCGGGTGCGGATCATCGACTCGACCACCGGCCCGCCGACGTTGCGGATGGCCGTCAGACCGAACCGGACGGTCTCGCTGCCGTGCGGCGTGAAGTCCGAGTCCGACTCGTTGACGTCCGGCGGCAGCACCTGGATGCCCATCTTGCGGCACTCGTTGAGGTAGACCGCCGACTTGTCCTTGTCGTCCCTGACGGAGGTCAGCAGGCCGGACATGTACTCGGCCGGGTAGTTGGCCTTGAGGTACGCCGTCCAGTACGAGACCAGCCCGTACCCGGCGGTGTGCGCCTTGTTGAACGCGTAGCCGGAGAAGGGGACGAGGACGTCCCACACCGCCTGGATGGCCGCGTCGGAGTAGCCGCGCTCGCGGCAGCCCTTCTGGAAGGGCACGAACTCCGCCTCCAGGATCTCCTTCTTCTTCTTGCCCATCGCTCGGCGCAGCAGGTCGGCCTGGCCGAGCGAGTAGCCGGCCAGGATCTGCGCGGCCTTCTGCACCTGCTCCTGGTAGACGATCAGGCCGTAGGTGGGCCGAAGCACCTCCTCCAGGGGCTTCTCCAGCTCCGGGTGGATCGGGGTGATCTCCTGCTGCCCGTTCTTGCGCAGCGCGTAGTTGGTGTGCGAGTTGACGCCCATCGGGCCCGGTCGGTACAGCGCCAGGACGGCGGAGATGTCCTCGAAGTTGTCGGGCTTCATCAGGCGCAGCAGCGAGCGCATCGGCCCGCCGTCGAGCTGGAAGACGCCGAGCGTGTCGCCGCGGGCGAGGAGTTCGTAGGTGGGCTTGTCGTCGAGCGGCAGCTCGAGCAGGTTGATCTTGACGCCCTTGTTCTTCTCGATCGCCTTGACGGCGTCGTCCATGATCGTCAGGTTGCGCAGGCCGAGGAAGTCCATCTTGAGGAGGCCGAGGCCCTCACAAGTGGGGTAGTCGAACTGCGTGATGGTGACGCCGTCGGTGTGCCGGGTCCAGACCGGGATGTGGTCGGTCAGCGGCTCGGCGGACATGATGACGCCGGCCGCGTGCACACCGGGCTGACGGATCAGGCCCTCGATGCCGCGCGCGGTGTCGATCACCTTCCGCACGTCCGGGTCGTTCTCGTACAGCGCGCGGATCTCGCCCGCCTCGCTGTAGCGGGGGTGACTGCTGTCCGTGATGCCGGACAGCGGGATGCCCTTGCCCATGACGTCCGGCGGCATCGCCTTGGTGATCCGGTCGCCCATCGCGTACGGGTAGCCGAGGACGCGCGAGGAGTCCTTGATGGCGGCCTTCGCCTTGATGGTGCCGTAGGTGACGATCATGGCGACCTTGTCGGATCCCCACTTCTCCGTCACGTAGCGGATCACGTCACCGCGCCGGCGCTCGTCGAAGTCGATGTCGACATCGGGCATCGAGATGCGCTCGGGGTTGAGGAAGCGCTCGAAGATCAGGCCGTGCGGGATGGGGTCGAGGTCGGTGATGCCCATCGCGTAGGCGACCAGCGAACCGGCCGCCGACCCGCGGCCCGGGCCCACCGCGATGCCCTGGCTCTTCGCCCACATGATGAAGTCGGCGACCACGAGGAAGTACGCCGGGAACCCCATCTGGATGATGGTGTCCATCTCGTACTCGGCGAGCTTCTTGTGCTCCTCGTCGTACCCGCCCGGGAAGCGCCAGTCCATGCCCTCCCAGACCTTGGACTTGAAGAAGTCCGCCTCGGACTCGAAGCCCTCCGGGATCGGGAACCGGGGCATCAGGTTCCTGAACTTGAACATGCCCTCGGTGTCGACCCGGGAGGCGACCAGCAGCTGGCTGTTGCGGCAGCCCTCCTGCCAGGCGTCCGAGGAGTCCAGCGCGTACATCTCGGCGGCGGACTTGATGTAGTAGCCGGTGCCGTCGAAGCGGAAGCGGTCCGGGTCCGAGAGGTTCTTGCCGGTCTGCACGCAGAGCAGCAGGTCGTGGGCGCCGGCGTCGGCCTCGGTGGTGTAGTGCGAGTCGTTGGTGACCACCGGGGGGATGTTCAGCTTCCGGCTGATCTCCAGCAGCCCGTCGCGGACCCGCTTCTCGATGTCCAGGCCGTGGTCCATCAGCTCCAGGAAGTAGTTCTCCCTGCCGAAGATCTCCTGGTAGTCGGCGGCGGACTTCAGCGCCTCGTCGAACTGCCCGAGCCGCAGCCGGGTCTGCACCTCGCCGGACGGGCAGCCGGTGGTCGCCATCAGACCGCCGGACAGCTCCGAGATCAGCTCCTTGTCCATCCGGGGCCACTTCACCAGCCAGCCCTCGGAGTACGAGCGCGAGGTCAGCTTGAAGAGGTTGTGCAGGCCCTCCTTGTTCCGGGCCCAGATGGTCTTGTGGGTGTACGCGCCGGACGCCGAGACGTCGTCCCGCTTCTGGTGCGGCTGGCCCCACAGGATGCGCTTGGTGTTCGAACGGGACTCGGGAGCGACGTACGCCTCAATGCCGATCACCGGGGTGATCCCGGCGTCGGTCGCCTGCCGGTGGAACTCGGCGGCGCCGTACATGTTCCCGTGGTCGGTCATCGCGACATGGGTCTGGCCCAGCCGCTCGACCTCCTTGAACATCTGCTTCAGCCGGGCGGCACCGTCCAGCATCGAGTACTCGGTGTGGACGTGCAGATGCGCGAACGGCTGGTCGCTCAAGGCGGGGCCTCCGGAGGCTCTGGTGCTGATCTGGTGGGCCGGCGAACGCTCGGGTCACAGGGGAGAAGCCCTGGAAATGAATGTGGCCCGGAACACCTCTCGGGGTCCGGACCATCACTCACGCGTTCACGCGTCCACTCTAGCCCTCTTCGAACAGCTCCCCCACGCTGTCGGAAGGCTCCCTAGGTCAGCCCGGCGAGTCGCTCCTCGGCGGCGTTCTTGACCCTCGACTCCTCGATCGGATCGTCCAGCAGGTACGCCAGCCGGGCCCGCACCTGGGCCGTGTCGGGGGCGTGCCGGGCCCCCAGCAGGCGGGCGTCCGCCTCGCAGTCCCAGAGCGACTCGGTGAAGGCCTGCTCCACGCCCGCCGACCCCAGCGCCGCCAGGGCCTCCAGGTACCCGGCCCGCTCGTACGAGTGCGGGGTGTACAGCCAGAACCGGCGCAGCAGCGACACCGCGCCGGCCGCCCCGGGGCCGAACCGGGCCAGCCCGCGGGCCGTCCGCACCGGGCCGCACCAGGTGCGGTCCACCCAGGCCCGCTCCAGCTCGGCGACCAGCGCCGGGACATCGGGCTCCTCGCCCCGCTCCGGCCCCACCAAGGCCTCGGGCTGCTCGACCTCCCGCGTCGGCTCGGACCCGTCCTCTTCGGACGACCGCTCCCGCACGACCTCCTCCAGGTCGCCCCACCACTCCCACGGCCAGGCCTCGGCCACCCACTCCAGGACGTTCAGCCAGTGCTCGCCCTCCCGGATGTACGCCCGCAGCGCCTCCCGGGCCTCGACCGAGCCGCCGAGCGCCAGCAGCTCCAACACCCGGGCCGCCCGCTCGCAGGCCTCCTCGCCCCCGGCCAGCAGCTCGACCACCGGCCCGAGCGGCAGCTCCAGGTCCCGGACCAGCCGGGCCAGGTACAGGTGCCGATCGTCGACGGTCGCATCCCAGCGCCACTCGTACCGGATGCACCCGTACACCAGCTCGGCCGCCGACGCGGGATCCTCCGCCGCCATCAGCGCCCCCAGCCCCCGGCCGCGCTGCAACAGCCCCGGAAGCGTCCCCGCCGGTGCGTACTCGTATCGCCGCTCTGCCATGACCCCCATCGTGCCGCACGGCGCAAGCACTCCGCTCTTGACCTCAAGTCGGCTTGAGGGACGAGGGTGATCCACATGACCGATGACACCGTCACCCTCCGGTGGAACCCCGCTGTACGTGATGTCCCGTACCGAGGACGGCCGCTGGCCGCTGCACGCCTGCCAGAACACCGGCGTGCAGGCGTCCCAGGCCGATCGCCGTGACACGCCCCGCGCGGGAAGTCGACCCCCGTCCGACTTCCCGCGCCGCCCGCCGGGCGCCCGCCTGCGCTCAACTCCCCTGGTAGTAGGCCTCGATCGGCACCCGCGCCGCCTCGAACAGCGCCGGCCCGTCCTCCGCCAGCACCGGCCACGCCCCCGCCTCCGGGTTGAGCTCGACCAGTTGCTCGGTCGCGAGCGCGTACACGACCCGCCCGATCCCCGACCGGACCAGCGCCCCCGCGCACATCCCGCAGGGCTGGCAGCTGGTGTACATGGTCGTGCGGGCGGCGGTCTCGCCGTCCAGCTCCCGGGCCGCCCAGCGGGCGAGCTTCAGCTCCGGGTGGGCCGTGATGTCGTCGTCGCGCCGGACGGTGTTGTGCGCCTCGGCCAGCACCGCGCCGTCCGGCCCGGCCAGCAGCGAGCCGTACGGCGCGTCGCCGAGCTCCACCGCCCGCGCCGCGATCCCGATCGCGCGTCGCAGCAGCGCCTCGTCCGCAGTCGTGATCACGACGTCCTCCTCCACTCCTCGGCCACGACCGTCAGTGCCCGCCACGCGGTCTCGGGGTGGCGGGTCTCCTCCGGGTCGGCCTGGTACGGGTCCAGCACCACGGCCTCGGCGCCGAGTCCGCGCAGTGCCCGCAGGTCACCGATGACCTGTTCCAGGGTGCCGACCCCAGCGGGCCGTTCCGGGTCGTCCAGCGGCCGGTCGGTCAGCCGCAGCGCGATCCGCGGGGCGAACCCCGGCAGGGCGTGGCTTTCCAGCACGGACCGCATCCGCCCGAGCGTCAGCCGCAGCGGGTGCCACGCGTCGCCGAACTCGGCGGCCCGCCGGAGCGCCGCCGCGCTGTGCCCGCCGACCCAGACCGGGGCGGCGGCGCCCTCCCCCTGCTGTCCCCAGGCCTCGCGGACCACGCCCAGGTACTCGTCGGTCAGCCGTCCCCGCGCGCCGAACGGCACTCCGAGCGCCTCGAACTCCTGCCGCGCCCAGCCGGCCCCGACGCCGAGCACGAACCGCCCGCCGCTGAGCCGGTGCAGGCTGCTCGCCATGCGCGCCACCAGCAGCGGGTTCCGGTACGGCAGCACCAGCACGGTGGTGCCCAGCCGCAGCCGCCCGTCGGTGACCCCGGCCAGCCAGGAGAGGGTCGCGAAGGGGTCGTAGAAGGGTTCGGGGTAGCGCTCGGAGACGTCCGCCGTCAGGGCGACGTGGTCCGAGACCATCAGCAGGTCGAACCCGAGGCCCTCCGCCACCCGTGCCCAGTCGCGCAGCATGCCGGGGTCGGTCCCGGGCCCGAAGTTCGGTACGTTGACGCCAAGTTGCATGCCACGAGGCTATTCCCGGGCGGATCCCGTACGGAACCCGATGCTCCCGGCAGAACCCCCACCCGGCCACGAATCCCCCGGTAATATCGCCGGATGGCCGCGAATCTCGACGACACCGACTGGGCGATCATCGACCAGCTCCAGCAGGAGGCCCGGATCTCGCTCAGCGAGCTGGGCCGCCGGGTCAACCTCAGCCCGTCCGCCACCACCGAGCGGGTGCGGAACCTGGAGTCGCTGGGCGTCATCACCGGGTACCACGCCACCGTCGACCTGGCCAAGGTCGGCTACCCGGTGCTCGCCGTGGTCCGGCTGAAGTACCCGGGCAACCGCCACCAGCCGCTGCACCTGCTGCTCGCCCAGCGCCGCGAGATCCTGGAGTGCCTGCGCACCACCGGCGACGACTGCTACACCCTCAAGGTGGCCGCGACCTCCATGGAGCACCTGGAGACCCTGGTGGACTCGCTCGCCGGCTTCGGCAGCACCACCACCAGCGTCGTCTACAGCCAGACCCTCCCCCGCCGCGGCCCGGCCCGCCCGTAGGCCCACCCGGAACCCGGACCGCTCGCGCTCCCCCCGATCACACTCCCCGATCGCCGCCGGCATGCGCCGGGATGCGTCCGTCGATCGTCCACCCGTCGAAGCAGAGTGCGCCGTCGCCGTCGAGCTCTGTCGACGACCCACCGTGCGGGCACGAAGTTCGGTCGTTCCCGGAGGCCCTCCGTCCGACGCATCGTGCCCGCACGGCCCTGGGCCGGCCGGTCAGGCCTCCAGGTCGGCGAGGAAGTCCAGCGCCGCCGCCCAGGCCCGCTCGGCGGCGTCCGCGTCGTAGTCGTCCAGGTCCGGGTCGGTGAACAGGTGCCCGGCGCCCTGGTAGCGGTGCACCTCGACCTCCGCGCCCGCCCGCCGCATCCGCAGGTACCAGGCGTTCAGCCAGTCCTCCGGCTCGAACGGGTCCGGGTCCGCCATGTGCAGCTGCACCGGGATCGCGGTTGCCGCGTCCTCACGCAGGTCGGAGGTGCCGTGCAGGAGCAGCAGCCCGCGGGCCTTCTCGTCGGCCAGCGCCAGGTTCTGTGCGATGGCGCCGCCGAGCGAGAACCCGGCGTACACCAGCCCGCCCTCGGAGAGCGGGGCGGAGGCGGCCACCGCGCGGCGCAGCAGCTCGTCCCCGCCGCCGGTCTCCTCCTGGTAGGCCTGCGAGGCCTCGTTGTCGTCGAAGGTGCGCCCCTCGAAGAGGTCCGGGGTGTGCACGGTGTGCCCGGCGGCGCGCAGCCGGTCGGCGGCGGCCTGGACGGCCGGGCGCGGGCCGTAGGCGGAGTGGAAGAGGACGATCTGGGCCACGGTTCGGGGTCCTTCGGCAAACGAGATCAGGGATACCCACCCATGATCCCGCACCCGCCGCCAAAGCCCCCGCCATAGCCCCCGCCACCCCCCGGCCGCCGAACCCCGCCCTCGGCCCCGACCCCGGCCGCCGGCCCCGGCCCCGGCCCCGGCCCCGGTCAGGCCTGCGGTGTCCAGGCCGCCACCAGCGCGAGGAGCCCGGGGAAGCGCGCGTCGAGGTCCTCGACCCGTACCTGGCTGCGCCGCTCCAGCCCGTACTGGCGCTGGCGCGTGATCCCCGCCTCGCGCAGCGCCTTGAAGTGGTGGGTGAGCGAGGACTTGGGCCGGTCGAGGCCGAACCAGCCGCAGGTGTGGTCGAAGTCCTCGGATTCCAGCAGGAGTTTGCGGACGATCGTCAGCCGCAGCGGGTCGCTGAGCGCGCCCAGCACGGTTTCCAGGCGCAGTTCGTCGATGCCCGGTTCGGGCAGCGGTTCGGGCAGGTCGGACGGCGCGGGAAGGATCTTGACGGCGGGCGCACCGGTCGTGGTCGCGGGCATGGGCGGCTCCTCAACTCCTCGTGGCGTCACATGACTTCAGCGCCTCGCGGCGATGCGACGCGACTTCGATTCTCAGTACGACTCCGATCGTACTGCATGCTAAGTTCGACTCGACTCGTACTGTCGCGGAGTCCGCGGCACACCTCGGGAGGGAACAGTCATGCCCGTCACCCGGACCACCCCCGTCCAGACCGCCACCCCCGGGCCGGCGGCCCGGGCCGCCGCCACCCCCCTGTGGTGGATCTGGCTGGCCGCCTGGCCCGTCACCGCGGTCTTCGTGCTGTCCAACGCCGCCACCCCGCTGTATGTGCTGTGGCAGCACGACATCGGCTTCTCCAAGGGCACCCTGACCGTGGTGTTCGCCTGCTACATCGTCGGCCTGATCGGCTCACTGCTGGTCTCCGGCGTGCTCTCGGACCGGGTCGGCCGCAAACCGGTCCTACTGCCCGCCCTGGCACTCGGCCTCGCCGCCTGCCTGATCTTCGGGACGGCCACCAGCGTCGCCGCACTGATCGTGGCGCGGCTGTTCACCGGCATCGCGGTCGGCGCCGTCGTCTCGGCCGGCATGGCCGCGGTCACCGATGTCGCCGGGCCCGAGCGCAAGCGGACCGCCGCCCTACTGGCGTCCTGCGCGATGGTCTTCGGCGCCGGACTCGGCCCACTGCTCGCCGGGGCACTCTCCGAACTGGCGCCCGCGCCGACCGGCACCGTCTTCGCGGTCGAGGCCGTGGTCCTGGCCAGCGCGGTGCTGGTGGTGCTGCGGATGCCGGTGCACCGCCCCGAGGCGCGCGCCGCCGGCTCCTGGGTCCGGGTGCCCGCCGTGCCGCGCGGCAGCGGCCGCCAACTCGTCCTCGGCATCGCGGTGTTCGCGCCCGGCATCACCGCGACCTCGTTCGTGCTCTCGCTCGGCCCCTCGCTGCTGTCCGGCCTGCTCGGCACCACCGACCGGATCGTGGCCGGCGCGATGGCCTTCGTGATGTTCCTCGCCGCGACCGGGGTGCAGTTCGCCGTCCAGCGGCTGCGCCGCCGCACCATCCTGACGGCGGGCGCGGCGGCCACCGCGCTGAGCATGGCCACCCTGATCGCCGCCGTGCACACCGAGGCGGTGGCGGTGCTCGTCCTCGCCGCCCTGCTGGCGGGCGCCGGCCAGGGCATGGGCCAGCTCGGCGGACTGTCGCTGCTCAACGCCGGCATCCCGCCGCAGCGCCTCGCCGAGGCCAACGCCGCGCTCAACGTGGGCGGTTACCTCCCGGCCGGCCTGCTCCCCGTCTCGGCCGGCTACCTCAGCGACGCGGTGGGCCTGACCGACGGCGCGACGATCTTCGGCGCCGTCCTGCTGGCCCTGGCCGTCCTCGGCGGCCTGGTGGCCCTCAGCGCCAGGCGCGAGGTGACGGACCCGGCCTGACGGGCCGCCGGCAGGCCGGGGGGCGGTGCACTTCGGTGCACCGCCCCCCGGTCGCGTCGCGCCCCACCGCCGCGCCCGACGACCGCGCCCGACCGCCGCGCGCCGCCCCACGCCCTCTCGCGCCGCTCCGCGCCGTTCACATGTTCGTAAGATTCCTTCCTTTAGGAATGTTTCTGGGCCTCGATCCGACGAGCGAGGACAAGCGCACTCCCTCCGAGAACGAAAGCCTTGCAACAACATTCCATCCCGATGGTATGTATGAGCTGACGTCAACCACGGAGGGCAGGAACATGGCAAAGCAGGAACGGGCGCGCCGCACCCGGGAGAAGGTCCTGACGGCCGCGGCCGAGATCTTCGCCGCCCAGGGCTACGAGAGCACCACCCTGAACACGGTGGCCGACCGCATCGGCATGACCAAGGGCGCGCTCTACGGTCACTTCCCCTCGAAGGGATCCCTGGCCCGCGCCCTGATCGACGAGTCCCGGACGGTCTGGACCAGCCTGCGCGCCGAGTACGACACCCCGGGCGCCGACGCCGCCGAGGTACTCCGGGGCGTCGTGGTGGGCTTCGCCGACCGGCTGCGCTCGGACGTCCGGCTGCGGGCCGCCCTCCGGCTGGCGGCGGACTGTCCCAACCTGACCCAGGCCCCCGCCGACGTCCTCGCCGAGATGCACGTCGCCCTGACCGACCTGGTCCGCCGGGCCCAGCGCGACAGCGGCTTCCCCGACCACTGCCCGCCGCTGGTCGCCGAACTACTGCTGATCGTGATCCGGGGACTGCTGAACACCCGCACCGAGTGCGACGACAGCACCCGCGCCCCCGGCGGGGAGCCCCTGTGGCGGCTCCTCTTCACGGCCCTGTCCGGCAGCACGACCCCGTCCACCGGCACGACCCCGTCCGCGGGCACGACGTTGTCCGGTAGTGCCGCCCACCCCGGCAGCCCCGCCCCGGCCGGGTGCACCGCCCCGAGCCCCGCCCACCCCTGAGCCCCCGCCCCCGATGCCCCGCTCCCGCTTCCACCCCGCTACGACACCACGTCCTTGCGCGCGAACCCGCGGAAGGCCAGGGCCAGCAGCACCACCGCGTACGACAGCGACAACGAGACCCCCTGCAGCATGCCGCCCCACTCCAGCTGCGGTTGCAGGGCGTCCGCCCAGGCGTACTGCCAGTGCGCCGGCAGCCATTCCCGCAGGCCCCCCAGCGCGGTGACGGCGTCCAGCACCCCGGTGATGATCGACAGGAACACCGCCCCGCCGACCGCCCCCAGCGGCGCGTCCGTCGCCGTCGACAGCCAGAACGCCAGCGCGGCGATCACCATTTCACTCAGGAACACGAACGCCACCGCGATCGCGATCCGGGGCAGCGCCTCCCCGGCCGGCAGGCTGGCCCCGGCGGGCAGCTTGAGGTCCCCCCACCCGTACGCCAGGGTCCCCACGACCAGCCCGATCGCGGGCAGCATCACGACCGCGACCGCCGAGAACGCCAGCCCGACCACGAACTTGCGGGCCAGCAGCCGCGCCCGTGGCACCGGCGCGGCCAGCAGGTAGCGCAGCGAGGACCAGCTGGCCTCCGAGGCCACGGTGTCCCCGCAGAACAGCGCGACGGGGATCACCAGCATGAAGCCGGTGCCCACGAACAGCATGGTGACGGCGAAGTTGGCGCCCGAGGCGGTGGCCAGGTCGATGAAGGTGGTCCGGTCGGGGCGCCCGGGGGTGCCGCCGAGCTGGAACGCCGCCAGGATGACGAACGGCATGGCGGCCAGCACCGCACCGATCACCAGCGTGCGACGCCGGCGCAGCTGCCGCATCGCCTCCACCCGCAACGGCAGGGTCCGGCGCGCCCGGTACCCCTCCGCGTGGTCCGCAGAGACGTGGTCCGCGGAGACGTGGTCCGCAGAGACGTGGCCCGCCGCGGCGCGCTCGCCCGGGCCGGGGTCCGTGGAAACGGCACTCACGCCGCACCTCCGATCAACGACAGGAACGCGTCCTCCAGGCGCCGCTGCGGTCCGGCGCTCTCCACCGGCACCCCCAGCCGCACCAGCTCCACCAGCAGTTCGCTCGCCGGCAGCCCGTCCAGCCGGACCAGCAGCCCGCCCTCGACGGCCTCCGCCGAGCCGACCCCGGCCAGCGCGCCGACCTTCTCGACGACCGACTCCGGGTCGCCGTGCGCGGCCACGCCGATCAGCAGCAGCTCGCCGGCGCCGACGATCTCGCCGACCGGCCCGGCCGTGACCAGCCGCCCGCGGTCCATCACCACCAGGTCCGTACAGCTCTGCTCGACCTCGGCCAGCAGGTGGCTGGACACGATGACGGTCCGGCCGGCGGCCGCGTACCGGATCATCACCTCGCGCATCTCGCGGATCTGCGGCGGGTCCAGTCCGTTGGTCGGCTCGTCCAGGATCAGCAGGTCCGGCATCCCGAGCATCGCCTGGGCGATGGCGAGCCGCTGCCGCATGCCCTGTGAGTACGTCCGCACCGCGCGGTCCAGCGCCTCGCCGAGCCCGGCGATCGCGAGCGCCTCGTCGAAGCGCGCGTCGGCCTCCGGCCGCCCGGTGGCCTGCCAGTACAGCCGCAGGTTGGCGCGCCCGGTGAGGTGCGGCAGGAAGCCCGCGCCCTCGACGAACGCCCCGACCCGCGAGAGCACCGGCGCCCCGGGGCGGATCAGGTGCCCGAAGACCCTGATCTCCCCGGCGTCCGGCCGGATCAGGCCCATCAGCATGCGCAGCGTGGTGGTCTTGCCCGCGCCGTTCGGCCCGAGCAGGCCGAGCACCTGGCCCCGCTCCACCCGGAAGCCCAACTCCCTTACGGCGTAACGGTCCTGGGAGCCCTTGTAGCGCTTGCTCAGCCCGCTGATGACCAGCGGCACCCCGGCCAGTGCCGGATCGAACGCGGGCCCCGCCGAGCCGCCCACCGCCGCACCACGTCGCAGCCGCCGCCGTACCAACGGCAGCAGCACCAGCCCGGCGGCCACCACCACGGCGCCCACCGGCAGCATCCAGGTCCGCGCGGGCAGCGGCGCCGCCTCCGTGACCAGCTCTGCGACGGTCGGCGCGGTGAGCGCCCCGGCCACCGCCACCCGGTAGGTGGCCGGGTCGGCCGGCGAGGCGTACGCCAGGTCGGTGGTGGCCAGCACCAGCCGCAGCCGGTGCCCGGCCGGGAAGTCGTGGTCCACGGCGGGCAGCCGTACGGTCACCGTCCGCCCCGCGTCGGCGCCCGTGACCCGCAGCGGAGCGGCGAGCTGCTGCGGCAGCACGGCCTTGCCGTCCGGCCCGACGTCGTACAGCTTCGCGAACAGCACCGCGTCCGGCCGGTCCGCCGTCACCCGCACCGGTACGGTCGGCTGTCCGGTGAGGTGCAGCGGCTTGTCCAGCGGCGCCGATTCGAAGGCGGCGTTCTGTCCGGGGAAGTCCAGCGAGAGCCCGGCCCCGAGCGAGGCCGCCTGGCTCAGCGCGCCGATGCCGGGCAGCGTCGAGATCCCCGGCGGCGCCCCGCCGGGCGGATTGGCGACGGCCTGCTCCCCGCCGGCCAGCTCGATCGAGCGGGTGGCCGTCCCCCCGAGCCCCGGGTACCGGTCGGCGTCGGCGCCGCGCAGCACGGCCTGGAAGCCGGTCGAGTCCACGCCGCCGGTCCGGGTCACCCGGAACTGCGGCCCGGTGTCGTCGCCGCGCCCCCGCAGGCCGCGATTCTTCAGGAAGTGGTCGAACCAGGCGGTCACCCGGTCGTCCACCCGGGCGCTGGTGTCCGTCCCGCCGTCGTGCCCGCCCGCGAACCAGTCCACCGAGACGGGCGCGCCGTTGGCCGCGACCGCCCGGGCGATCTGGTCGCCCTGGTCGAGCGGGAACAGCGAGTCCTGCTGCCCCTGCACCACCAGGGTGGGCGCCTTGAGCTGCGCCGCCACCGAGGACGGGCTCGACCGGTCCAGCAGCGCGACGGCCTCCGGGTCGGCGTGCCCGGCGGTCGCGACCCGGTCGTACATCTGGCAGAGCGAGTCCAGGAACCGACCGCAGCCGACCTGCCCGTCGGCCGGGGCGGCATCCGGCTTGGTCCCGTTGCGCGGCGCACCGCCCGAGGGCCCGAGACCGCCCGCCGAACCAGGGGCGGCCGAGCCGGTGGTGAAGAAGATCCCGGCCCACAGCTTCTTGAACACGCCGTCCGCCGCGCCCGAGCCCTCCACTCCCTGCGGGAACAGCGCGTCGGCCAGGTTCCACCAGGTGATCTGGGTGGCCACCGCGTCGATCCGGTGGTCGTACGCCGAGGCCAGCAGCGAGATCGCCCCGCCGTACGAGGCGCCGGTGATCCCGACCCGGGGGTCGCCGGGGCCGTCGAGCTGCACCTCGGGCCGCTGGGCCAGCCAGTCCACCAGGTGCTTGACGTCCTCGACCTCGCGGTCGGGCGCGTTCAGCCCGATCTTCCCGCCCGAGTGCCCGAAGCCGCGCGCCGACCAGGTCAGTACCGCGTAGCCCTGCCGGGCCAGCTGCTGGGCGCGGTCCCGCTCGCCCTCCTTGGAGCCGCCGAAGCCGTGCGCGAGCAGGACGGCCGGGCGCGGGCTGGTGCCGGTGGTGAAGAACGAGGTGTCCAGTCGGACCTGCTCGGGGCTCCCGGGCGTCTCCGGCATGCCGAGGAAACGATCCTCTTGATGGACCGCCTGCTCACCGTCGGACGCCACCGCCACTGTGCCGACCCCGGCCACCGCCACCAGGGCCACCACCCCGGCCAGCAGCCTGCGCCGCACCGACGTGCCCCGGCCGCGCCATCGACGCCATGCCCCACCGAACTCCATGGGGGCAGATCGTATCCGCCGCACGGGTAGGTGTCCGATAAAGCCATCACCCCTTTTCATCCGTTTCAGCCCGCTAAGCGCCGGTATCGTACGGCTCACCCGCCTCTCCCACCCCGAGAAGGTCTCCCGTGCCCTGGCCGCTGATCACCGTGCTCGCCACCGTCGCCGCCACCCTCGCGGTCGGCTGGATCGTCGACCAGGCCCTCCAGCGGATCAGCGCGGGCCACCCCGGGGCACCGGTCTGGGCGCTGCTCCGCCGCTGCCGGATCCCCCTCCAACTCGCCTTCGCGTCAGCCCTGTTGCTCGCCGCCGACCCACTCAGGCGGATCTTCCACATGCCCGACGACGAGGGCGCCCACCACCTGCTCCAGCTCTTCCTGCTCGCTTCTCTCGGCTGGCTCACCGTCCGTGTGGTGGGCGCCGTCCTGGAGGCGCTGCTCCGCCGCTACGAGACGATCACCGACGACCCGGCCCGGTTGCAGCGGGTGCGCACCCAGGTCGGCATGCTGCGCCGGGTGGTCGGCGCGGTGATCGTCGTGGTCACCGTCGCCGTGATGCTGCTGACCTTCTCCGCCATGCGCACCGTCGGCGCCAGCCTGCTCGCCTCGGCCGGCCTGATCGGCATCGTGGCCGCCATCGCCGCCCAGAGCATCCTGGGCAACTTCTTCGCCGGCCTGCAGATCGCCTTCGGCGACACCGTCCGGATCGGCGACACCGTGGTGGTGGACGGCCAGCAGGGCACGGTCGAGGAGATCACCCTCTCCTACCTGGTGGTCCGGCTCTGGGACTACCGCCGGCTGATCGTCCCGGTCTCCTACTTCGTCAACAAGCCTTTCGAGAACTGGACCCGCCGCGACCCCGGCCTGCTCGCCGCCGTCCTGCTCCACCTCGACCACACCACCCGGGTCGACGACCTCCGCACCACCCTGCACACCCTGCTGGAGCAGCACCCCCACTGGGACGGCGACGCATGGGCCCTCAACGTCACCGACACCACCCCCAGCACCATCGTCGTCCGCGCCACCATGACCGCCCGCACCCCCGACGACGCCGCCCGACTCCGCTTCGACATCCGCGAACAGCTCATCGCTTACCTCCGCGACGAGCGCCCCCACGCCCTTCCCCGCCTCCGCACCACCGACAGCTGACCCCCGCGCCCGCCCCCGCGCCCGCGCCCCAACAAGAATCCCCGCGCCCCGACAGGGGGGCGCGGGGAACCGCGCGAGCGGAAGGCCGAGACCCGCACCGACCTCCGACCGCGAAAAAACCCTACGAACCGCTACAGAAGCCTCGTCATCGTCCGATGCGGAATCCCGGCATCGTCATACACCGGCCCCTCCGCCACGTACCCCAGCCGCTCGTAGAACCCGAGCGCCTGCACCTGCGCGTGCAGCTCGACCTCGACGGCCCCGCGCTCGCGCCCCGCCGCCTCGATCGCCCGGACCAGCTCGACCCCGAGCCCGGTCCCCCGAGCCGCCGCGACGACGGCGAGCCGCCCGAGCAGCACCCGTCCCTCGGCGCCCCCGGTCAGCTTCAGCGCCTGGTCACCGAAGATCAGCCGCCCGGTCCCGAGCCCCGCGCCGTCCGTGCCCACGGCCAGCACGTGCACCGAGGTCGCGTCGTACTCGTCGTACTCCAGCTCCTCGGGCACGTTCTGCTCGACGACGAACACCTCGCGCCGGACGGCCCGCACCAGCTCCAGGTCGGCGTCGCCCGAAGCGACCCGCACGGAGACGGCCATCTCAGCTCTCCGAGGCGATGATGTCGAGCGCCTTCTGCAGGTCCGCCGAGTACTCGCTGCTGAACTCGACCCACTGTCCGTCCGACGGGTGCTCGAAGCCGAGCGAGACGGCGTGCAGCCACTGCCGGGTGAGCCCGAGCCGCTTGGCGAGCGTCGGGTCGGCGCCGTACGTCAGGTCGCCGACGCAGGGGTGGCGCAGCGCGGACATGTGGACGCGGATCTGGTGGGTGCGGCCGGTCTCCAGCTTGATGGCCATCAGGGAGGCCGCCCGGTACGCCTCGATCAGGTCGTAGTGGGTGACGGACGGCTTGCCGTCGCGGGTCACCGCCCACTTCCAGTCCGAGCTGGGGTGCCGCCCGATGGGCGCGTCGACGGTGCCGCTCAGCGGGTCCGGGTGGCCCTGGACGAGCGTGTGGTAGCGCTTGTCGGTGATCCGGTCGTGGAACTGCCGCTTGAGGTCGGTGTAGGCCCGCTCGGACTTGGCGACGACCATCAGGCCCGAGGTGCCGACGTCCAGCCGGTGCACGATGCCCTGTCGCTCGGCCGCGCCGGAGGTGGAGATCCGGTAGCCGGCCGCGGCGAGCCCGCCGATGACGGTGGGGCCGGTCCAGCCGGGGCTCGGGTGTGCGGCGACGCCGACCGGCTTGTCGATCAGCACGATGTCGTCGTCGTCGTGGACGATCCGCATGCCCTCGACCGGCTCGGCCACGATCTGCACGGGGGCGGCGGGGGCGGGGATCTCGACCTCCAGCCAGGAGCCGGCGGTCACCCGGTCCGACTTGCCGGCCACGGCGCCGTCGAGCGTCACCTTGCCCTCGGCGGCCAGTTCGGCGGCCTTGGTCCGGGAGAAGCCGAACATCCGGGCGAGGGCGGCGTCGAGGCGCTCGCCCTCCAGGCCGTCGGGAACGGGGAGGCTTCGGATCTGCGCTGCGGTACTCACCCGTACGAGTATGCCGGAAACGCGCGGCGCCCCCTCCCCCGCCGGGACCTGCCCGGTCCCGGCGGAGGGCGGCCCGCTACTTGTCGCCCTTCTCCGCCTGCTGGTGCACGGTCCCGTCCGGGTTGCTGCCGCGGAAGGAGAGCAGCACCACGAGGATGCCGCCGCAGACGATCGCCGAGTCCGCGAGGTTGAACACCGCGAAGTGCTGGACCGAGATGAAGTCCACGACGTGACCGCGGAAGACGCCCGGCGCGCGGAACAGCCGG
Organism: Kitasatospora sp. NPDC023176; assembly: GCF_055560495.1. NCBI lineage: Bacteria > Bacillati > Actinomycetota > Actinomycetes > Kitasatosporales > Streptomycetaceae > Kitasatospora > Kitasatospora sp. NPDC023176. The sequence goes on along the minus strand of NZ_JBVHIP010000015.1, from coordinate 140,049 downwards.
TCGGTGAGGTTGCCGAGGGCGCCGCCGAGCAGCAGCCCGAGCGCGATCGCCCACGGGAGGCTGTACAGCCGGCGGGCGATCCGCCAGATCACCACGATGACGGCCGAGGCGATCATGGTGAACACGACGGTCAGCGCCTGCCCCATGCCGAAGGCCGCGCCGGAGTTGCGGATCACCTGGAAGGTGACGACGTCGCCGATCACCTTGATCGCCGCGTGGTTCTCCAGCTTGGCGACGACGAGCAGCTTGCTGGCCAGGTCGATCAGGAACGCGAGGACCGCGATGACCAGCAGCACCCCGACCCGGCGCCGGCCCTTGGGCGCGTCCATCGCCGTGGCCCCTCCCGCGGTGGCACCACTCGCGGGGACCGCCCCGTTCTCCGCGGAGCCCGCCCCGGAGGGCCCGGTGGGTTCGGCCACAACCGCCTCCGCGTCATCCGCGGGGTTCGGGACGGCGTCGTCCCGGGTCTGGGGGGAACCTTGCGTACTGATGATCCGCTCCGCTGCCGATGTGAGCCGATGAGGGCCTGAACGCGTCCGTACCGACGAGTCAGGCGACGTTACGGGGTCGAGCGTACGGCAAGCCCGACCCCCCGCGTCGCCCCGGTCGCCCGGCCCGGTCGCCCGGATGGCCCCCCGTCAGCGGCGTTCCTGCTTGGCCTTGCACTGCACGCAGAGCGTGGCCCGGGGGAAGGCCTGCATCCGGGCCTTGCCGATGGCCTGTCCGCAGGACTCGCAGGTGCCGAAGCCGACGCCCTCCAGGCGTTCCAGGGCGCGCTCGGTCTGGGCGAGGCTGTCCCGGGCGTTGTTGGCGAGGGCCAGTTCGCTCTCCCGCGAGATGTTCTTCGTACCGGCGTCCACCTGGTCGTCGCCGGCTCCGTCGTTGGAGTCGCGCATCAGCCCGGAGATGGCGGCCTCGGCGGCGTCGATCTCGCCGCGCAGCCGCTCCAGGTCGCTGATCAGTTCGTCGTGCAGCTCGTGGACCTCCTCGGAGGTCCAGGGATCCTCGCCCGGTCGGACCGGCAGGGTCGCCGGGTCGACCGACTCGGCTCCGCGCGGCACGGTGACGGTGTCGGTACTGGTGTTCTGAGGTGCGGTAGTGGTCACGGTCCCCTCCCCTGGGTCGGCCGCCACGGCCTTGCGTGCCCGCTTGGTGGCGGTACCCGCGCTGGTTGCCTTCTCAGCCATGGCTTCGACCCCATCTACGAACGAATCGAGCCGCCGGTTCCCGGCGGCTTCCAGTGCCGGAACGATAATCCCGATCAAAACCGGTCACAACCTGACATACCGACGCCTCACGATGATCCCACCCAGGCAGCCGCCCCGAGCGCCCCGCCCCGCGAGCTGAGAGACTTGTGCCCACCTCACCCCCGCCTAACCGCCCCCGCCGACCAGCCCGGACCACACCCCCGGACCGGCCTCCCCCGAAACCGTTTGGACAAACCGTCTCGCCCGGCCGATAGACTGACCCTGCAAGGCGCAGATGGGACGAGTACCGACGTACGCAGCCACCAGCGACCCGGGGACGGTGTGAGCCCGGGGGCGTGCACGACGGGAAGATCACCCCGGAGCCGCCGGAAGAACGGTCACCGCGCAGCCCGCGGCGGCCCACTAGACCCGGCAGCAAGCCCAAACAAGAGGGCCGCAGCGCAGTATCCGCGGCCAAGGAGGGTGGTACCGCGGGGCGGCCAGGCCGTCTCGTCCCTCCGGAGGATCCAGTCCCAGCATCCGCCGGAGGTAGACGCCCGCGATGAGCAGCTCCTACAACCCCGTCCCGGCGCAGGTGGACCTGCCTGCCCTGGAGCACCAGATCCTGTCGTTCTGGCAGGACAACAAGATCTTCCAGCGCAGTCTGGAGCAGTCCGAAGGCCGCCCCGAGTGGGTCTTCTACGAGGGCCCGCCGACCGCCAACGGCATGCCCGGCGCCCACCACATCGAGGCCCGGGTCTTCAAGGACGTCTTCCCGCGCTACCGGACGATGAAGGGCTACCACGTCGCCCGCAAGGCCGGCTGGGACTGCCACGGCCTCCCGGTCGAGCTGGCCGTCGAGAAGGAGCTGGGCTTCTCCGGCAAGCAGGACATCGAGGCGTACGGCATCGCCGAGTTCAACGACAAGTGCCGCGACTCGGTGACCCGCCACACCGACGCCTTCGCCGAGCTGACCACCCGCATGGGGTACTGGGTCGACCTGGACGAGGCCTACCGCACGATGGACCCGTCGTACGTCCAGTCCGTCTGGTGGTCGCTCAAGCAGATCTTCGACAAGGGCCTGCTGGTCCAGGACCACCGGGTCGCCCCCTGGTGCCCGCGCTGCGGCACCGGCCTCTCGGACCACGAGCTGGCCCAGGGCTACGAGACCGTGGTCGACCCCTCGGTGTTCGTCCGCTTCCCGCTGACCAGCGGCCCGCTGGCCGGCCGGGCCGCCCTGCTGGTCTGGACCACCACCCCGTGGACCCTGGTCTCCAACACCGCCGCCGCCGTCCACCCGGAGGTCACCTACGTGGTGGCCACCGACGGCGACGAGCAGCTGGTCGTCGCCGAGCCGCTGCTGGCCAAGGCGCTCGGCGAGGGTTGGGAGAGCACCGGCGAGTCCTTCACCGGCGCCGAGATGGAGCGCTGGGCCTACCGCCGTCCCTTCGACCTGGTCGAGATCGAGAACGCCCACTACGTCCTCAACGCCGACTACGTCACCACCGAGGACGGCACCGGCATCGTCCACCAGTCCCCCGCCTTCGGCGCGGACGACCTCGCGACCTGCCGCAAGTACGGCCTCCCGGTGGTCAACCCGGTGCTCGCCGACGGCACCTTCGCCCCCGAGGTCCCGCTGGTCGGCGGCCAGTTCTTCAAGAAGGCCGACGAGGCCCTGGTCGCGGACCTCAAGGAGCGCGGCCTGCTCTTCCGCCACCTGCCGTACGAGCACAGCTACCCGCACTGCTGGCGCTGCCACACCGCGCTGCTCTACTACGCGCAGCCGTCCTGGTACATCCGGACCACCGCCGTCAAGGACGCGCTGATCCGCGAGAACGAGGCCACCAACTGGTTCCCGGAGACGGTCAAGCACGGCCGCTTCGGCGACTGGCTGAACAACAACATCGACTGGGCGCTCAGCCGCAACCGCTACTGGGGCACCCCGCTGCCGATCTGGCGCTGCGAGGAGGGCCACCTCACCTGCGTCGGCTCGCTGGCCGAGCTGTCCGAGCTCACCGGCACCGACCAGAGCGGCCTCGACCCGCACCGCCCGTACATCGACGAGGTCACCTTCGCCTGCCGCGACTGCGGCGGCACCGCCACCCGCGTGCCCGAGGTCATCGACGCCTGGTACGACTCGGGCTCGATGCCCTTCGCCCAGTACGGCTACCCGTACCAGAACAAGGAGCTGTTCGAGAAGCGCTACCCGGCGCAGTTCATCTCCGAGGCGATCGACCAGACCCGCGGCTGGTTCTACACGCTGATGGCCGTCGGCACCCTGGTGTTCGACAAGAACAGCTACGAGAACGTCGTCTGCCTGGGCCACATCCTGGCCGAGGACGGCCGCAAGATGTCCAAGCACCTGGGCAACATCCTGCAGCCGATCCCGCTGATGGACCAGCACGGCGCCGACGCCGTCCGCTGGTTCATGGCGGCCGGCGGCTCGCCCTGGTCGGCCCGCCGGGTCGGTCACGGAACCATCCAGGAGGTGGTCCGCAAGACCCTCCTCACCTACTGGAACACCGTCGCCTTCCAGGCCCTGTACGCCCGCACCTCGAACTGGGCGCCCTCCGCGGCCGATCCGGCCCCGGCCGACCGCCCGCAGCTGGACCGCTGGGTGCTCTCCGAGCTGAACACCCTGGTCCGCGAGGTCGACGCGGCCTTCGAGGCGTACGACACCCAGCGCGCCGGCAAGCTGCTCTCCGGCTTCGTCGACGACCTCTCCAACTGGTACGTCCGCCGCGGCCGCCGCCGCTTCTGGCAGGGCGACGCCGCCGCGCTCGCCACCCTGCACGAGGCACTGGAGACCGTCACCCGTCTGATGGCCCCGCTCACCCCGTTCATCACCGAGCGGGTCTGGCAGGACCTGGTCGTCCCGGTCGCCCCGGAGGCCCCGGCCTCGGTGCACCTGGCGAGCTGGCCGGTGGCCGACGAGGCCCTGATCGACACCGAGCTCTCCCGGCACATGGCGCTGGTCCGCCGCCTGGTCGAGCTGGGCCGGGCCACCCGCGCCGAGTCCGGCGTGAAGACCCGTCAGCCGCTGTCCCGCGCGCTGGTCGCCGCCCAAGGCTGGGAGGAGCTGCCGGCCGACCTGCGCGCGCAGATCGCCGAGGAGCTCAACGTCTCCACCCTGGAGTCGCTGTCTGCGTCTTCCCCGTCCGGGGCGGGCGGCAGTTCACTGGTCGACACCAGCGCCAAGGCCAACTTCCGCGCGCTGGGCAAGCGTTTCGGCAAGGGCGTGCAGGACGTCGCCAAGGCGGTCGCCGCCGCCGACGCCGCCCGCCTGGCCGCCGAACTGCGCGCCACCGGCGAGACCTCGGTCGAGCTGGACGGCGAGACGGTCACCCTCTCCCCCGAGGAGGTGATCATCACCGAGACCCCGCGCGAGGGCTGGGCCGTCGCCAACGAGTCCGGTGCCACCGTCGCCCTCGACCTGGCCATCACCCCGGAGCTGAAGCGCCTCGGCATCGCCCGCGACGCCATCCGCCAGATCCAGGAGGCCCGCAAGAACTCCGGCCTGGACGTCGCCGACCGCATCGTCCTCCGCTGGCGCGCCACTTCGGAGGAGACCGCCGAGGCCATCGCCGAGCACGGTCCCCTGGTCGCCGAGGAGGTCCTCGCCACCGACTTCGCCGCCGGCGCGGCCGACTGGGAGTCCGAGACCTTCACCGACGAATCCCTGGGCCTCGCCTTCCAGCTCCGCAAGGCCTGACCCACCCCGAAGCCGCCGTCACCCCTCCGGGCGACGGCGGCTTCGCCGTACCCGCCCCACCCTCGGCTCCCCCGGCGCACCCGCCCCTGCCTTCCTCCCCTCCCCCACTCCCGCGCCCCGACAGGGGCGAGGAACTGTGCGCGGCGCAAGCCCCCGCCCCGCCTCTGCGCGCCCTCCCCCGATCCGGCCCTCGCCCCACCCCAACACCAAGAGGGCGCCCCCTCCCCGATCCGGAGATCAGAGAGAGGGCGCCCTCAAAAGGCCTTGCTACAACCTCAGTTGTCGCCGTCCTCGTCGATCAGGAAGCCCCGCATCGGCGCGGGAGCCTGCTGCATCGGCTGCGGCGGCTGCGGCCGGACGGCCGCCATCGGCTGGGTCATCCCGGCCGGCTGCATCTGCGGAGCACCGCTGTTGCCACCGCCGGCCTGCCCGCCGAAGCTCGGCGCCGGCACGTTCCCGCCGAAGGAGCTCTGCCCGCCGAAGGACGGCGAGTTGCCGCCGAAGGAGGGCTGGTTCCCGCCGAACGAGGGCGCACCGGAGGTCATCGCGCCGGCACCGGCCGGCGCCATCGACGAGGCCGCCGGGGGCAGCGACGCGGTGGCGGGGATCCGCGGCGGGGCGAGCGAGTCGTCCGCCTGCGACTCCAGCTGGCGCAGCTGGGTCTCCAGGTAGGACTTCAGGCGCGTGCGGTACTCACGCTCGAACGCCCGCAGGTCCTCGACCTTGCGCTCCAGCGTGGCCCGCGCGGACTCCAGCGACCCCATCGCGACGCGGTGCTTCTCCTGCGCGTCCCGCTCCAGGGCGTCGGCCTTGGCACGGGCGTCGCGCTCCAGACCCTCGGCCCGGCTGCGCGCCTCGCCGACGATCTTGTTGGCCTCGGAACGGGCCTCGGAGATCGCCTGGTCGGCGGTCTGCTGGGCGAGCGCCAGCACGCGGGCGGCGCTGTCGCCACCGGGGCCCTGCTGCTGCATCGGGCCGCCGAGCGGGCCGCCCATCTGCTGCTGCTGGCCGCCCATCTGCTGCTGGCCGCCCATGGGGCCACCCATCGGCTGCATCTGCTGCTGCTGGCCCATGCCCTGGCCCATCGGGTTGCCCATCTGCTGCGGGCCACCGGGACCGCCCATGGGCTGGAGCATCTGACCGCCCATCGGCTGGACCAGCTGCTGCTGGCCGCCCATGGTCTGGCCCATCTGCTGCTGCTGGCCGCCGGGGCCCATCGGGCCACCCGGGCCGGCCGGGAGCTGCGGCGCGCCGGAGGGCAGGCCGAGGGGCTGGTTGCCCATCTGCTGCTGCTGGCCACCCGGACCCATCTGCTGCGGACCGCCGGGGCCCATCTGCTGCTGGCCACCCGGACCCATCTGCTGCTGGCCACCGGGGCCCATCTGCTGCGGGCCGCCCGGGCCCTGCTGGCCGGGGACCGGCGGGCCGGATATGGCGGCCGGGACGGGCGCGGCCGGACGCTGGGCGTCCTGCGGCGGTTCCTTCCGCATGTTGGCCTGGTTCTGCGCGGCGGCGCGAGTCGCGGCGGCCAGCTTGGCCCGCAGGTCCTCGTTCTCCCGGAGGAGGCGGGTCAGCTCCGCCTCGACCTCGTCGAGGAAGGCATCGACCTCGTCCTCGTCATAGCCTTCACGCAGGCGGACGGTCGTGAACTGCTTGTTCCGAACGTCCTCGGGGGTCAATGGCATCTCTTCACCTCAACGTGATCGTCGGCACACCGGCATCCTGTCGCATCGCTCACCTACGACTAGGGGTGCACAAGCGAGATCAGGACATACACAATGATCATCAGTACGAAGAAGGACAGGTCGAGCGCCACGCCCCCGAAACGCAACGGCGGAATGAACCGCCGAAGAAGCTTGAGCGGCGGATCCGTGACAGTGTACGTGGCCTCCAGGACCAGGACCATGGCCTTGCCGGGCCGCCACGAACGCGCGAACTGGAAGACCCAGTCCATGACCAGTCGTACGAGCAGGAACACCAGGAAGACGGTCAGGGCGTAGTAGAGCACCGCCCACACGATGTCCATCGCGTTTTCCCTCTCCCCGGTCACGGGCCCTAGGGCCTGCCGCTCATCACCTGTCGCCAACCACTGTTGATCAGATCCACACGTAAAGTCGTGGCCGGGTCAGCTCTGGTTGAAGAACCCACCCTCGGCGATCCGAGCCTTGTCCTCCGCCGTGACATCGACGTTAGCAGGCGACAGCAGGAACACCTTCTGTGTCACGCGCTCGATACTGCCGTGCAGACCGAAGACGAGTCCAGCGGCGAAGTCTACGAGCCGCTTCGCGTCCGTGTCGTCCATCTCGGTCAGATTCATGATCACCGGGGTCCCGCCACGGAACTGTTCCCCGATGGTACGGGCCTCGTTGTAGGTCCGGGGGTGCAGCGTGGTGATGCGGTAGGGCTCTCGTTCGTTCACTACCTTGGGCATGATCACCGGGGCGCTCTTCTCCAGGTTGTGGCGGCGTTCGGGTGTGATGGACGACACGGGGGCCATCCTCGGGGTCTCCTGTCGGATCGGCACCGCCGCCGGGACCGGCTGCGGGGCGATCGAGGAGACCGGAGCGGGCGCGGGGGCGGCGGCCGGCCGGGGAATGTCCTCGGTCCGCTGCCCGGTACGGATCGGCTCGGGGTCCGCGTCGTAGTCGTCGTCGGGGTCGTACCCCTGGCCGTCGTACGTCTCGTCCTCCACGAGGCCGAGGTAGACCGCCATCTTGCGCATTGCGCCGGCCATGCTCCTGTCTCCTCCGCTCATGGCCACCTCGCTGACGCTCGGTGGCTGCTTCGCGAAACGTGCGCCTTCCGATGGTCGCTCGCTTCGCTCGCCCCTGAGGACCGTCCCCGGCGGCCGGGCCGTCGAGGGCCCCGCCTGCGGATTCCGCGATCCCCCCACGACGGCGCGTCAGGTCGACAACCTGTCAGAGTACGTGGAGTGGGGGCCGCGGAGCTGCGATCCACGGTTGGCTAGCGCTTCGGAAAGCTGCTAGCTTCTGTCCTATTTTGTCCTGCAGTCTGATCTACTACCCGGTGACGTTACCCGAGGGGTGACCTCACTCCGAGTACCGCCGTTCCGACGCGTACATGTGTCGCTCCGGCGGCAATCGCCTGCTCAAGGTCACCGCTCATGCCTGCGGAGACCATGGTGGCAGCCGGATGGGCCGCCCGTACGGCGGTTGCGATTTCCGTCAGCCGGTCGAAGGCACGGGCCGGGTCGCCGGCCAGCGGGCCGGCCAGCGGAGCGACCGTCATCACACCGTCCAGACGCAGTCCGGGCGTGTCGGCGATCGCGTCGGTGAGTTCCGCGACGTCCTCGGGGGCGACCCCGGCCCGGTGCCCGCCCTCCCCGTGCTCCTTGTCGAGCGCCACCTGCACCAGGCAGCCCAGCTCCGGGCGCTCGGACTTGAGCACGGCCGCGGAGAGCGACTCGACCAGCCGCAGCCGGTCCACCGAGTGCACGTGGTTCGCGTACCGGACCACCGAGCGGACCTTGTTGGTCTGCAGCTGTCCGACGAAGTGCCAGTCAAGAGGAAGGTTTCTGCACTGTTCCGCCTTGGGCGCGGCGTCCTGGTCGCGGTTCTCCGCGACATCCGTCACACCCAGTCCGGCCAGCAGCGCGGTGTCCTCGGCCGGGTAGGTCTTGGTGACGACGATCAGGGTGACGTCCTCGCGCGGGCGTCCGGCGGCCGCACAGGCGTCCACGATCCGGCGCTCCACCACGTCCAGATTGGTCCCGAGCTCCTCGTACCGGGCCCGCTGGCCCTCGGTCAGGGCCTCGGTGAACTCAGGGCTTCCCGGGAACGGTCCGTAGATGTCGTTCGTCATCAGTGATCAGAGCCCAACCAGACATAGCTCGCGAGCCGGCCCGTGCGCTGCTCGCGGCGATAGGAGAAGTGATCGGCGGATTCGAGGGTGCAGACCGGTGAGCGCACCAGGTCGGTGACGCCCACCGCGGCCAGCTGGGCCGCGACCCCCTCCGGCACGTCCAGCGCCGGGGTCCCCCAGGAGGTCTCGGCGAAGGCCGCCGGGACGGTTCCGGCGACCTCGGCGCGCAGTTGGGCCGGCACCTCGTAGCAGCGGCCGCAGACCGCGGGGCCGGTGGCGGCGGTGATCCGCGCCGGCTCGGCCCCCAGCGCGACCATCGCGCCGACGACCGCGGGCACCACTCCGGCCGCGAGTCCGGGCCGGCCCGCGTGGGCCGCGCCCACCACGCCCGCCACCGGGTCGGCCAGCAGCACCGGGGTGCAGTCCGCGGTCAGCACCGCGAGGGCGAGCGGGCGGTCGGTGACCACCGCGTCCACCGTCGGGGCCTCCCCGAGCGACTGGCGCTCGGTCACCACGGCCACCTCGGCGCCGTGCACCTGGTTCATCCAGACCACGTCGGCCGGGTCCAGCCCCAGCGCCCGGGCCGCGACGGCCCGGTTCTCCCGGACGGCCGCGGGGTCGTCCCCCACCGCACCACCGAGGTTGAGCTCCCCGTACGGCGAAGTGCTCACCCCGCCCCACCTGTCGGTGAAGGCGAAGTGAGCACCCGCGCGTACGGCGTGATCGATCACTTAAGGAAGTCCGGCACGTCGAGCTCCTCGGCCGGGCTCTCGACGAACGGCTGCCGGGCCGGCTGCACCTGCGGCGGCACCGGGGCGGCGGCCGTCGTGGTGGCCGAGGTCTCGGCCTGACGCGACGGGGTGGCCGAGGCCTCCGCCTCCGAACGGGACGTCACCGAGCCGATGTTCCCGTAGGACGGACGACCGGCCGGACGCTCCGGGGCGGCCGGCGGGGTGGCCGGGGCGGCGGGGGTGGTGGACTTCACCACCGGGTCGCGGACGATCGCCGGCGGCTGACCGCCGTCGAAGCCGGCCGCGATGACGGTGACCCGCACCTCGTCGCCGAGCGCGTCGTCGATGACCGCACCGAAGATGATGTTGGCCTCGGGGTGGGCGGCCTCGCTGACCAGCTGGGCCGACTCGTTGATCTCGAACAGGCCGAGGTCGGAGCCGCCCGAGATGGACAGCAGCACGCCGCGGGCGCCGTCGATCGAGGCCTCCAGCAGCGGCGAGGAGATCGCCATCACGGCGGCCGCCTTGGCGCGGTCCTCGCCGCGGGCCGAGCCGATGCCCATGAGCGCCGAACCGGCCTCCGACATGACGGACTTGACGTCGGCGAAGTCGAGGTTGATCAGACCCGGGGTGGTGATCAGGTCGGTGATGCCCTGGACGCCGGAGAGCAGGACCTGGTCCGCCGAGCGGAACGCGTCGAGCACGCTGACCTGGCGGTCCGAGATGGACAGCAGGCGGTCGTTGGGGATCACGATGAGGGTGTCGACCTCCTCGCGCAGCGAGGCGATGCCGTCCTCGGCCTGGTTGGCCCGGCGACGGCCCTCGAAGGTGAAGGGGCGGGTGACCACGCCGATGGTCAGGGCGCCCAGCGAGCGGGCGATGTTGGCGACGACGGGCGCGCCGCCCGTGCCCGTGCCACCGCCCTCGCCGGCGGTCACGAAGACCATGTCGGCCCCCTTGAGGACCTCCTCGATCTCCTCGCGGTGGTCCTCGGCGGCCTTGCGGCCGACCTCGGGGTTGGCGCCGGCGCCGAGGCCCCGGGTGAGTTCACGGCCCACATCGAGCTTGACGTCGGCGTCGCTCATGAGGAGGGCCTGCGCATCGGTGTTGATCGCGATGAACTCGACGCCCTTGAGACCGACCTCGATCATCCGGTTGATGGCGTTGACACCACCGCCGCCGATTCCGACGACCTTGATGACTGCGAGGTAGTTCTGCGGTGCTGCCACGTCGAAGGCCTCTCGCCTCGAATTTCCGGGTCGGCCCGGCCCGACGGGGGCCGTACCGACGGATGTCGATGGGTAGGGAGCCTGGTTTCTGACTGAATGTCCGAAATGCCGACCGCCGACCCCAACCCTAAACTTGACCTTTAGGGTTAGTTCTGTGTCTCCGTCACATCACCAATGGACACAGTCTGGTGACACAGGACACTAGGTGGCTCCGGGCACGCGTTTCAACGAACACGCCGAGCTTCCCTTTTTCTTTTGAGCCTATGTGATCATCGGCCGGCAATGGAAACCGGGGTGACCACCAAGGGTCGGGCCGACACTTCGAGGCGTCAACCCCTCCCTCGGGCACAGAATCTAGCGGATCAGCCGGACACCGCCGGCGCCTCAGGCGCCGTCACGTCGAAGTTGGTGCCCTTCTGCTTCATCAGCGCCAGCAGCACCCGGGCCTTCCGGTCGGTCTCCTCCGGGCTCCCCCAACGCACCGTCGCACCCCCGCTGAGCTGCAGTTCGATGTCGTCGTAGGAGTGCACCAGGACGGATCCGGCGCGCTTGGCGATCTCCGGCGGGAGCCCGGCGGCCACCGCCACCGCACCCTGCACCAACTGGGGCCGGGAGATCACTCCGTCCACGTCCTTCGCGGACTGACTGAGCCGCAGCTCCACCACCGGCACGCCCTGGGGCGGCGCCGCCTCGGTGGCGAAGCTCACGCCGGAGGCATCCACCTGGGTGAACTGTCCGTCATCCCCCTTGACGGCGGCGGCCGCCGTCCGCTGCACCACTTTGACCTGCAGGGTGTGCGGCCAGCCCCGCCACACCTCGGCCTTCGCCACCCGGGGGATCGCCTCCACCCGGTGCCGGACGCCGTCCAGGTCGACCCGGGCCAGCGGGCCGTCGGCCGTCCCGCCGATCGCCTGGCGGACCTGGTCCGACGTCAGCTTGTCGTCCGTCGCGCCCTGGACGGCGACGTCGCGCACGTCCAGCACCGAGGAGAAGAACACCACCCAGGCCAGCCCGCCCAGCACCGCGGCGCCGAGCACGCTCAGCACCACGATGCCCCGCCGGGAGAGCCGGAGGCGGGGAGCGGACTCCTCCTCCAGCTCCTCGTCCAGAGGGTCGGCGAGCCGGCCGTCAGCCACGTCGGCGACCACCCCGGTGGGCCTGGATCGCCTCGTACACCATGCCGACCAGCAGGTCGTCGGCGTCCCGGCGGCCGAACTCGGCGGCGGCCCGGCTCATGTCCCAGAGCCGCTGGGGGTCGGTGAGCACCGGCAGCACGTTCTGCAGCACCCAGTCCGTGGTCAGCTCGGCGTCGTCCACCAGCAGGCCACCGCCGGCCTTGACCATCGGCTGGGCGTTCAGCCGCTGCTCGCCGTTGCCGATCGGCAGCGGCACGAACGCGGCGGGCAGGCCGACCGCGGCCAGCTCGGCGACGGTCATGGCGCCGGCCCGGCAGAGCATCAGGTCGGCCGCGGCGTAGGCGAGGTCCATCCGGTCGATGTACGGCACCGGGCGGTACGGCGGCATCCCGGGGACGTCCGCGACCTGCGGCAGCTCGTTCTTCGGGCCGACCGCGTGCAGGATCTGCACGCCGTACTGCTGCAGCCGCGGGGCGATCGCGGTGACCGTCTCGTTGAGCCGCCGTGCGCCCTGGGAGCCGCCGGAGACCAGCAGGGTGGGCAGCCGCTGGTCGAGGCCGAAGTACTGGCGGGCCTCCGGCCGGGTGGCGTTGCGGTCCAGGGTGGCGATGGTCCGGCGCAGCGGGATGCCGATGTACCGGGAGTCGCGGAGCTTGCTGTCCGGGGTGGAGACCGCGACGAAGTCGGTGTAGCGGGCGCCGATCTTGTTGGCCAGGCCCGGGCGGGCGTTGGCCTCGTGCACCACGATCGGCACGCCGGCCCGCTTGGCGGCCAGGTAGGCGGGCATCGCGACGTAGCCGCCGAAGCCGACCACGGCGTCGGCGTTGACCCGCTCGATGATCTCCTGGGCGGCCCGCACGGTGCCGCGCAGCCGGCCGGGGACGGTGATCAGTTCGGGGGTGGGCTTGCGGGGCAGCGGGACGGCCGGGATGAGCTCCAGCTGGTAGCCGCGCTCGGGTACCAGCCGGGTCTCCAGCCCCTTCTCGGTGCCCAGGGCGGTGATCCCGATGGACGGGTCGTGCCTGCGGAGTGCGTCCGCGAGGGCCATGGCCGGCTCGATGTGACCGGCGGTCCCCCCGCCGGCGAGTACGACATGCACCGAAATTCACCGCTCCCTGCGTGCCGGCCCGGGGGCCGGGCGCGCTGTGGTTCGTCGTCGTGGCAGCACCCGGGCCAGTCGCTTCCTGATCCGGGAGTTCTTGCTCCGGGCGGCCAGGGCCGCCTTCGCGCCCGAAGAGCTGCGTGCCAGGCACAGCAGCACTCCGATCGCGGACATGGCCGACAGCATGGCGGAACCGCCGTAGGAGAACAGCGGGAGCGGGACGCCCGCGATGGGCAGCAGTCCCAGCGCCGACCCCAGGTTGATCATGGCCTGCGCCATGATCCAGGTGGTGGCGGCTCCCGCGGCGTACCTGACGAAGGGGTCCTTCGTACCGATGGCCACACGGATACCCGCGTAGCCTAGTGCCGCGAAGAGACCGATCACCGACAGCGTCCCCACCAGACCGAGTTCCTCGCCGGTCGCGGCGAAGATGAAGTCGGTGTGCGCCTCGGGCAGCTGGCCCCACTTCTCCACGCCGGCACCGAGGCCGGTGCCGAAGCCGCCGCCGAGGGCGAACGAGTACGCGCCGTGCAGGGCCTGGAAACAGGTGCCCTCCGGGTCGAGCTTGGTGACGCCGATGCAGCCCAGGCGCTCGGCCCGGTGCGGGACGGTGATCACCAGGGCGGTGCAGACCACGACCGCCACCCCGAGGGTGGCCACGAACAGCCGCAGCGGTGCGCCGACCATCCAGAGCAGCGCGAACACCATGGCCACCAGGATCATCGAGGTGCCCATGTCACCGCCGATCATGATCAGCGCGAGCAGCAGCAGGGCGCCCGGCACCAGCGGCACCAGCAGGTGCTTCCAGGTGGTGAGGGTGCCGGCCTTCTGCTTGCGGGCGAGCAGGTCGGCGCCCCAGAGCACCAGCGCGAGCTTGGCGAACTCGGAGGGCTGGAACTGGAAGAACCCGAAGTCCAGCCAGTTCTGGTTGCCGTTGATTCGCACCCCGATGCCGGGCACGGCGACCAGCGCGAGCGCGCCGATCACCCCGAACATCACCGGGTAGACGATCACCCGCAGCACCGCCACCGGGACGGAGGCGAAGCCGACCAGCAGGACCAGGCCGAGAATGGCGGCGATCAGCTGCTTGAGGAAGTAGTACTGCGCGGTGTGGTGCTGGTTCAGCGCCAGGATCTGCGAGGCCGAGAAGACCATCATCAGGCCGAGCACGACCAGCAGCAGGGTGGTGCCCACGATCAGCAGGTACGGCGTGAGCGGCCGGTCCAGCCAGTACCGGACGCGGGCCCGGAAGGCCTGCAACCGTCCCAGCGGACCGGCCGACTTGTACTTGGTCGTGGTGGCGGAGATCACTCGCCACGGCTCGGCGGCGTCCTGCTTCGTCGCACCGGAATCCGCCCTGCCCTGCCCCGCCACCGCTCCCCGCTCCCACTCTTGTGGCCCGTTCGCCTCCGGGCGCCCCGACCGGCCGCCGACGGGTCGTCGGCGCGGCCCTTTGGCTCACTCCCCTGCGGCCAGCTCCCGGACGGCCGCCGCGAACAGGTCGCCGCGCTCGCCGTAGTTGGTGAACATGTCCATCGAGGCGCAGGCCGGGGCCAGCAGCACCGTGTCACCCGATCGGGCGAGCGATGCGGCCGTTCGAACGATCTCGGTCATCGCCACCGCGCCAGTCTGGCCCTCGGCCGCCTCGATCACCGGCACATCCGGAGCGTGTCGCTCCAGCGCCTCGCGGATCACCGCCCGGTCCTGCCCGATCAGCACGACCGCGCGCAGCCGCTCGGCCGCGCCCTGGACGAGGTCGTCGAAGGTCGCGCCCTTGGCCAGCCCTCCGGCGACCCAGACGATCGGCCGGTAGGCCGCCAGCGAGGCCGCGGCGGCGTGGGTGTTGGTGGCCTTGGAGTCGTCGATGTACGTGACCTCGCGGACGGTACCGACCTCGGCGATCCGGTGGGAGTCCGGGCGGAAGGCCCGCAGGCCCTCCCGGACGGCCTTCGGCTCGACCCCGTACGCCCGGGCCAGCGCCGCCGCGGCGAGCGCGTTGGCGATGTTGTGCGGGGCCGGCGGGTTGACGTCCTCGACGGAGCCCAGTTCGGCCGCGTTCTTGGCCCGGTCCGCGACGAAGGCGCGGTCGACCAGCAGGCCGTCCACCACGCCGAAGTTCGACAGGCCGGGCGCGCCGAGGCCGAAGCCGACCGCCCGGCAGCCCTCCTCGACGTCGGCCTCGCGGACCAGCGCCTCGGTGGCCGGGTCGGCCAGGTTGTACACGCAGGCCACCACGTTGCCCTCGTAGATCCGGCCCTTGTCGGCGGCGTACGCCTCCATCGAGCCGTGCCAGTCGAGGTGGTCCGGGGCCAGGTTGAGGACGGCCGCCGAGTACGGGCGCAGCGAGGGCGCCCAGTGCAGCTGGTAGCTGGAGAGTTCGACGGCGAGCACGTCGTACGGCTCCTCGGCGAGCACCGCGTCCAGCACCGAGACCCCGACGTTGCCGACGGCGGCGGTGCGCTTGCCGGCCGCGGTGAGGATCGAGGCGAGCATCTGGACGGTGGTGGTCTTGCCGTTGGTGCCGGTGACGGCCAGCCAGGGGGCGGGCTCGCCGGTGCCCGGCAGCGGCTTGCGCAGCCGCCAGGCCAGCTCGACGTCGCCCCAGACGGGGACGCCGGCCGCCTCGGCGGCGGCGAACAGCGCGCTGTCGGGGGCCCAGCCGGGCGAGGTGACGATCAGTTCGGTGCCCTCGGGCAGGCTCGCGCCGTCGCCCAGGCGCACCGCGACGCCGAGTGCCTCCAGCTCGGCGGCGCGGGCCGTGAGGCCCTCACCGCTGCCGCCGTCGACCACGGTGACGCTCGCACCGAGCCCGTTCAGGACCCGCGCGGCGCTGATGCCCGAGACGCCGAGGCCGGCGACCACCACGGGCAGGTGCTTGAAGTCGAAGTTCGTCATCCGGTCCGGTATCCCGCGTAGAAGAGGCCGAGGCCGACGGCCACGCACAGGCCCTGGATGATCCAGAAGCGGACCACGACCAGGACTTCGCTCCAGCCCTTGAGTTCGAAGTGGTGCTGTAGTGGCGCCATCTTGAAGACGCGCTTGCCGGTCATCCGGAAGGAGCCGACCTGGATGATCACCGACAGGGTGATGATCATGAAGAGGCCGCCGAGCAGGATCAGCAGCAGCTCGGTGCGCGAGCAGATCGCCAGACCGGCCAGGGCGCCGCCGAGGGCGAGCGAGCCGGTGTCACCCATGAAGATCTTGGCGGGCGAGGTGTTCCACCACAGGAAGCCGAAGCAGGAGCCCATCAGGGCGGCGGCCACCACGGCGAGGTCCAGTGGGTCGCGGACGTCGTAGCAGGCGTTGGTGGCGGAGAGGAAGTAGGCGCAGCTCTGCCCGTACTCCCAGACGCCGATGAAGGTGTACGCGCCGAAGGCCATCACCGAGGCACCGGTGGCGAGGCCGTCCAGACCGTCCGTCAGGTTCACGCCGTTGGAGGTCGCCGCGATCATGAAGTACGCGAAGATGACGAACAGCACCGGGCCGATCGACCACTTGAAGTCGCGCACGAAGGACAGCGACTGGGAGGCCGGGCTGAGGCCGCGGTCGTCGTGGAACTGCAGCGCCAGGATGGCGAACACCAGACCGACGATCGACTGCCCGGCCAGCTTCGCCTTGGCCCGCAGGCCCAGCGAGCGGCGCTTGACGACCTTGATGTAGTCGTCCAGGAAGCCGACCAGGCCGAGGCCGGTGGTCAGGAAGAGCACCAACAGCCCGGAGGCGGTCGGGCTCTCGCCCGTTATCGCCTTGGTGCCGAAGTACGCGATCAGGGTCGCCAGGATGAAGGCGATGCCGCCCATGGTGGGCGTGCCCTTCTTGCTGTGGTGCGCCTTGGGCCCGTCGTCACGGATGTACTGGCCGTAGCCGCCCCGGGCGAGCAGCTTGATCAGGGCGGGCGTACCGACCAGCGAGAGGATCAGGCCGATCATCCCGGAGAAGAGGATCTGCTTCATCATCGGGCAGCACCATCCGTCAGGAGGGCCTCGGCCACCTTCTCCAGCCCCACCGAACGGGACGCCTTCACCAGGACCACATCCCCCGGCCGCAGCTGACTGCGCAGCAGTTCGACCGCCGCGTCCGCGTCGGACACCAGCACCGACTCCTCACCCCACGAACCTTCGTTCCTCGCGCCGAGTTCCATGCAGGCCGCCTCGCGTCCGCCGACCGCCACCAGCTTGGTGACGTCCAGCCGGACGGCGAGCCGTCCGATGGCGTCGTGCTCGGCCAGACTGTCCTCGCCGAGCTCCCGCATCTCGCCGAGCACCGCCCAGGTGCGGCGGCGCTCCGGACCGCGGCCGCCCATCGAGACCAGCGCCCGCAGCGCGGCCCGCATCGAGTCGGGGTTCGCGTTGTAGGCGTCGTTGACGACGGTGACACCATCGGCCCGGTCGACGACCTCCATGCGCCAGCGGGACAGCGCACCCGCCTCGCCCAGGGCTGCCGCGGTGTCGTCGACGGTCATCCCGAGCTCCGTCGCCACCGCGGCGGCGGCGAGGGCGTTCGAGACGTGGTGCTCACCGTACAGGCGCAGCTGCACGGGCGCGGAACCGGCCGGGGTGGTGAGCGTGAACGATGGCCGCCCGGTGGCGTCCAGGCGAACATCGGTCGCCCGGACGTCGGCGTCCGGGGACTCCCCGAACAGGACGACCTTCGCCTTGGTGCGGGACGCCATCGCGCGCACCAGCCGGTCGTCCGCGTTGAGGATCGCGGCGCCCTCGGCGGGCAGCGCCTCCACCAGCTCGCCCTTGGCCTCGGCGATCGCCTCCTGGGAGCCGAACTCGCCGACGTGGGCGGTGCCGACGTTGAGGACCAGGCCGATCCGCGGCGGGGTGATCGAGGTGAGGTACTCGATGTCGCCCTTGTGCCGGGCACCCATCTCCATCACCAGGTGCCGGGTGCCGTCCTCGACCCGCAGCGCGGTCATCGGGTGGCCGATCTCGTTGTTGAGCGAGCCGGGCGGGAAGACGGTCTCGCCGTGGCGCTGGAGCAGCTGAGCGATCAGGTCCTTGGTGCTGGTCTTGCCGGCCGAGCCGGTCAGCGCGACCACCGTGGTGCCCTCGGCGCGGGCGACCACGGTCCGGGCCAGCCGGCCGAGCGCCTCCACCACGCTGTCGACCAGGACGGCGGGCACGCCGACCGGGCGGGAGGCCAGCACCGCGACGGCGCCGGCGTCGACCGCCGTGGCCGCGTAGTCGTGGCCGTCCACGCGCTCGCCGACGAAGGCCGCGAACAGGCAGCCGGGGCTCACCTTCCGCGAGTCGACCTCGACCGGGCCGGTGACCAGGGTGTCCGGGTCGGCGCCGTCCAGCGTGCCTCCGACGGCGGCGGCCACCTCGGCGAGGGTCAGTGCGATCACTGCTGCTCTACTCCTCGGTCGCCCCGGTCGGCCGTGGCCCGCGCGATAGCTTCGCGCAGTACCTCCCGGTCGTCGAAGGGGCGGATCTCGTCTCGTACGTACTGGCCGAGCTCGTGGCCCTTGCCGGCCACCAGCACGGTGTCCCCCGCCAGGGCGCGGGCGACCGCGAGCCGGATCGCCTCCGCCCGGTCGGGGACGACCAGGACGGCACCGCGCTCGGCCTCGGGCACCGCGGCGGCGCCGGTCAGCATGCTGGCGAGGATCGCCAGCGGGTCCTCGCTGCGCGGGTTGTCACTGGTCAGCAGGGCGGTGTCGGCGAGCCGGGCGGCGATGGCGCCCATCGGGCCGCGCTTGTGCGGGTCACGGTCGCCGCCACAGCCGATGACGACGTGCAGCCGGCCCTTGGTGACCTCGCGCAGCGAGGCGAGGACGGCCTGCAGGGCGTCCGGCTTGTGGGCGTAGTCGACCACGGCGACGAACGGCTGTCCGCCGTCCACCCGCTCCAGCCGGCCCGGCACGCCGGGGACGGCGGCCACTCCGGCCACCGCCCGATCCAGCGGCAGTCCGGCGGCGACCAGCACGGTGATCGCGGCCAGCGCGTTGGCCACGTTGAACGGGCCGGGCAGCGGGACGGAGGCGTCGGCCTCGGCGCCGTCCGGGCCGACGACCCGGAAGGTGGAGCCGGCCGGTCCGAGCTGGACGTCCACGGCCCGCCAGTCCGCGCGGGCGTCACCGGTCGCGGAGAAGGAGGTCACCGGGATCTCGGCCTCGGCGGCGAGCCGGCGGCCGTACTCGTCGTCCAGGTTGACCACCCCGTGGCGGGACTTGCCGGGCTGGAACAGCCGGGCCTTCGCCTGGAAGTAGTCCTCCATGTCCGGGTGGAAGTCGAGGTGCTCGGGGGTGAGGTTGTTGAACAGCGCGACGTCGTACGCCACCCCGTCGGTGCGGCCGAAGACCAGGGCGTGGCTGGAGACCTCCATGGTCACCGCGTCCGCGCCGCGCTCGGCCATCACACCGAGGATCGCGTGCAGGTCGGTGGCCTCGGGGGTGGTGCGCTCGCTCTTGATCCGCTCCTCGCCGACCCGCATCTCGACGGTGCCGATCACCCCGGGGCTGCGCCCGGCGCCGCGCAGACCGCCCTCGACCAGGTACGAGGTGGTGGTCTTGCCGTTGGTGCCGGTCAGCCCGAGCATCAGCAGCCGCTCGGACGGGTGGCCGTAGACGATGGCGGCCAGCTCGCCCATCCGGGCCCGCGGCCGGTCCACGACCAGCAGCGGCAGGCCGGTGGGGGCGGCCAGCTCGGCGCCCGCCGGGTCGGTCAGCACGGCCACCGCGCCGGCGTCCGCGGCCTTGGCGGCGAAGGCCGCGCCGTGGTGGTTGGCGCCCGGGAAGGCCACGTACACGTCGCCCGGGCGCACCGCGCGGGAGTCGTGGGTGACGCCGGTGACGCTGCCGCCCTCGACGGGCGGCAGGCCCAGCCGGGCGGCCAGCTCGGCGAGCGGCAGGGCGGCGGCCCCGGTCGGGCGGGGCGGACTCACGGTGGTTTGATCGGGTTTCGGCACGGCGCGAAGGCTATCCGCCGAAGGGTGCCCAGGGCCAAACCGGGCCTTCGCCGCGCCGCCGTCCGCACCGGCCCGCTGGTTGCTCATCCTCGTTCACGGCTTCCACTCGACGGGCAGGTTCGGCGCCTGGCTTCCGCTCGGCGGGACCTGCATGGTCTTCAGGGTGAACTCCATCACCTGCTTGAACACCGGGCCGCACAGCTGGCCGCCGAAGTGCCCGTTGACCGGGCCCTGGAGGGTGCAGGAGACGGTGTAGCGGGGGGCGTCGGCGGGGGCGAAGCCGATGAAGGAGGCGGTGTAGCCGTCGTAGCCCTTGCCGTCGGCGGCCCCCCGGTTGGCGGTACCGGTCTTGCCGGCGACCCGGTAGCCGGGGATGGCGGCCTTGCCGCCGGTGCCCTGCTCGTCGTCGACGACCGACTCCAGCATCGAGGTGAGGGTCTTGGCGGTCTGCTCGCTGACCACCCGGCTCTGCTCGCCCGGCGGGGTCGGGGTGTACTTGCCGTCCGCCCCGGTGACGCCCTGGACGATGCTCGGCGCGACCCGCACCCCGCCGTTGGCGATGG
This sequence comes from Kitasatospora sp. NPDC023176, assembly GCF_055560495.1. Taxonomy (NCBI): domain Bacteria; kingdom Bacillati; phylum Actinomycetota; class Actinomycetes; order Kitasatosporales; family Streptomycetaceae; genus Kitasatospora; species Kitasatospora sp. NPDC023176. The sequence continues at coordinate 119,649 of NZ_JBVHIP010000015.1, read as the reverse complement.
TCGAGTACACCGAGGTGGCCTGCAGCGCGTTCATCTGCATCGGGCCCTGGCCGAAGGAGATGTTGTACTTCTCCGAGGCGACCAGGTCCTCCGGCTTCTTGAGCATCCCGGCTGTCTCCCCGGGGAAGTTCAGGCCGGTCGGCTGGGCCACGCCGAACTTGCGCATGTAGCTGTCGAGTACCTGGTTGGCCTTCAGCTGGTCGCCGTCGCCGAGGGTCTCGATCGCCTCGATGGTGCCGATGTTGGAGGACTTGGCGAGCACCCCGGCCAGGGTCAGGTACCAGGTGCCGTGCTCGACGTCGTCCTTGAACTGCTGCCCGGCCCGGACCAACGGGTACGGGACGGTCACCTTGGTGTCCCAGTTGGCCTTGCCGGAGTCGAGGACGGCGGCCAGGCTCATCAGCTTGGCGGTGGAGCCCGGCTCGTAGGCGTCGACCAGGGCCGGGTTGCCCATCTGGGACTGCTTGGCGAGGCTCAGGTCGTTCGGGTTGAAGCCGGGCGCGGAGGCCATCGCGATGACCTGGCCGGTCTTCACGTCCTGGACCACCACATAGCCCTTCTCCGCGCCGGAGTTGGCCACCTGGTCGGTGATCGCCCGCTGGGCGGCCCACTGGACGTCCCGGTTGATGGTCAGCTTGATGTCGCTGCCGGGCACGGCCGGGTCCATCGAGCCCCCGGCGGTGGGGACCAGCCGCCCGCCCGCCTGGGCGTAGCTGCTGTGGCCGTCCTTGCCGGCCAGCTGCTTCTGGTACTGCAGCTCCAGTCCGCCGGCGCCCTCGCCCTCGCCGTTGACGAAGCCGACCAGGTTGGCGGCCAGGCCCTCGGCCGGGTAGATCCGCTTCTGGGTCTCCCGGTTGAACACCCCGGCCAGCGGATTGGCGCACTCGTTGTCCACCCGGGTGCGCCCGCCCTGGTCGGCGGGCTTGCCGAGCAGCTTCTTCTGGGCCTGGCAGGTACGCGAGCCGGCCTTCTTCTCCAGACCCGCCTTGAGGTCGCTGATCTGGTTCTTGGCGGCCGGGGTCTGCTGCGCGGCGAGCCGCTTGTAGCGGGTCTTGGGGGTGTGCAGGTCGGCGGCGATCTTCTCCTTGGCGACGCCGACGATCGGCGACAGCAGGGCGGCCGCCTGCTCCGGCGCGTCCGGGATGCCGGTGGCCTCGGGGGTGAACATCGCCGGGTCGGCGGTGATGTCGTACGCGTCCACCGTGGCGGCCAGCGCGACGCCGTCGGAGGACGTTATCGAGCCGCGCTCGGCGGTGATCGGGATGTTCAGGTAGCGGTTGGTGTTGGCGTCGGCGGCCAGCGCGTCGGCGTCCACCAGCTGGAGCTGGACCAGGCGCCCGGCGAAGACCGAGAACACCAGCGACAGCACCACGCCGATCACCCGCAGCCGGCGCTTCGGCTCGGCCAGCCGCAGCGCCTTGGGGCGCAGCGGCAGGCGGGGCTTCGGGCGCGGCCGCACCGCCGCCTGGCTGCGGGCCGGCGGGCGGCCCTCGGGGCGGCGCTGCTGCGGCGCCCGCGGGGTCCGGGCGGCGGCGCCCTTGGCGGGCTGCGCCTTGGCGGACTGGCCGCGCGCGGTCGAGCCCTTCGCCGGCTGCGCCTTCGGCGGCTGGGGCTTGGCGCTCTGACCCTTGGCCGGCTGCCCCTTCGCGGGCTGGCCGCGCCCGGCGGCGGGCCGGGCCGTCCCCGGGCGCGGCGGCTGCCGGCGGCCGGCACCCGAACCGGAGCCTGACGGCTGACGAGGTGTCGTCATCGGGTACCACCCCCGTGCTGGGCCGGTGCGGATGTCACCGGGTTGAGCTGGATCACCGAGTCACCGGCCGAGGCCGCCGGGGTCGGCGGCGGCGCCTGGGTGTTCGGCTGCGCCGGAGGCTGGGCAGTGGGCGAGGCGCTCGGCGCGGCGCTCTGCTGGGCCGGGGCCTGCGCGCCGGGCGAGGCCTTCATCGGCCACGGCTCGACCGTCGACTTCTTCACCGGCGGGCTGTCCTGTGCCGGGCCGGGCGTGCCGATCACCTTGCCGCCGTTCGGCACGTCAAGGAAGGCCATCCCGCCGGCCGGGACCATGCCCAGCTCGGCGGCCCGCTTGGCCAGCGCATCCGGGGCCGAGCTCTGGTCGATCTCGTGCTGGAGGCTCTGCTGTTCGTCGGTCGCCTTGGTGGTCTGCTTCTGCAGCCGGGACAGCTCGAAGGAGCCCTCGTTGAGCGCCGTGTTCAGCGCCAGCAGCCCGAGCAGCCCCGCCGCCAGCAGCACCACGACGAGCACCGCGAACGGTGTGCGCCCCCGCACGGGGCGCCGCCCCGGCCGGACCGTGATCCGCGCCCTGCCCTGTCCGGGCAGTCCTCCCCGCCCCGCCCGGACCTCACCGGCCACCGGCCCCACTGCTCTCCTCCACCCTTCGGACCCCGCCGGACCGTTCCTCAGCCCCGCTTGCTTCGGTCCCTGATCCTCTCCGCCACCCGCAGCCGTACGGGCGCGGCGCGCCGGTTCTCCTCGATCTCCTCCTCGGTGGCCTGCTCGGCACCGCGGGTGATCAGTTTGAGCCAGGGCTGGTGCTCCTCCGGGATGAACGGGAGCCCCGGCGGGGCCGTGTTGGTCGAGCCGGCGGCGAAGTACTGCTTCACCAGCCGGTCCTCCAGCGACTGGTACGACATCACCACCATCCGGCCACCGATCGCGAGGACGTCCAGCGCCCCCGGGATCGCCCGGTCCAGGACCTCCAGCTCACCGTTGACCTCGATCCGCAGCGCCTGGAACGTCCGCTTGGCGGGGTTGCCCCCGGTCCGGCGGGTCGCCGCCGGGATGGCGTTGCGCACCAACTCGACCAGACGCGCGCTGTTGGTGAACGGTTCCTTCTCCCGCTCCCGCAGGATGACCGAGGCGATCTTCCCGGCGAACCGCTCCTCGCCGTACACCTTGAGGATCCGGGCCAGGTCGCCGTGGCTGTAGGTGTTCAGCACCTCCGCCGCGCTGATCCCCCGGGTCTGGTCCATCCGCATGTCCAGCGGCGCGTCCTGGGCGTAGGCGAAGCCGCGGTCGGCCTCGTCCAGCTGCATCGAGGAGACGCCGAGGTCGAACAGGACGCCGTCCACCTCGTCGATGCCCAGGCGCTCCAGCACCTCGGGGATCTCGTCGTACACCGCGTGCACCAGGGTGGCCCGGTCGCCGAAAGGGGCCAGCCGCTCGCCGGAAAGCTTCAGCGCCTGCGGGTCGCGGTCCACCGCGATCAGCCGCACCTCCGGGAACTGGGTCAGCAGCGCCTCGCTGTGCCCGCCGAGGCCGAGGGTGGCGTCCACCACCACGGCACCGGGGCGCGAGATCGCCGGGGCCAGCGCGTCCATGCACCGCTGCAGCATCACCGGAACGTGCTTGGGACCCGGTTCGTTGGTGGTCATGCGCGGTGGCGCCCTTCCTCGGTGCGGAGCAGCCCGACGACCGGGAGCTCCGACCATTCTCGCCCACCGCCCGTCGGCGCGACGACGCGGCCCGTGGTCCCCGCCCGCTCTGGGGGAAGGTCGTGGACGCCCGGCGCCGGGGAAGGTGCGCCAGGTGAACACGGAGCGGGTGGAGGCCACGAGCCGCATCGGCCGGGCCGCGCACCGGCCGGAACGGCCCGGTTGACGGGCTGCGGCGGGTGTGCTTCAACGCGGCGCAACTCTATCGCGCGGACCCTTCCAGTCAATGGTCCGCTCCGGCGCACCACCCGGGCGGCGGTACGGATCACCGCAGGTCGTGGCCGTCCGGGCGGTCCGGCGAGGGCACCGGCCGGGGGCCTTCGGCGAGCGCCACGCGCCCCCGTCGAGCGACCGGGTACGAACCCACCGCGGGACCGGCCCCGGCACCGGCCACAGGACCGCTCCGGGACGACTCCGGCACCAGTCCGGACAAACCCGCCCGTTGTCGCTATGCGCTCGATCACAGCGGTGCGTTCTGTAGCTCTCCGCCCCACCGCGGGGCCCCGGATCGCACTAACGTCGCCCCCATGACAGTGACCCCCGACCGGCCCACGCCGAACGCCGCTGCCGACTCCACCGGACCCACCATCATCGACCGCTTCGTCACCTCCAACCGCGAGTACGCGGTGACCTTCCGGGACGGCGGCATGGACGCCCGCCCCGTCCAGAAGATCGCCGTGGTGGCCTGCATGGACGCCCGTCTCGACCTGTTCGCGGCGCTCGGCCTCGAACTGGGCGACGCCCACGTCATCCGCAACGCCGGCGGCGTCGTCACCGACGACACCATCCGGTCCCTGACGATCAGCCAGCGCGCCCTGGGCACCCGCTCGATCGCCCTGATCCACCACACCGGCTGCGGCCTGCTCGGCCTCACCGAGGACTTCCGCCGCGAGCTGGAGCTGGAGGTCGGCCAGCGCCCGCAGTGGGCGGTGGAGGCCTTCGTCGACCTGGACAGCGACGTCCGCCAGTCCATGCAGCGGGTGCGCACCTCCCCGTTCCTGCTGCACACCGACGACGTCCGCGGCTTCGTGTTCGACGTCCACACCGGGCTGCTGCGCGAGATCCGGTAGCGCCGCCCGCTCGCCCGCCCTTCGACCCGGGGCGGGACCCCCACCACCTCCCCCTCCGGGCATTCGGAGACCGCCGAATGGTGACTTCTGGCCGCCGAACGGGGGAGAATGCGCCTGCCGGTCGGACCCCGAACCACCTGGGTCGGCCGGGCCGCAGGCCGCCCACCGGCGCCGGATCCTCCTTCGGAACCGCCCCCGGGACGGCCGCGTCAAGCATGGGTGGGGTCCGGCCTCAGGTGGGGCGGGCGCAGCGTGCCAGGGAGCGTAAACGGGTGACGAGCTACAACGATCAGGCCGGTCTCGGCAGTCCTGCGGGGGGCGAGCAGAGGGCGAACGGGTACCGTCCGGTCGGGCTCTCGGAGCTGGCCGCAGTGGTGGACCGGGTCCGGACCAACATCGAGAGCGTGATCGAGGGCAAGCCGGAGGCCATCCGGATCGCCCTGACCGTCCTGCTCGCCGAGGGCCACCTGCTGCTGGAGGACGTGCCCGGCGTCGGCAAGACCATGCTGGCCAAGGCGCTCGCCAAGTCCGTCGACTGCACCGTGCGCCGCATCCAGTTCACCCCCGACCTGCTGCCCTCGGACGTCACCGGCACCAACATCTACGACCAGCAGCGGCACGACTTCGAGTTCCGCCCGGGCGCGATCTTCGCGCAGATCGTGGTCGGCGACGAGATCAACCGCGCCTCGCCCAAGACCCAGTCCGCGCTGCTGGAGTCCATGGAGGAGCGCCAGGTCACCATCGACGGCACCAGCTACGAGCTGCCCTCGCCGTTCATGGTCGTGGCCACCCAGAACCCGGTCGAGATGGAGGGCACCTACCCCCTCCCGGAGGCCCAGCGGGACCGCTTCATGGCCCGGATCTCGATCGGCTACCCGAGCCCCGAGGCCGAGTTCGCGATGCTCGACGTGCACGCCGGCGCCAACCCGCTGGACGACCTCCAGCCGGTCGCGCACGCCGCCGACATCCTCAAGCTGGTCGAGCTGGTCCGCACCGTGCACATCGCCGACCCGGTCCGCCGCTACGCCGTCGACCTGGTCGCCGCCACCCGTACCAGCCCCGAGCTGCGGCTGGGCGCCTCGCCGCGCGCCACCCTGCACCTGGTCCGGGCCGCCCGCGCCGCCGCCGCGCTGGACGGGCGCGACTACGTCACCCCGGACGACATCCAGCGCCTGGCCGTCCCGGTCCTCGCGCACCGCCTGATGCCGACCGCCGAGACCCAGCTCGGCCGGCGCACCTCCGAGCAGATCGTGACCGACCTGGTCGCCCGGCTGCCGCTGCCGCGTCCGCAGGGCGGCCCGGCCGTCCGGAGGGGCTGAGGTGGCCTCATCCGACCCGACGGGCGGACTGCGGGCCGGACTGCGCGGCCTCACCACCCGGGGCCGCTCCTTCCTCGCCGCCGGTCTGACCGCGGTGGTCTGCTCCTACCTGCTCGACCAGGACGCGCTGCTGCGGGTCGGCGTGCTGCTCGCCGCGCTGCCGCTGGCCGCCGCCGTGGTGGTCGCCAACACCCGCTACCGGGTGGCCAGCGGACGCCGGCTCAGCCCGCACCGGGCGATCGCCGGCCAGGAGGCCCGGGTCCACCTGCGGGTGGACAACGTCTCCCGGGTGCCCACCGGGCTGCTGCTGCTGGAGGACAAGGTCCCGTACGTGCTCGGGCCGCGCCCGCGCTTCGTGCTGGACAAGGTCGAGCCGCGCGGCTTCCGCGAGGTCTCCTACCGGGTCCGCTCCGACCTGCGCGGCCGCTACCCGCTCGGGCCGCTGCAGCTGCGGCTGTCCGACCCGTTCGGGATGTGCGAGGTCAACCGCGCCTTCGCCGCCGCCGACGTGCTCACCGTCGTCCCCCAGGTGCAGGCGCTGCCGCAGGTGCGGCTCACCGGCGAGTGGATCGGCCAGGGCGAGAGCCACACCCGCACGCTGGCGCTGGCCGGCGACGACGACGTGATCCTGCGCGAGTACCGGCCCGGCGACGACCTCCGCCGGGTGCACTGGCGTTCCACCGCCCGGTACGGCGAGCTGATGGTGCGCCGCGAGGAACAGCCGCAGAAGGCCCGCGCCACCGTCCTGCTGGACACCCGCGAGGTGGGCCACCGGGGCATGGGCCCCGCGTCCTCCTTCGAGTGGGCGGTCAGCTGCGCCGCCTCCGTCGCCGTGCACCTGCTGGAGCGCGGCTACCAGACCCGGCTGCTCACCGACACCGGCCAGTGGGTGCCCGGGCCCGGCAGCGGCGGCCACAACGTCGCCGCCGACACCTCCGGGCTGATCCTGGACGCCCTCGCGGTCGCCGACCTGTCCGACGGCGCCGGGCTCTCCCGCGCCGAGGAGCCGCTGCGGTCCGGCGGTGAGGGCCTGCTGGTCGCCGTCCTCGGCGACCTGGACCAGGCGCAGACCGCCCGGCTGGCCCGGCTGCGCGGCCGTACCGGCGGGGCCGTCGTCTTCCTGCTCGACACCGGCACCTGGGCCGGTCTGCGGATGCTCGCCCCCGGCACCGGCGGGGACGCGTTCCGCGAGCGGGTCCGGGAGCTGCGCCAGGCCGGCTGGACGGTCCTGCCGGCCCGGGCCGGCGACTCCGTGCCGGACCTGTGGCGGGCCGCCGACGGCGCCAAGACCACCGCCCCCTACCGAGAAGAGGCCGGCGCGTGACCCCCCGGGCCAAACTGACCGTCTACTCGGCGCTGGCCACCGCCCTCGCCTCTCTGTGCATGCTGCCGCTGCTGACCACCCGCAGCTGGCTCACCCACGCGTTCCTGGTGATCGCCGTGGTCGCGGGGGTCGGCGCGGGCCTGCGCCGTTCGCCGCTCTACCGCTGGTCGGTGCCGGTGGCCCAGGTGCTGGTGCTGCTCCTGCTGATGCTGATCGGCTTCGCCGGCTCCGGGATGACCGCCGGCGTGCTGCCCGGGCCGTCCGCGATGCGGGTGCTCAGCCAGGTCTTCTCGGCCGGCGTCGACGACATCACCCAGTACGCCATCCCGGCGCCGCCGACCGCCGGCCTGCGGCTGATCCTGGTCTCCGCGGTCGGCCTGATCGCCGTGCTGGTGGACGCCATCGCGGTGACGTACCGGCGTTCGGCGCTGGCCGGGCTGCCGCTGCTGGCGCTCTACTCGATCGGCAACGGCCTGGCCGGGGAGCACAGCAGCTGGGTCTGGTTCGGCTGCGCCGCGGTCGGCTACCTGGTGCTGCTGTTCGCCGAGGGCCAGGACCGGGTCTCCCGTTGGGGCCGGGTCTTCCGCGGCGGCCCGCGCGGCACGGTGACCTCCACCCAGGTCGGCCTGGGCGGCCAGCAGGTCGGCGTCCTGGCGCTGGCCCTGGCGCTGCTGCTGCCGGTCTTCCTGCCGCGCTGGGACCTCGGGCTGTTCGACTCCGGCTCCGGCGGGTCGTCCGGCAAGGGCACCGCCGGGAGCCTGACGAGCCTCGACCCGTTGGTCAGCCTGGAGGCCTCGATCACCAAGCCGTCCGACACCGAGCTGCTCTCCTACAGCCTGGACAGCGACCTCGCCGACCAGACCTACCTGCGCACCGGCTCGCTGGACCAGTTCGACGGCACCTCCTGGAAGCTCAGCAGCACGGCGGTCATGAGCCTGCCGGTCACCATGCCCGCCCCCGAGGGTCTGCGGGACACCGACGTCGCCCGCTTCAAGGGCGACTTCCAGGTCAGCGAGAAGCTGGACAAGAGCTGGCTGCCGATGCCCTACCCGGCCGCCTCCGTCCAGGTCCCCAACCGCGGTGACTGGGGGTTCGACCCGATGACCCGCACCGTCCTGCCGGCCAACGACAAGGCGATGCGCGGCCTGCACTACACCGTCAGCGCGCTGGACCTGCGGCCCAGCGCCAACGAACTGCGCACCGCGCCGCTCGCCCCGCAGGACGTCCGGGACCACTACACCGCCCTCCCCTCCGACCTGCCGTCCGTGGTGGCCGAGCAGGCCAAGGCGGTCACCGCCGGCGCGCGCAACGACTACGACCGGGCGACGGCCCTGGTGAAGTGGTTCACCGGCCCTCAGTTCACGTACGACACCGCAGTCGAGGGCGGCACCGGCAGCGACGCCATCGCGGTCTTCCTACGCGACCGCAAGGGCTTCTGCGTGCACTTCGCCTCCACCATGGCCGCGATGGCCCGGGTGCTGAAGATCCCGGCCCGGGTCGCGGTCGGCTTCACCCCCGGCGACAGCAAGGGCGGTGGCACCTACTCGGTGACCGGCAAGATGTACCACGCCTGGCCGGAGCTGTACTTCTCCGGCTACGGCTGGCTGCGCTTCGAGCCGACCCCGAGCCGGGGCATCCCGACCAACTACAGCGAGGCGTCCAGCACCCCGACCACCGCTCCCACCCAGCAGCCGACCGCCGCGGCGACCAGCACGGCGGCCGTCCCGGCGCCGAGCAGCAGCTCCGACTGCACCGCCAAGCAGCACCAGCTGGGCGACTGCGGTCCCAAGAGCAAGACCGTGAGCACGGCCGCCGAGGAGTCCTGGCTGCTGTCCGGGCAGGTGCTCGGCACCCTGGCCGTGGTGGTCGCGCTGATCGCCCTGCTGCTCGTACCGATGTTCTGGCGGACGGCCGTGCGCCGTCGACGGCTCGGCGGCGGCGGGCGCCGCCGGCCGGGCGGGGACGGTCCGGTCGAGCTCACCGACGCCCAGGTGCTGGCCGCCTGGGACGAGCTGGTCGACTCCGCCTGGGACCTCGGAATTCCCCCGGACGAGTCACGCACGCCGCGCTCGGCCGCCCGTCGGATCACCGAGACGGCGGACCTGGACGCGGACGCGGCAGCCGCCGCCGGGCGGCTGGCCCTGGCCACCGAGCGGGTGCTCTACGCCCGTCCCGGGCAGGTCACCACGGCCTCGCTGGCCGCCGACGTCCGCGCCGCCCGGCGTGCCCTGTGGGCCCGCACCCGCCGGGCCGGCCGGGTCCGGGCACTGCTGCTTCCGCCGTCCTCGGCGCAGCTGTGGTGGCGGATCTCCGACACGGTGCGGGCGGTCCGGGCAGGCGCCGCCGCCCGGACCGGCCGGGCCGCCGAGGCCGTCTCCGGCCCGGTGCGCCGGGTGGTCATCCGCCGCAAGCGGTCCACCCCGGAGTCCTGACCCACACGAGAGCCGGGGCGGGCAGTCGATCGACTGCCCGCCCCGGCTCTCGTTCTCTCGTCCCTCGATGCGGCGCTGCGCCGCTACGGCTCAGAAGCCGCCGGCCTGCTCGTCCCGGCGGCGCTGCCAACGCTGCTCCACCCGGTCCATCATTCCGGCCTTGCGACGCGGGGCGGCGGCCTGGCGGGGGCCGGAGCCCTGGCTCGCGGGCCCGCGGCGCCAGCCGGTCACCGCGAACACCGCACACCCGAGCATCACCAGGAAACCGACGACGCTGACCCAGATCTGGTCCGGAACGACCATGCCGCCCATCAGCAGACCGATCCCCACCACGAAGCCGGCGACGGCCAGGTAGACCCGCCGGCGGGTGTAGGTGCGCAGCCCGGTTCCCTCAAGCGCTGACGCGAATTTGGGATCTTCGGCATACAGCGCTCGCTCCATCTGGTCGAGCAGTCGCTGCTCGTGCTCCGAGAGCGGCACGGAGTCCTCCTACTCGTCGGTCGCGGGTGCGACCGGTCCGCCACCCCGGTCGGGGAGGCCAGTCCAATCAGCCTTGGGCACACGGTCGGACGCCCGTGTGGGGGACCCGGCCCGTGTCGTCCATATGCCCCACGCATCCAGCTGTCATGCTTTCCGGCTTTACCCAGATCATACGGTCCGTGGGCCCGTTACGGAGTGGTCTGCGCCGCGTGGGACGGGCCACTTGGACGGGGCGGGGCCGCACCCGGCTCAACGCCGGACGGATCGGACAAGTGCCCGACCCGGTGGAATCGGTCCGGACCTGGGGAGCTTCCCGGTCCCACCCCGGTGAGGGGTCGGCGTCCGGCGGCCGACGGGCGGTCCGGAGGGGGCCCCGAGGGGGTCCCGAGGGAGGTCAGACGAGGGTGGCCAGCAGGTGCAGCTGGGTGGCCACGGCATGGAAGGCGGGCTGCTCGGCGGCGGCCTGCTCCAGCTTCAGCAGCGCCTCCGTCGCGCCCGGCTCGGCGTCCACCAGCACGCCGGGCACCAGGTCGGCGAAGACCCGGACGCCGTGCACCGACTCCACCCGCAGCCCCGCGCCCTCGGCCAGTCGGCCCAGCTCCTCGCCGGTGAAGCGGCGCGGCATCGGGTCCTGCTCGCCCCAGCGGCCGTCCTCGGCGGAGAGCGCCGTACGGGCCTCGGTGAAGTGGCCGGCCAGCGCGCGGGCCAGCACGGCGCCGTTGCGGTTGGCGGCCAGCAGGCTGACCAGGCCGCCCTTGCGCAGGGTGGCGGCCAGGCTGCCGAGCGACTCGGCCGGGTCGTCCACGACCTCCAGCACGCCGTGGCAGAGCACCGCGTCGACGGTGCCGGGGGCGACCAGCTCGGGCAGTGTCTGGGTGTCCCCCTGGACGGCCCGGACCAGGTCCGTCACCCCGGCCTCGGCGGCCCGGCGCTCCAGCGCGAACAGCGCGTCGGGGCTCGGGTCGACCACGGTGACCCGGTGGCCGAGCTTGGCCACCGGCACGGCGAAGTTGCCGGTGCCACCGCCGGTGTCGACCACGTCGAGCACCGGCTGGTCCAGCTCGGCCGCCCGCTTCTCCAGGGCTGCCCGCACCACCTCCCAGACCACGGCGGTACGCAGGGCACTGCGGGGACGCGTCGGGTACAAGGTGGGGCTCCTCGGCACGTGCAGATCGATCAGGTTGCCTCCACCTTAGGGCCTGTCTCCTGGGTCCGGTCGGACAGCCCGCGGCGTTGGGGTGCGTGCATCGCGCGGCGGAGAAGGGCGACGATGCGGCGCCTTGGCAACCGACGACAACGCGGCGAGGTGCGTGCCCCGAGGCCGCGGACCCGGCAGGGGCCCATGAGACGGGCCCTGCACCGGGCGGATCGCGGTGCGGTTCATGCCGGGGGCTCGTCGGCGTCGAGCGGCAGCCGGGGGGCGGGCGGGGCCGGGCGCAGGCCGAGCAGGCGCTCGACCAGGCGCAGGAACAGGGCGGAGTTGCGGATCAGGTCGTCGGCGTCACGGGCCGAGGCGGCGCCCCGGATCCCGGCCTCGGCGGCGGCCCGGCGGCGGGCGCCGGCCCCGTAGTAGAGCGCCCATTCGGCCAGTTCGGGCGCCACCTCGGGGAGCACCTCCCAGGCGCTGCGGATGGCCTTGCGCCGTCGCGGGTTCTTCTCCGGCCGGCCGCGGACGGCCAGTACGGCCGCCACCGTGCGCAGCGCGGCCAGGTGCGCGGTGGCGTAGCGCTCCAGCGGGTCCTCCAGCGCGCGGGCGCGGGCCAGCGTGCGGTGGGCGTCCGCGAGCAGGTCGAGGGCGGCGGGCGGCGCCGCCGTCCGGCGCGGCACGGGGTGGACGTCCCGCCCGGCCGGGGCGGGGGTGTGCGGCAGGGCGGCGGAGTGGAGGCGGGCGGTGACGGGCTCAGGGTGGCTGATGGTCATGGTCTCCCCCGGTCCGAGGCAGCGCGCGGACCGGGTGGTCCGTGCTCCTCCATCGTGAACGGCGCCACTGACAATCCGGCCCCGGGAACGGGCGTACCGGCGGCGGACGCGGTCCCCCCGGTCCGCGCCGCCGCCGTCTGCCGTCGCTCCGCCCACCCCCCACCGGGCGGCGGTGCGAACTTCCCCCGTTTCCCCCGTTCGGAGACCGGTCTCCCCCCGGCCCGCTCCGCCGCCCCGTGTCGGCGGTGCGGGGCCCGTGACCGGCGCCCGACGCGGATCCCGAACCACCGCCCCCCGAGCCTCCAGGCCGGGGAGCGGACGGGATCCGCCACCCGGGCGGCCGGCGCCCGACGCGCCGTCCTCCCGGGTGCCACCACTCTCCCGTCCCGGCAGGTCGGAGGCCATCCGCTGACGTACTCAACCGGGGATCTGAGTACCCGTACTCAGCCGGCCCGGTCCGGGCGGACCGGGAACCGCGGCGGTGACCGGTGACGTCCCGGGTCCGGGTACGGTACGGCGGGGCCGGGGCGGTCCCGACCGGGGTCGGGAGACCCGGGATAGCGAGGAGGGGGACGCGATGACGGTCCTGCCGCTGATCTTCACCAGCGGTCTGGCCAGCGGCATCAACGCGTACGCGGTGGTGCTGCTGCTCGGTCTGCTGGGCCGGTTCGCCGGGGCGGAGTCGGTGCCGCACGCGCTGGAGCGCACCGATGTGCTGATCGCGGCGGCCGTGCTGTTCCTGCTGGAGGCGGTGGCCGACAAGATCCCGTACGTGGACACCGTCTGGGACGCCGTGCACACCGTGATCCGGCCGATCGCCGGCGCCGTCGTCGGCGTGCTGATCGCGAGCAACGACCCGGGCTCGCTGAGCGAGGTCGCGGCCGGGGCGATGGGCGGCACCACGGCGCTGGTCACCCATCTGGTGAAGGCCTCGCTGCGGATGGCCGTCAACACCTCGCCCGAACCGTTCAGCACCATCGTGGTCAGCCTGGCGGAGGACCTCTCGGTGGCCGGCCTGGTCACCCTGGCGATCTTCCACCCCTGGGCGGCCGCCTCGATCGCCGCCGTCCTGCTGCTGGCCGGCCTGCTGCTGGTCTGGCTGGCGGTCAGCAGGATCCGGGCGTTCCGGGCCCGTCGGCGCGAGCGCAAGGCCGTCCGGGCGGCCGCTGCGGGATCGCCCGCAGGTCAGGCCTAGGATCGGGTCCCATGGCACGGATCGTCATCATCGGCGCAGGAATGAGCGGGCTCGCGGCGGCCTCCCGGCTGGCGACCCTCGGTCACCGGGTGACGGTCTGCGAGGCGAGCGGCACGTACGGCGGCATGGTCGGCCGGTACGAGCGCGACGGCTTCGCCTTCGACACCGGCCCCGGCCTGCTCACCCTCCCGGCGGTCTACCGCGACCTCGCGCTGAAGACCGGCCGGGAGCCGCTGGAGCAGCTGGTCGACCTGGCGCCGGTGGACCCGGAGAGCCGGCACCTGTTCCCGGACGGCGGCGACCTCACCCTGCCCAACGCCTCCCGCGGCGGCGTCGGACAGGCCCTGGACGCCGCCTTCGGAGCCGGCTCGGGCGAGCGCTGGAACGCCATGATCAACCGCGGCCGGACGGTCTGGGAGGCCACCCGCCGCCCGCTGCTGGAGGAGCCGCTCCCGGCCGACCCCACGCCGCTGCACGCCGACCCGTACCCCGTACCGCCCCGGCGCGGCCTCGCCCGACTGCGGCCCACCGGCCGGTGGACGCTCGCCGACGTCGCCGCCCGCGAGCTCGGCGGCCACCCGGGGCTGACCGCCCTGCTGCACGAGCACACGCTGCGCTTCGGCTTCGACCCGCGCCGCGCCCCGGCCTCGGCCACCGTGCTGCCGTACATGGAGCAGTCCTTCGGCGTCTGGTACGTCAGGGGCGGCCTGCGCGCGCTGGCGGACGCGGTGTACCGCCGCTGCGAGCAGCGCAAGGTCGAGTTCCGCTTCGACACCCGGTGCGAGGGGGTGCTCCCCGCGGACGGCCGCGCCCGCGGGATCGAGACCACCGCCGGCCCGGTCGAGGCGGACGTCGTGGTCTCCGCGGTGGACGCCGACGCGCGGCACCACGCGCCGGCGGGCACGGCCGAGACCCCGGACCACCGGCCGGCCCCGGCGAAGGACGCCGACGGCGTCCCCGGCCGGGTCGTGGTGCTGCTGGCCCTGCGCGGGGAACGCCCGGCGGGCACCGCGCACCGCACGGTCGTCCACGCGGCGGACCCGGCCGCCGAGCAGGCCGGGGCCTTCGACCGGGGCGCCCCGCTCGCCGAGCGCCCGACCGTCCAGGTGCTCCGCCCGGACGACCCCTCGCTGCACCCGGCGGGCCACCACACCGCCGTGCTGACCGCGACCGTCCCCTCCACCAGGGGCCACGACTGGACGGCCCCCGGCGCCGCCGACCGCTTCGCCGACCGGATGCTCGCCCACGCGGACGCGGCCGGCCTGGGCCTCGGCGAGCGCGTGCTGTGGCGGGTGGTCCGCACCCCCGCCGACACCGAGCGCGAGAACGGCTCCCGCTTCGGCGCCGTCCCCCGCCCGGCCCTGCCCGGCGCGCGCGGCGCCTACCTCCAGGCCGCCACCGAGGCGTACCCGGGCCACTACCTGATCGGCGGCGGCGCCCATCCCGGCGGCGGGCTCGCCCGGGTCGGCATGTCGGCGTGCATCACGGCCAACCTCATCGGCCCGGCCTGAGGCGTCCGTCGGCCCGTACGCGCCGCCGCGTCCGTCAGCCCTGGTGCCAGGTGTTCTGCTGCTGGTAGCCGTAGTTCTGGTCGTACGCCGGCTGCTGGGGAATGCCCTGGCCGTGCTGGTCCGGCTGGGGCTGCCACTGCTGCTGGTCGTGCTGCTGCTGGTCGTGCTGCTGGTGCTCGTGCTGCTGCCGGTGCTGGTCGTGCTGCTGGTGCTGCTGGGCGTTCGGGTCCCAGGCCTGCTGCTGGTAGCCCTGGTACGGGTCCTGGGGCTGCTGGTAGCCGCCGTACGGGTCCTGCTGCTGTTGCGGGTAGCCGCCGTAGGACTGCTGGTCGTAGGCGTAGGCGGGCTGCTGCTGGGTCTGCCACTGCTGCTGGTCGTAGCCGGGCTGGTAGGCCGGGGCGTACGGGTCCTGCGGCTGCGCGGTCTGCGGCTGCTCGTAGTAGGAGGGGGCGTAGACGCCGTCCTGGGCCAGCTCCTGCATCTCGAAGGCGGCGGTCTGCTCGACCTCCGGGGCCTCTTCGGCGGCCGGCTCCGGCATCGGGGCCACGGCCGGGGCCGGGGTCTCCTCGACCGCGCTGACCTCGCCGACCCGCTTCTCCTTCGCCGTCGCGGCGGCCGTGACCGCCGCGCCACCGGTCAGGGCGCCGAGCAGCGGCACCTTGGCGAGCGGGCCGGGCAGGCTGCCGTCGGCCTTCCGCAGGGACCAGCCGTTCTGGTAGCCGCGCTTGACCGAGAGGGTGACGAAGGCCTGGCCGACCGCGAACAGGCCCGCTCCGACGCCGATCACCACGACCGAGTCGAGGCCCATCCCGACGGCCACGCCGAGGAACCCCGCCAGGGCCAGCACCCGCCAGTGCACCGGCGCCCGGTTCTGCAGCAGCACCTCGGCGACCAGCCAGAGCGCCACCACCGCCAACGCGACGTACAGCAGCAGATATCCGATGCCCATCCGCCCGCTACCTCCAGTCGCGTGCCCGCGCGCGCCGCGCGTGTGCGGCGACTGTACCGGTTCAACGGCCGGGGTACCGCATCGCGTTCCCGCCGTCGGCGGCACCGGCCGCACACGACCGGGCCCGCCACCGCAGCACGGTGGCGGGCCCGTGAACAGCCGTGGTCAGCGGTGGTGCAGACCCAGGTTCTGGTAGATCTCCAGCGTCGCCGTGGAGTGGTTGAGCGTGATGAAGTGCAGGCCGGGCGCGCCCTCGGCGAGCAGCCGCTCGGCCATCGCGGTGGCGTGCTCCATGCCGATCGCGCGCAGCGCCGCCGGGTCGTCGATGGCGGCGCGCAGCCGGGCCTCCAGGTCGACCGGGAAGGCCGAGCCGCTGAGCTGGGGGAAGCGCTCCAGCTGCTTGGCGTTGGTGACCGGCATGATCTCCGGGATGATCGGCGTCTCGCAGCCCGCGGCGGTGACCCGGTCGCGGAACCGCAGGTAGTCGTCCACCTCGAAGAACATCTGGGTGATCGCGTAGTCGGCGCCGGAGCGGACCTTGGCGATGAAGTGCCGGATGTCCTCGTCCCAGTCGGTCGAGCGCGGGTGCCGGTTCGGCGAGGCCGCGACGCCGACGCAGAAGTCGCCGATGCCCTTGATCAGCTCCACCAGCTCGTACGCGTAGGTGACGCCGTCCGGGTGGCGGACCCACTCGCCCATCGGGTCGCCGGGCGGGTCGCCCCGGACCGCGAGGACGTTGCGCACGCCCTGGTCGGCGTACTGGCCGATGATGTTGCGCAGTTCGGCGACCGAGTGGTCCACCGCGGTCAGGTGGGCGACCGGGGTGAGCGTGGTCTCGGTGGCGATCCGGCCGACGATGTTGACGGTGCGCTCGCGCGAGGAGCCGCCGGCGCCGTACGTCATGCAGACGAAGTTCGGGTCCAGCGGTTCGAGCCGCCGGATGGCGTCCCAGAGCTTCTGCTCGCCGGCCTCGGTGCGCGGCGGCATGAACTCGAAGGAGAAGGAGCGCTTTCCGGCCGCCAGGAGTTCGCGGACCGTGAGCGCACGGTCCGGTCTCGTGGAAGCGATGCCGAGTGCCATGCTCGCAGGTTATCCGGCCCCCGAAGGGGCCGGACAACTCGGTTCCACGATTCGGGACAAGTAGTGGACGGGCTTCCGCTTCCTTCCCGCCGCCCCGCGTGCCCCGGTCGACCCGCTCGCACGGCCGTTCCCCGCCGCCCCGCTACGCTTGCTGCACCCCAGCGAACCAGCGGAGCCTCATCGTGACCTCGTCCAGCAACCGGCCGGCCAACCCCATGGACGTGGAGGACGTCCGCACCCGCGTCAACGCGGCCCTCGCCGCGTTCATGGACGGCCAGTCCGCGCTGCTCGGCAAGATCTCGCCGCACCTGGTGCCCGCCGCCGACGCCCTGCGGGACTTCCTGCTGGACGGCGGCAAGCGGCTGCGCCCGGCCTTCTGCTACTGGGGCTGGCGGGCCGCGGGCGGGCCCGCGGCCGGCGAGGGGATCGCCAACGCGGCGGCCGCGCTGGAGCTGCTGCAGGCCAGCGCCCTGGTGCACGACGACCTGATGGACCGCAGCGACACCCGCCGCGGCCTGCCCTCGGTGCACCGCCGCTTCGAGGCGCTGCACCGGGACAGCGGCTGGCGCGGCGACCGCGAGCAGTACGGCGCCTCGGCCGCGGTGCTGCTCGGCGACCTGCTGCTGATCTGGTGCGACGAGCTGTTCCTGCGCTCCGGCCTGGACCCGGCCGCCGTGCTGGCCGCCAAGCCGAGGTTCGACCTGATGCGCACCGAGGTCATGCTCGGCCAGTACCTGGACGTGCTGGAGCCGGTGGCCGGCGACTCCGCCGACGAGGGCGCGCTGGAGCGGGCGCAGACCGTCCTGCACTACAAGTCGGCGAAGTACACCATCGAACGGCCGCTGCAGGTCGGCGCGCTGCTCGCCGGGGCCGGGCCGGAGCTGGTCGAGGCCCTCGGCGCGTTCGGGCTGCCGCTGGGCGAGGCCTTCCAGCTGCGGGACGACCTGCTCGGCGTCTTCGGGGACCCGGCCGTCACCGGCAAGCCCGCCGGGGACGACCTGCGCGAGGGCAAGCGCACCCTGCTGGTCGCGCACGCGATGCGCGCCCTGCCGCCGGCCGACGCCCGGCACCTGGACGCCCGGCTCGGCGCGCCGGACCTGGCCGCCGACGAGGTCGCCGAGCTGAGCGGGCTGGTCGCCCGCAGCGGCGCGCCCGAGCTGGTGGAAGCCCGGATCGAGGAGCTGATGCGGCAGTCGCTGGCCGCGCTGGCGGCGGCGCCGCTGGCCGACGAGCGGGCCCGTACGGTGCTGCTGGCACTGGCCGAGGCCGCCACCGTCCGCAAGTACTGAGGGACGGCGACGGCCTCGGGAGCGGTCAGAGCGCCGCGCGCACCCGGCGGGCGAGCTCGGCGGCGGCCGCCCGCGGGTCCTCGGCCGCGGTGACGGCCCGGACCACGACGATCCGGCGGGCGCCGGCGGCCAGCACCTCGTCCAGGTTGCCGAGGTCGATCCCGCCGATCGCGAACCACGGCCGGTCGGTGGCCTGCTTCGCCGCGTACGAGACCAGGCCGAGGCCCGGCGCGTGGCGGCCCGGCTTGGTCGGGGTGGGCCAGACCGGGCCGGTGCAGAAGTAGTCCACGCCCGGCTCGGCGACCGCCGCGTCCACCTCGGACTCGGCGTGGCAGGACCGCCCGATCAGCACGTCCTCGCCGAGGATCGCCCGGGCGGCCGGCACCGGCAGGTCGTCCTGGCCGAGGTGCAGCACGTCCGGCCGGGCCGCGTGGGCGACGTCGGCGCGGTCGTTGACCGCCAGCAGCTTGCCGTGGCGGCGGCAGGCGTCGGCGAAGACCTCCAGGGCCGCCAGCTCCTGCTTGGCCTCCAGGCCCTTGTCGCGGAGCTGGACGATGTCCACCCCGCCGGCCAGCGCCGCGTCCAGGAACTCGGCCAGGTCGCCCTGCTCGCGCCGGGCGTCGGTGCACAGGTAGAGCCGGGCGTCGGCCAGGCGGGCACGCAGCGTGTCCGCCGCCATCAGATCAGCATCGCCTGGGCGCGGCGCTTGACCTCGGTGCCGCGGTTCTCCCGCAGCGCCTGGATCGGGCTGCCGGGCAGCGACGGGTCCTCGGTGAAGAGCCACTCCAGGATCTCCACGTCGTTGTACCCGCAGTCGCGCAGCAGGTTCAGGGTGCCGGACAGGTGCTTGACCAGCCCCGGGCCGTCGATGAACGCCGCAGGGACCTGCAGCGACTTGTTGGGGCCGCGGCGGACCGCGATCAGCTCACGCTTCCTGACCATGTCGCGGACCTCGGTGACCAGCACACCCCACTGCTCCGAGATGTCGGGGAGGTACATCCACTCGGGGACCAGGGCTTCAATCTTGCTTTCGATCTCGCTCACGCCACCAGACTGCCACCTCCGCGCCGTCCGGCGCTAAGCGGTGGCCCCCTTGAGCGGCACCGAGGGGTCCGCGGCGAGGGCCCGGTCGAGCACCGCGCCGCGTTCGATCAGCTTCCGGCCCTGGGTGAGGTCGCGCGGCCGGTCCACGGCCAGCAGCGCGCTCGGCACCCCGTCGCGCAGCCACAGCACCGTCCAGGCGGCGTCCTGCGGGCCGCCGCGCCACAGCGGTTCGTCGCCCTCGGCGTGCCGGCCGGCGTACTGGACCATCCGCCCGAACTGCTCGGACCAGAAATACGGCACCGGGTCGTACGGCGCGTCCGCCCCGAGCACGGCGGCGGCCGCGGCGCCGCCCGACTGCAGCGCGTGGTCCCAGTGCTGGACGGCCAGCCGGGCGCCGGAACGGGCCGACGGGTAGCTGACGCAGTCCCCGGCCGCGAACACCCCGGGCAGGCCGGTGCGCAGCCGCCCGTCCACCACGACCGCGCCGGAGGCGTCCAGCTCGACGCCCGAGCCGGCCAGCCAGCCCGTCGCGGGCCGGGCGCCGACGCCGACCACCACCTCGTCGGCGGGCAGGTGGGAGCCGTCCGCCAGCAGCACCGCCCCGGGCTCGACGGCGGCCACGCCGACCCCGCAGCGCAGCTCCACCCCGGCCTCGGCGTACCAGGCGGCCATCGCCGAGCCGATCTCGGTCGGAAGCGCCCCGGGCACCGGCGCCGGACCGGCCTCGACCACGGTGACCTCGCAGCCGGCCTGCCGCGCCGCGGTGGCCACCTCGGCGCCGATCCAGCCCGCGCCGACCAGCACCAGCCGCAGCCCGGGGCGCAGCAGCGCGCGCAGCGCAAGGGCGTCGTCCAGGGTGTGCAGCAGGTGGGCGCGCTCGGCCCCGGGAAGGGCGCGCGGGGTGGCGCCGGTGGCGATCACCAGCGAGTCGTACCGGAGGTCGCCGCCGTCGGTGTGCAGCACGCCCGGGGTGAGGCCGGTGGCGCGGCGGCCGGTGAGCAGCTCGATGCCGAGCCCGTCGTAGTCGATGTCCAGGGTGGTGGCGTCGGCCTTGCCGAGCAGCACGTCCTTGGAGAGCGGCGGCCGGTCGTACGGCGCGTGCGCCTCCTCGCCGACCAGCACGATCCGCCCGCGCCAGCCGCCCTCCCGCAGCTTCAGGGCGCACTGCGCCCCGGCCAGTCCGGCCCCGACGACGACCACCCGATCCGTTGCGCTCAGCTCTGCCACGCCCGTCACTGTACTCAGCGCCGCCTGGGCTCCCGCCGCCCGTCCAGCCGGTGTACGGCCCTTCGGCCGGGCCGACCCCCGGCGTTAAGGTGGGTGCACCACACGGGAGCCCGGCGTACCGGGCTGAGAGGCGGGCTGGCACGGCCCGCGACCGTCCGAACCTGATCCGGGTCATACCGGCGAAGGGAGAAGAGCAGCTTTGTCACGCTTGCCGACAGGCAGCCGCGCGGACGTGCTGGTGATCGGCGGGGGCGTCATCGGCCTCGCCGTCGCCTGGCGCGCCGCCCAGCGCGGGCTGCGGAACGTGACCGTGGTCGACCCCGACCACGGCAGGGGCGCGGCCGGGGTCGCCGCCGGGATGCTCGCCCCGGTCAACGAGCTGCAGTACGGCGAGGAGCCGCTGCTGCACCTCGGGATGGCCTCCAACCGGCGGTACGAGGGCTTCGCCGCCGAGCTCACCGAGGCGAGCGGCGGCCTGGACACCGGCTACCGCCGGTGCGGCACCGTCGCCGTCGCCCTGGACTCCGACGACCGCGAGGAACTGCGCGAACTGCACGACTTCCACCGGCGGCTGGGCCTGGACTCCGACTGGCTGACCGGCCGGGAGGCCCGCCGGCTGGAGCCGATGCTCGCCCCCGGTGTGCGCGGCGCCCTGCACGTCGCGGACGACCACCAGGTGGACCCGCGCCGGCTGCTCACCGCCCTGGTCGCCGCCGGCGAGCGGTCCGACGTGCGGCTGCACCGGGGCGAGGCCGTCGAGCTGCTGGTCGAGGGCGGCCGCGCGGTCGGCGCCCGGCTGGACACCGGGGAGACCCTGACCGCCGAGCAGGTCGTGCTCGCCGCCGGCCCGCACAGCCACCGGCTGCCCGGCCTGCCCGAGGGGGTGCTGCCCGCGGTGCGCCCGGTGAAGGGACAGGTGCTGCGGCTGCAGATCCCCGAGGCCTACCGGCCGTTCCTCTCCCGCAACGTGCGCGCGGTGGTGCGCGGTCGGCACCTGTACCTGGTGCCGCGCGAGAACGGCGAGCTGGTGATCGGCGCGACCACCGAGGAGCAGGGCTACGACACCACCGTCACCGCCGGCGGGGTGTACGAACTCCTGCGCGACGCGCATGAGTTGGTCCCGGGCATCACCGAACTCCCGCTGCGCGAGACGGCCGCCGGGCTGCGCCCCGGCTCGCCGGACAACGCTCCGCTGCTGGGCCCCACGTCACTGCCCGGACTGGTCGCCGCCACCGGCCACTACCGCAACGGCGTACTGCTCACCCCGGTCACCGCCGACCTGCTCGCCGACTACCTGGCGACCGGCGAAGTCCCCGACCTGGCAAGGCCGTTCACGCCCACCCGGTTCTCCCTCGCCGTCCCCCCGATGAAGGCCTCCGCATGACCGAGATCGCCCTGACCGTCAACGGCGAGCCCCGCCGGGTGCCCGCCACGACCACCCTCGCCGAGCTGGTGGCCACCGTCAGCGCCGCCAACACCGGTGTCGCCGCCGCCCTCAACGAGGCCGTGGTGCCGCGCAGTTCGTGGTCCGGAACGACGCTGGACAGCGGCGACCGGGTCGAGATCCTCACCGCCGTCCAGGGAGGCTGAACCATGGCCGACGACCTTCTGACCATCGCCGGGGCGACCTTCTCCTCCCGGCTGATCATGGGCACCGGCGGCGCGCCGAGCCTGGAGGTCCTGGAGCGCGCCCTGCTCGCCTCCGGCACCGAGCTGACCACCGTGGCCATGCGCCGGGTCGACGCCACCACCCAGGGCTCCGTCCTGGACGTGCTGACCCGCAACGGCATCCGGGTGCTGCCCAACACGGCCGGCTGCTTCACCGCCGGCGAGGCCGTGCTGACCGCCCGGCTGGCCCGCGAGGCACTCGGCACCGACTGGGTGAAGCTGGAGGTGATCGCCGACGAGCGCACCCTGCTGCCGGACCCGATCGAGCTGCTGGACGCCGCCGAGACGCTCGTCGACGACGGCTTCACGGTGCTCCCGTACACCAACGACGACCCGGTGCTGGCCCGCAAGCTGGAGGACGTCGGCTGCGCGGCGATCATGCCGCTGGGCTCGCCGATCGGCTCCGGCCTGGGCATCCGCAACCCGCACAACTTCCAGCTGATCGTGGAGGGTGCGGGCGTCCCGGTGATCCTGGACGCGGGCGCCGGGACGGCCTCCGACGTGGCGCTGGCGATGGAGCTGGGCTGCTCGGCGGTGATGCTCGCCTCCGCGGTGACCCGGGCTCAGGACCCGGTGCTGATGGCCGAGGCGATGCGGCACGCCGCCGAGGCGGGCCGGCTCGCCCACCGGGCCGGCCGCATCCCGCGCCGTTTCCACGCCGAGGCCTCCTCCGCGATGGCCGGCCGCGCCGACCTGGACACCCGGGAACGGCCGGCGTTCCAAGGCGTGTAGGCCGTGTCACAAGCCGGTCCCGGAGCGAAGTCCGCCGGGACCGGCGCCCGCCCGCCCCACTAGACTCGCCGGGTGGACATGGCATTGCACGACCCCCTGATCGGTACCGTGCTCGACAACCGGTACCGGGTCGAGCGGCGCATCGCCACCGGCGGGATGTCCACCGTCTACAAGGGCACCGACACCCGGCTGGACCGGGTGGTCGCCCTCAAGGTGATGCACCCCCAACTGGCCGGGGACGAGGGCTTCACCGCCCGCTTCATCCGCGAGGCCAAGGCGGTCGCCAAGCTCAGCCACCCCAATGTGGTCAACGTCTTCGACCAGGGCGCGGACGGCGGAAACGTTTTCCTCGCCATGGAGTACGTGCCCGGCCGCACCCTGCGCGACCTGCTGCGCGACCGCGGCGCGCTGTCCGTACGGGCCGCGCTGGACGTGCTGGAGCCGGTGCTCGCCGCCCTCGGCGCCGCCCACCGGGCCGGGCTGGTCCACCGGGACGTCAAGCCGGAGAACGTGCTGATCACCGAGAGCGGCCTGGTCAAGGTCGCCGACTTCGGCCTGGTCCGGGTGCTCGGCACCGCCGACGGCGCGCCCACCTCGACCAGTACCGCCACCGGCGGCACCGTCATGGGCACGGTCTCCTACCTGGCCCCCGAGCAGATCCTCCCGGACGCCCCCACCGACCAGCGGGTCGACGTCTACGCGGCCGGCATCCTGCTCTACGAGATGCTCACCGGCCGCCGCCCGCACACCGGCGACAACCCCGTCCAGGTCATGTACAAGCACCTGCACGAGGACGTCCCCGCCCCCTCGCTGGCCGCCCCCACCGTCGCCCCGGCGCTGGACGCCATAGTGGCCGGCGCCTGCGCCCGGGCCGCCGAGGCCCGCCCGTACGACGCGGTGGAACTGCTCGCCGCCCTCCAGCGGGTCCGCCGCACGCTCACCCCGGCCGAGCTGGACGCCGAGCCGCCGGCCTCCACCCGGCCCAGCCCGCGCTACCCCACCAGCGAGCCGACCTCGGTGATCCAGCCGCTGCCCCGGCCCACCGACGCCCCGGCGCCGGAGCGCACCAGCGTGCTGGACGTCCCGGCGGAGCTGATGGACCAGCTGCTGGTCGAGCCCCGCCCGTACGACGAGCCGACCCCGGTCCGGACGCGCCGGCCGGGCCGGCCGCGCCGCCTCCCGCGCAAGCCGCTGATCTGGACGGCCGCGCTGACCGCCCTGGTGCTGGCGGTGGGCGGTGTCACGTACGGGATCTCCGAGGGGCTGTACGGCTCGGTGCCGGGCGTGCTCGGCAAGGACCGTTCCGAGGCGCAGCGGGTGCTGGACCACGAGGGCATGCACGGCCGGTTCGTCGAGGTGTTCAGCGAGTCCGTCCCGGCCGGGCAGGTGATCTCCACCGACCCCGGGGTGGGGGCGCGCACCCGCAAGAGCGACGCGGTGACGGTCACCCTCTCCAAGGGCCCCAAGCGGATCGCGGTGCCGGACCTCGCCGGCAAGAGCTCGGACGACGCGGCCGCCGCGCTGGCCGGCGCCCAGCTGACCAGGGGCGGGGTGACCCAGACCTACAGCGACACCGTGCCGGAGGGCTCGGTGATCAGCAGCTCGCCGGCCGCCGGGCAGATGCTGCAGGAGAACGCGGCGGTCTCGCTGGTGGTCAGCAAGGGCATGGTGCCGGTCCCGGACGTCAGCGGGATGGGCCGGGACGACGCCCAGCGGGCGCTGCAGGCGGCGGGCTTCACCATGAAGGCCGCCACCGACTGGACGCTCGGCATGGGCAAGGTGAGCAGCCAGTCCCCGGCGGCCGGCGAGCGGCGGCCGCAGAAGTCCGTGGTGACGGTCAACTTCTCGCTGTTCTAACGGAGTTCGGGGCCCAATAGGGCTTCCGGGGCTTCCGGGCTCAGCGGAGCGGCCCGTCGCCCGGCTCCTCCTGGTAGGAGTAGCGCTGCTCGCGCCACGGGTCGGCCAGGTTGTGGTAGCCGCGCTCCTCCCAGAAGCCGCGCCGGTCGGCCCGCATGTACTCCACCGCGCGCACCCACTTGGGGCCCTTCCAGGCGTACAGCCGGGGCACCACCAGCCGCACCGGGAAGCCGTGTTCGGCGGTCAGCGGCTCGCCGTTGCGGTGGGTGGCGAGCAGGGTGTGGGGGTCGGCGAAGTCGGCCAGCCGCAGGTTGGCGCTGTAGCCGTACTCGGCCCAGACCATGACGTGGGTGACGCCGGGCGCCGGGGGCACCAGGTCGAGCAGGAGGGCCGCGGGCACGCCCGTCCACTCGTTGCCGAGGAGGGAGAACTTGGTGACGCAGTGCAGGTCGGCGACCACGGTGGTGCGCGGCAGGGCGTCGAAGGCCGCGAGGTCCCAGCTGTGCTTCTCGGCCGAGGCGGTGGCGCCGAACACCTGGAGGTCCCAGCTCAGCGGCTTGAAGCGGGGCACCGGCCCGTAGTGCAGGGCGGGCCAGCCGCGCTGCGCGCGCTGACCCGGGGGGAGGCTCGGGTCAGACGGCGGAAGCGGTTCTCGTTCGGACTGACCCATGGCTCCATGGTGACAGACGGCGGACGGGCCCCGCCGCGCGCCCCTTGGCCCCGGTTCACGCCCTGCCCGTACGGGCCAATGGTCGATCGCACACCCCCCATCAATGCCCAAATGGGATATTCCGCCACATGTCCTAGTGAGTGTGAACTTACTGGAATTTCCTCCCGATACGGTGCCAGGATGCCCAGCGCAGGACTCACCGCAGGACGTAACGCAGGGAGGCAGCACCATGCAGGGCGACCCGGAGGTCATCGAGTTCCTCAATGAGCAACTCACGGCCGAACTGACCGCGATCAACCAGTACTTCCTGCACGCCAAGATGCAGGAGAACTTCGGCTGGACGAAGCTCGCCAAGTACACCCGGCACGAGTCGTTCGACGAGATGAAGCACGCCGAGACGCTCACCGACCGGATCCTGTTCCTGGAGGGGCTGCCCAACTACCAGCGGCTGTTCCACGTCCGGATCGGCCAGACGGTCAAGGAGATGTTCGAGGCGGACCGCCAGATCGAGGTCGAGGCGATCGACCGCCTCAAGCGCGGGATCGTGGTGATGCGGGCCAAGAACGACGTCACCTCGGCGAACATCTTCGAGGACATCCTGGCCGACGAGGAGCACCACATCGACTACCTCGACACCCAGCTGGAACTCCTGGAGAAGCTCGGCGAGGCGCTCTACCTCGCCCAGCTGATCGAGCAGCCGGAGTCCTGAGGCCCGGCGCCCCGGCTCAGGCCACCCGCAGCGGGACCACCGGGGCGATCGGCGCCATCGGCGCCACCGGGCCCGGCTTCGGGGCGGCCGGCCCGGACACGTCCTGGACCTCCGGATCGGCGAGGCCGAGCCTGGCGGCCAGCCGGGCGGTCGGGCAGGGCCGGGCACCGTGCTCGCCGAGCAGCGCCTGGATCCGGCGGACGCAGGACCCGCAGTCCGTGCCGGCCTTGCAGCCCTTGGCTATCCGGCGCGGGGTGTCGGCGCCCCCGTCGATCGCCTTCTTCACCTGGTCCTCGGTGACCGCATGGCACATGCACACGTACATAGCGGTCTCTCCCGGGATGAAGCGCAGGTGAAGCGCGGAGTGGATCTTGACTAAGGCTTGCCTTAGTTCACTAAGCCTCACCTTACCCGGCGATCCGGGTACGAAAAAGCCCCTCCGGCTTCGGGAGTCCCGAATCCGGAGGGGCCTTCGTCACATCAGGGCCGGTGGATCACTGGCCGCGGTACATCTCCGCCACCAGGAACGCCAGGTCCAGCGACTGGCTGCGGTTGAGCCGCGGGTCGCAGGCCGTCTCGTAGCGCTGGTGCAGGTCGTCGACCATCACCTCGTCGCCGCCGCCGACGCACTCGGTGACGTCGTCGCCGGTCAGCTCCACGTGGATGCCGCCCGGGTGGGTGCCCAGCGCGCGGTGCACCTCGAAGAAGCCCTTGACCTCGTCCAGGACGTCGTCGAAGCGACGGGTCTTGTGGCCGCTGGAGGCCTCGAAGGTGTTGCCGTGCATCGGGTCGCAGATCCACACCGGCTTGGCGCCGGAGGCGGTGACCTTCTCCAGCAGGGTGGGCAGGTGGTCGCGGACCTTGCCCGCACCCATCCGGGTGATGAAGGTCAGCCGGCCGGGCTCGCGCTCCGGGTCCAGCTTCTCGATCAGGGTGAGCGCCTCGTCCACCGAGGTCGTCGGGCCGAGCTTGACCCCGATCGGGTTGCGGATCTTGGAGGCGAACTCGATGTGCGCGTGGTCCAGCTGGCGGGTGCGCTCACCGATCCACACCATGTGGCCGGAGACGTCGTACAGCTCGCCGGTGCGCGAGTCCACGCGGGTCAGCGCGGTCTCGTAGTCGAGGACCAGCGCCTCGTGCGAGGAGAAGAACTCGACGGTCTTGAACTCCTCCGGGGCCACCCCGCAGGCGTTCATGAAGGCCAGGGCGTTGTCGATCTCCCGGGCGAGCTGCTCGTAGCGCTGGCCGGCCGGCGAGTTGCGCACGAAGTCCTGGTTCCAGGCGTGCACCTGGCGCAGGTCGGCGTAACCACCGGTGGTGAACGCACGCACCAGGTTCAGCGTCGCGGCGGACGCGTTGTACATCCGCTTCAGGCGCTCCGGGTCCGGGATCCGGGACTCGGGGGTGAACTCGAAGCCGTTCACCGAGTCGCCGCGGTAGACCGGCAGGGTCACGCCGTCCCGGGTCTCGGTCGACTTCGAGCGCGGCTTGGAGTACTGGCCGGCGATGCGGCCGACCTTCACGACCGGCACCGAGGCCGCGTACGTCAGCACGGCGGCCATCTGCAGCAGGGTCTTCAGCTTGTTGCGGATGTGCTCCGCCGACACGCCGTCGAAGGCCTCGGCGCAGTCGCCGCCCTGGAGGAGGAACGCCTCCCCGCGCGCCACGGCGCCGAGCCGGGCGCGCAGCTGATCGCACTCTCCGGCGAAGACGAGCGGCGGATACGAGGCGAGCTCGGCAAGGGTCTTGCGCAGAGCCTCTTGGTCCGGCCACTCAGGCTGCTGCGCCGCGGGCAGGGACTGCCAGGAGTGGCCAGTCCTCGATGTCTCAGTCGTTGCGGTCACACGGCAAGGCTACGGGGTGGCGCGAGCGATAGGTGACCATTGCCCGAGGGATGAGACACGTCTCGGACATTGCACGTGAGCCGACTCACCCGCACGGCCCCATCCGCTACGCTCGA
Organism: Kitasatospora sp. NPDC023176; assembly: GCF_055560495.1. NCBI lineage: Bacteria > Bacillati > Actinomycetota > Actinomycetes > Kitasatosporales > Streptomycetaceae > Kitasatospora > Kitasatospora sp. NPDC023176. The sequence goes on along the minus strand of NZ_JBVHIP010000015.1, from coordinate 91,764 downwards.
CCCATGCACGCGCCCCACACCCACTCCTGGTGGTGGGCCTCCCCCCTGGGTGGCCCACAGATCGCGCGTTCCTAGACGAACACGACGGCCGCCCCTCGGGGCGGCCGTCGTGCGTCCGAGCAGACGGCCCTCCGGGAGCGGAACCAGCACCGCCCTCGCCATCCTCCCCGGAAGGAAGCCGTACTCGTGACCACCCCCGCCCCCGCTGAGCTGCTCGCACGTCTCACCGCACCCGGCGCCCCCGCCTTCGCCCTGCTGCACCGCCGCACCCCCCGGCACGCCCCGGACACCGTCGAGGTGCTGCTGGGCACCGTCGACAGCTACGCGCACCTCGCCGACCTCCCGGTCCGCTCCGGCATCCCGGCCGCCGGACCGGTCCACGACCTGCTCGCGCTGGTCCCGTACCGGCAGATCCGCGAGCGCGGCTTCGAGGCGCACGACGACGGCACCCCGCTGCAGGCCCTCGCGGTGACCGAGCAGTACGCCCTGCCGTTGGCCGAACTCACCACCGCCCTGCCGCAGCTGCCGGTCACCCTCTCCGACGGCGCGTTCGACGTGGACGACGAGGCGTACGCGGCGATCGTCCGCCGGGTGATCGACGACGAGATCGGCAACGGCGAGGGCGCCAACTTCGTGATCCGGCGCGACTTCCACGCCACCCTGGAGAACTTCTCGCCCGCCCTCGCCCTGGCGCTGTTCCGCCGACTGCTGGAGCAGGAGCGCGGCGCGTACTGGACCTTCCTGGTGCACACCGGGGAGCGGGTCCTGGTCGGCGCCTCCCCCGAGGTGCACGTCCGGCAGAGCGGCGGCACCGTCGTGATGAACCCGATCTCCGGCACCTACCGCTATCCGGCCGGCGGCTCCGACCTCGACTCGCTGCTCCGGTTCCTCCACGACCCCAAGGAGCTGGAGGAGCTGACCATGGTGGTCGACGAGGAGCTGAAGATGATGTGCACCGTCGGCGACCTCGGCGGCCAGGTGCTCGGCCCCCGGCTCAAGGAGATGTCCCACCTCGCCCACACCGAGTACGAGCTGCGCGGGCGCACCTCGATGGACGTGCGCGAGGTGCTGCGCGAGACGATGTTCGCCGCCACCGTCACCGGCAGCCCGGTGCAGAACGCCACCCGGGTGATCCGGCGCTACGAGCCGAGCGGGCGCGGCTACTACTCCGGCGCGCTCGCCCTGATCGGGCGCTCCGCGAGCGGCGGGCAGCTGCTGGACTCGCCGATCTGCATCCGCACCGCCGACATCGACCCGGCCACCGGGCGGCTGGTCGTCCGGGTCGGCGCCACACTGGTGCGCCACTCCGTCCCGGAGTCCGAGGTCGCCGAGACCCACGCCAAGGCCGCCGGGGTGCTCACCGCGATCGGCGCCCGGCCCGCCCCAGCCCGGCTGCCCCACCCCGGCGGGCCCAGGCTCGGCGACGACCACCGGGTGCAGGCCGCGCTGGACGCCCGCCGGGCCGACCTCGCCCCGTTCTGGCTGCGGATGCAGGCGCCGTCCACGATCACCGAAACCCGGCCGACCCTGGTCGTGGACGGCGAGGACACCTTCACCTCGATGCTGTCCCACCTGCTGACCTCGCTCGGCCACCAGGTCACCGTGGTCCGCTTCGACGAGCCCGGCCTGCGCGGACTGGTCGCGGCCCACCGCGGCCCGCTGGTGCTCGGCCCCGGCCCGGGCGACCCGGCGCTCGCCGACGACCCCAAGATGGCGGTGCTGCGCCCGGTCGTCGCCGACGCCCTCGCCGCCGTCCGCTCCGGCGCCCGGACGGCCCCGCTGCTCGCGGTCTGCCTCAGCCACCAGCTGCTCGCCGCCGAGCTCGGGCTCGCGCTGGGCCGCAAGGCCGTCCCCTACCAGGGCGCCCAGGAGAGCATCGAGCTGTTCGGCCGCAAGCGGACGGTCGGCTTCTACAACACCTTCACCGCCCGCTGCTCGGACGCCGACGCGGCCCGGCTCGCCGCCGGGGGCGTCGAGGTCGCCCGGGACGCCGCCACCGGCGACGTCCACGCGCTGCGCGGCCCCGGCTTCGCGGGCCTGCAGTTCCACCCGGAGTCGGTGCTCACCCGGGACGGCGTGGACATCGTCGCGGACCTGCTGCGGGAGGCAACGGCCGTACGGGGCTGAGGAGTTGGAACGGTCCCGGGCGGCGGCGCCCGGGACCGGCTCACAGCTCCTCGTCCAACCCCTGCTCGATCGCGTACCGGACAAGCTCCACCCGGTTGTGCAACTGCAGCTTGCCCAGGGTGTTCTGCACGTGGTTCTGCACCGTCCGGTGCGACAGCACCAGCCGGTCGGCGATCTGCCGGTACGACAGACCCTTGGCCACCAGCCGCAGCACCTCGGTCTCCCGGGTGGTCAGCTGCGGGACGGCCGGCGCCGAGGCCGGGGCCGGCTCGGCGGCCAGCCGGCGGAACTCGCCGAGCACCAGCCCGGCCAGGCCCGGGGTGAACACCGCGTCGCCGACGGCCGTACGCCGCACCGCGTCCAACAGCTCCTCCCGCCCGGCCGACTTCACCAGGTACCCGGTCGCGCCGGACTTCACCGCCTCCAGCACGTCCTGGTGCTCACCACTGGCCGACAGCACCAGCACCCGCACCGCCGGATCGGCCGCGACCACCTGGCGGCACACCTCGGCGCCGGACAGGCCGGGCAGGTTGAGGTCCAGCACGACGACCTGCGGCGTGCAGGCCCGGGCCCGGCGCACCGCCTCCTCGCCGTCGCCCGCCGTGGCCACCACGTCCAGGCCCGCCTCGGCCAGGTCGCGGGAGACGGCGTCCCGCCACATCGGGTGGTCGTCCACCACCATCACCCGCACCGGCCGGTCGGTCATCGGCTGATCGGTCATGGGCTGGTCGGTCATCGGGAGGCCTTCCTCGGAATGCGCAGTTCGACCTCGACGCCCTCCCCGGGCGCCGAGTACAGCTCGGCCGTACCGCCGAGATCCAGCACCCGGCCGCGGATCGACTGGGAGACGCCCAGCCGCCCGGCCCGCTCCGCCTCGCCGAGCCGGCCGGGGGCGAAGCCCGGACCGTCGTCGCGGATGCTGACCGTGACGGCCTCCGGCTCGTCCTCCACCAGGATCCAGGCCCGGGCCGGCTCCCCGGCGTGCCGGCGGACGTTGTCGACGGCCGCGCCGACCGCCGCGGCCAGTTCACGCGCCGCCGGACCGGGCAGCAGCACCGGGGTCCCGGGAGCGGAGAGCGTGATCCGCTCGTCGGCGTACGGGCGCAGCAGGGCGGTGAGGTCCTGCGGCCCGGCCGGGTCGGGCTGCTCGGCTCCGTCCGCCTCCGGCAGCCGCTGGGCCGGCAGCGGGCCGCCGGTCATCAGCGCCCGCAGCGCCCGCTCCTGCTCCCCGGCGAGCCGGCCCAGTTCGGCGAAGTCCGTACCGTCCCCGGTGCCGCCGCCCAGCTCCGCGCCCCGGCGCTGGACCAGTGCCAGCACCTGGAGCACGCCGTCGTGGATGTCGCGGGAGAGCCGCTCCCGCTCCCGGGTGGCCGCCTCGACCTGCAGCGCCCGGGTCAGGGTGGCCTCGCTGGCGCGGGCCAGCTCGATCACGTACCCGATCGCGCAGCCGGCCACCAGCAGCAGCACGATGTTGTGCACGTTGTCGCCGGTCGGGCCGCCGTGGCCGAGGATGTTGGCGACCCCGATCACCGCGCCGGACGCCGCCGCCGGACGCCAGCCGCCCCTGGCGGCGAAGCCCAGCACCGTGCCGGCGGCCCAGATGGTCGGCAGGGTGGGCGCGCCGTGGCTGATCCGGGCCGGGGCGTCGGTCATCCCGCTCATCACGATGCCGGTCACGGCCAGGGACAGGTCGAAGCCGAGGACGTACCAGGTGCAGCGCTGCGGGTCGGAGAAGGCCCGGGTGCTGGCCAGCGTCCAGAGGATCAGCGCGCCGAAGTAGATCCAGCCCGCGACCGGGTGCAGGAAGTGCAGGTACGAGTTGAAGTACCGGAGCAGGGCGTAGCAGAGGGCCAGCACCCGGAAGTAGGAGATCGCCTTCCACAGCGGGAGCTCGACGGACATGCCGCCGGCCGCCACCGCGCCGCCCACCACGCCGCCGCCCGTTCTCGCGCCCTCCGCCATGCCCCGGCTCCTCCCCCGGCCCCTCCCCTGGACCCGACCGGGTCGGTCAGGCCGACCCGGTTCCCTTCTGGTCTTGCTGGTCCGGCTGGTCCTTCACCGCGGCCTGCTCGGCTTCGGCGGCCTTCTCGGCCTCGGCCTTCTCCGCCTTGGCGGCGGCCCGGCGCTCGGCGTCGGCCTTCTTCTTCTCGTCGGCGATCTGCCGCTTGGCGGCGGTCGCGTAGACGTCCACGTACTCCTGGCCGGAGAGCCGCATGATCTCGTACATCACCTCGTCCGTCACCGAACGCAGGATGAAACGGTCGTTCTCCATGCCGTGGTAGCGGGAGAAGTCCAGCGGGCGGCCGATTCGGATGCCGGGGCGGATGCCGAAACTCGGGATCACCTGGCCGGGCGGCTGCACCTTCTCGGTGTCGATCATGGCAACCGGGATGACCGGGGCGCCGGTGGCCAGCGCGACCCGCGCCAGGCCGCCGACCTTGCCGCGGTACAGCTTGCCGTCGGGCGAACGGGTGCCCTCCGGGTAGACGCCGAACAGCTCGCCGCGGTCCAGCACCGCGATGGCGCTGCGGATCGCGGCCTCACCGGCGCCGCGCACGCCCGAGCGGTCCACCGGCAGCTGGCCGACGCCCTTGAAGAAGGCCGCGGTCAGCCGGCCCTTGAGGCCCGGGGTGTTGAAGTACTCGGCCTTCGCGATGAAGGTCACCCGGCGCTTGATCAGCGCGGGGAAGAAGAACGAGTCCGAGAAGGACAGGTGGTTGCTCGCGATGATCGCCGCACCTTCGGTGGGGATGTTCTCCTCACCCTCGATCCACGGCCGGAAGAAGATCCGAAGCAGTGGCGCGACGATCATCTTCATCAGTCGGTAGAACAACCCGGGCCTCCTGTTATGCGGACCGGTCGATCCTAATGCCCCGCGACCGTCGGCTGTGCCCGGGCCCGCCGTAGGGGGTGTACGTCCCGGCGCGGGGCGTGGGACGATGCGGATTCCTGCAGCTCCCCTCTCAGCGTCCTCTCCCCCAGCGCCACCCGCCCGCGAAGGAGTCCGCCATGTCGCTGCTGCCCGGTGCCGAACCGTACCGCCACCACGGCGGACCGGTCGGGGTGCTGCTGTGCCACGGCTTCACCGGGTCGCCGCAGTCGCTCCGGCCGTGGGCCGACGAGCTGGCGGCCGCCGGGTTCACCGTCTCGCTCCCGTTGCTGCCGGGGCACGGCACCCGTTGGCAGGACATGCAGGTCACCCGGTGGGAGGACTGGTACGCGGAGGTCGAGCGCGAGCTGCTGACCCTCGCCGAGGAGTGCGAGCAGGTCTTCGTCTGCGCGCTGTCGATGGGCGGCGGGCTGGCGCTGCGGCTGGCCGCGCTGCACGGCCCGACGGTGTCCGGGCTGGTGCTGGTCAACCCGTCGGTGCGCTCGGACAACCCCGCGGGTGTGCTGCTTCCGGTGCTCCGGCACCTCGTCCCGAGCATTCCGGGGATCGCGAACGACATCCACAAGCCGGGCGCCCACGAGGTCGGTTACGACCGGACGCCGCTGCACGCCGCCTGGTCGCTGGGCCGGCTGTGGCGAGAGGTCCAGCGGAGGCTGCCCGAGGTGACCCAGCCGGTGCTGCTCTTCCACAGCCCGCAGGACCACGTGGTCTCGCCGGCCAACTCGGAACTGGTGCTGGCCCGGATATCCTCGACCGACGTGACGGAGCGGCTGTGCCAACGCAGCTTCCACGTCGCGACGCTGGACCACGACGCGGCGGAAATATTCGCGGCGAGCCTGGACTTCATCCGACGGCTGGCTCCCGCGCACGCGGCGGGCGCCGACAGGGCCGAATCCGACGATCACCATGGCTGAAGGGCCGGAAGTGCACGAGAGCAGCACTGCGGGCAGCGGGGACGACAAGCCCCGTGAGGACGGCGCGCGGACGGACGGGGCGCGGACGGACGGGGCGGCGAAGGACGCCACCGCCCAGGGGGACGCCACCGAGGGGACCTCGACCGCCCCCGGGAACGCCACCGTCCACGGGGACGGCACCGTCCAGGGCGACCCGACGGCCTCCGGCCCGGGATCCGACGGCGCCGCACCGCCCGCGCCCGCCGCCGGAACCGCCCCCACGGCGGACGCCCCGGCACCCGTGGAGCCCCGACCGCGCCGCACCGCCCCCGAGCGCAGCCAGGCCGAGCAGGACGCGATCTTCGCCGCCCTGGTCGCCCAGTTCGACGATCCGGTCGACCTCACCAACCCCAACTGGCCCGAGGTCGAGAACCTCCGGGCGCAGAACGAGCTCAAGGGCGGCTTCAAGGACGGCTCCGGCCCCAAGACCGGCCAGGCCGGCCCGGACGACCTCGCCGACCTCGCCCCGCAGCCCCGCCCCCGCGCGGGCGGCCCCGTACTCCCGGCCGCGAGCCCGGGCCCGCGCGACTTCGAGCTGGCCGAGGACGCCGACGAGGGCCACTACGTCCCGCCGGAGCCCCCGCCGCTGCCGCCCGCCGACACCACCGCCAAGTTCGCCTGGCTGGCGGTGCTCGGCGGCCCGGCCCTGCTACTGATCGACGCGGTGGTGTGGCGGGAGATCTCCGGCTGGCCCGCCTGGGTCGGGGTCACCGCCTTCCTCGGCGGCTTCGTCACCCTGGTCGCCCGGATGAAGGACCGCGACGAGGACGAGCCGGAGGACCCGGACCACGGCGCGGTCGTCTAGGGCCTGTCCGGTCGGGCTCGGCGCGCCCGGCAAGACCGGCCGGGCAGGGCTTACGGCGCGTCCGAGGCCGCCGGCAGTTCCAGGACGGCCAGCACCGGCAGGTGGTCGGTCGCGGCCCGCAGGTCGGCCTCGGTGACGCCGGGCAGCCCGTGCGGCACCCCGCAGCCGAGGACGGTGATCCCGGGCGTCGCGAAGACGGCGTCGATCCGCTGGTAGGGGTTCTCCGGCACGGAGGTGAACTCGCCGCCCCAGGGCGCGGTCTGGTACCCGTCCCACATCCGCGAGGCCAGCAGCTGCCAGCCCGGCCCGTCCGGGTGTTCGTTGAAGTCCCCTGCCACGATGCCCTGTTCGGCGATCGTCAGCTGGTCGAGCAGCAGCTCGAACTGCCCGTACCGCTCCGCCGGGTCCAGGCTGAGGTGGCAGCTGGTGAGGGTGAACGGCGCGGCGCCGGGCAGTCGCAGCAGGGCGGTGGCGAAGCCGCGCGCGTGCAGGCCGCGGGTCTTGGGCAGCAGCCGGTCGTGCACGCCCAGGACGTCCACCGCGCCGGGCCGGCCGAGCAGCAGCGGGCCGGCGGCGGTGCGGCCGCCGCCGGCCAGGACGACCGTCCCGGTGTTCCGGGCCAGCCAGGCGGCCTGTCCTTCGGGGCGCCAGTAGCGCGGGGACTCCTGGACGCAGACCAGGTCGGGCGCGCAGGCCCGGATCACCCGGGCCAGTGCCCGCCGGTCGTCGCGCAGCGAGCGGATGTTGTAGCTGAGCAGGCGCAGTCGGCGCGGGCCGGCGGGCGGCGGTTCGATGGGCGCGGCGGTCATGGTCCTCCCCTGGTGCGACGGCACGTGCGGTGCCACCTGGGAAGACCGTAGTGCGACGGCGGCGGCGCGTCCGGGATTGGTCGGGGCCCGGTCGCTCCGCCGCCGGCGGGTCCGGCTCCCCCCTCCGTCGGCCGGTACCGGCGAAGGGGGTGTCACCCTCAGGTGCGGGCGAGGTCCGCCGCGCCGACGATGCCGGCCGCAGAGCCCATGGAGGCGAGCACGACCTCGGCGCGCGGGCGGTGCACCCCGCCGGTCAGGTAGTGCTCGAAGGCCTTGGCGACCGGGTCGAGCAGCAGTCGGCCGGAGTCGGAGACGCCGCCGCCGAGGACGAACACGCCCGGGTCGAACAGCGCGGCGAGGTCGGCCATGCCGCGGCCCAGCCAGTCGGCCAGCTCGGCGTAGCACTCCAGGGCGAGCGGATCGCCCGCCTCGGCCGCCTCGGTGATGTGGATGCCGCGGATGGTCTCGGCGACGCCGTCGTTGAGCTCCAGCATCCGCCGGCCGCGCACCGGGTCGGCCGCGGCCTTCTCCCGGCCGTAGCGGCGCAGCGCGCGCCCGGAGCCGTACTGCTCCCAGCAGCCCTTGCCGCCGCAGCCGCACGGCAGGCCGTCGGGGACCATGTTGAGGTGGCCGATCTCGCCGGCCACGCCGAAGCGGCCGCGGTGCAGCCGCCCGTCGAGCACGATGCCGCCGCCGATGCCGGTGCCGACGGTGATCAGCACCATGTCCTGGTGGTCGGCGGCCGCGCCGAAGCGGAACTCAGCCCAGGCGGCGCAGTTGGCGTCGTTCTCGACCACCGTGGACAGGCCGGTGAGCTCCTCGATCCGGCCGCGCAGCGGCTCGTTCTCCCAGTCGATGTTGGGCGCGAAGATCACCGTGGAGCGGTTGCTGTCGACGAAGCCGGGGGCCCCGACACCGACGGCGGTGACGCCGGAGTGCTGCTCCTTGAGTTCGCGCACGGCCTGCGCGATGGCGTCGACCGCCCACTGGGGGTCGGCCGGGGTGGGGACCCGGGTCCGGGCCAGGATCGCACCCGCATCGTCGACCACGCCTGCCGCGATCTTGGTCCCGCCGACATCGACGCCGATGGTCAGAGCCATGTGTCCCTCAGCTATTCACTCGTTCCCGCTGGACGGAACGGTACCGCCCAACCCTGCCCCCGTACACAGCCTCGCATACATTATCCGAAGACAATTCTGGGCCAGCCGGGCCGCGATGCTTCAAAAGTCGTATCGAAATTCCTTCTTCGTGACGTACGAGAGCAGCCTGCTCACGCTGCGGAGGTTACGGATTCACTGCTTGGCGGACGGCCCGTCAGCCGCGTCGGGGCCCTCGGTCCGGCCGGGTGCGTCGAGGTCGATCTTCTCCACCGACGCCCCGTCCCCGGCGGTCCAGCGCTGCTCGTGCCCGGCGACCGCGGAGCGGTAGGCGGCCAGCAGCTCGGCGCCGGCGGCGGCCAGCCCGGAGCCGGCCGCGGCGAGGTGGGTGTAGACCTCCGGCTGCTGGGTGCGCAGGCGGTCGGCCAGCCCGGAGAGGGTGATCAGGGTGGTGGCGCTGGTCTCCTGCGCCTTCTCACCGATGGCGGTGGCGAACCGTCGCACCTCGTCCACCAGCGGGCCCAGCTCCGGCCCGAACGGGTGGGACGGCCCGCTCCCCCGCTCGGTGCCGGGCTCGGTACGGTCGTCGGTGCTGGTCATCGCGGGCGCCTCCTCAGCCGTGGCCGCACCCCGCGGCCCCTCGGCCCGACGCTACCCGACCGGCCGTGAGCCCGGGCCCCGCTGATTCGGCCGGGGGCCGGAAGGCCCGTCAGCCCTGCGGCCAGAGCGACGGGTCGGGCGCGAACCGCACCGAGAGCACGCCCTCGTGCAGCCCCGCCCCGGCGACCGTGCAGCGGCGCAGCGCGGACGGCAGCGGCAGGACCCGGCGGTGGGCGCCGAGGCCGACCACCAGGTCGTCACCTCGGCGGACCAGGTCCAGGCCGGTGCGGTCGGCGCCGGGCAGGTCGAGGTGCCAGACCAGCAGGCCCTCCTCGGCGAGCCGGTCCTCGACGGCCCAGGGGCGCGCTTCGAGCCGCTCGGGGCCGGGCCCGTCCCCGTACAGGCGGTCCGCGACGGCCTCCAGGGTGCCCTCGGCCAGGCCGGTGACCAGCACCGGGACGTCGGTCCCGGCGATGAGCCGGTCCAGTTCCTCCTGGCGGCGGCGGGCCAGCTCGGCCAGCCAGGGGTCGGGCGAGGCGAGGGCGGCGGGCGGCAGCGCGCCGTGCACCACGACGGCGTCCGGCCGGTGCCCGTACAGCGCGAGCCCGGCCCGGGTCCGGCGCAGTTCCTCGTACGGGTGGCCGTCGGCCGGGACGACCAGGCGCACGCTGGTGCCCGGGTCGCTGATCGCGGCGCGGGACTCGGCCAGCACGGCGGCGGCCCTGGTGCGCCCCTCGTACAGCCACTCGGCGGGCATCGGGACGCCGGCCAGCCCGGCCAGCAGCGGGCGCAGCGCGCGGGCGGCCTGTCGCTGCTCGGGGACGAGCCGGTCCAGGTAGCGGCCGAGCTGCTCGGGCAGGGCGAGGGTGGAGATCAGTTCGGCGGGTGGCGGGGCGAGCACCACCAGGACGTCCTGGTCGGCGGCGGGCAGGGCGCGCAGCAGGGCGAGCCGGGCGATGCCGGGGAGGGCGGTCAGCTCCTCGGGGTCGAGCTGTTCGGCGCCGAGCAGGTCGAGGGCGGGCTTGAGCCGGCCGGAGAGCTCGCCGACGGCGTAGCGGAAGGCGGCCTGCTCGTCGATCCGGGAGACCGTCAGGCCCGGCGCGTGGTGGAGCGGTTCGGGCTCCAGGCGGGTGCCGAGCGCGGAGTCCAGGGTGCGGTGGGGGTCGTCGGCGGCGAGCAGCCAGGTGCGGTGGCCGCGCCGGGCGGCGTGCAGGGCGGTGGCGGCGGCCACGTCGGGCGCGCCCGCGTCGCCGCTGACCAGGATGGTGCGCGTCGCCGTCATGCCGTCAGCCCCCGTTCCGCCGTGCCGGCCCCGTCAGCCCTCGACGCGCTTCTTCAGACCGGCCAGCGCGCGGTCGATGATGACCTTCTCGGCCTTGCGCTTGATCATGCCGAGCATCGGGATCTTGACGTCCACGGCGAGCTGGTAGGTGGCCTCGGTGCGGCCGCCGGCCAGCGGGGCGAGGGTGTAGGAACCGTCCAGCGAGCGGAGCATCTGGCTGCGGACGAGGGTCCAGCTGACCTCGCGGTCGGCGTCCCAGGTGTAGGCGAGGGTGTGCTCGTCCCGGATGGCGCCGGCGTCGAGCAGCAGCCGAACCTGGGCGGCGCGGCCGTCCTCGCCGGTCTCCAGGACCTCGATCTCCTTGACCTCGCCGGTCCAGGCCGGGTAGGCGGCGAAGTCGGCGATCACGGCCATGACCGTGGCCGGGGTCGCGTCGATGGTGATGCTCGACCTGGTGTGCTCCGCCATGGAATGGCCCTCCGCGTCGTCCCTCTGCCTGCCGGTCCGGTCGAGGCGTGCTCGACCCGATCCGCCCGGAGCAGGCTATCGCGACCGGCGATCGGCTCGGCCGCGCGGGCACCGGCGTCGGTGGCCGGGGTCCGTGGTGGCGGGCCTTGCGGGCGGGCGGCGAGGCAGGCTACCGACCGGTCACCACCGGGCTGTCGTAGGGTGCCAGTCGAACGACCCGGTCACGGCCTGGTCCGACCCGGCCGGGTGTGACACTTCGAACACCGGGGCCGACCCCCTGGTCGAAGCTGCCTACCGGGCAGTAACGTCCTGCCGTCCCGCAGCGTCGCGAACGAGGAGCAGTCTTGCTCGACTTCAGCCTTCCGGCTCTCTACCAGGTACCGAGCGGCAGTAACCTCTCCGACCCTGTGCACCGGAACGCCGAGGAGCACCCGGACGTCGCGGTGCTCAGCCGGAAGGTGGACGGCCACTGGCAGGAGTTGACCTCGGTCCAGTTCCTCGCCGAGGTGCACGCCGCCGCGAAGGGCCTGATCGCCGCGGGCATCGAGCCCGGCGACCGGGTGGGCATCATGTCCCGCACCCGGTACGAGTGGACGTTGCTGGACTTCGCGATCTGGACGGCCGGCGCGATCACCGTGCCGGTCTACGAGACCTCCTCCGCCGAGCAGGTCGAGTGGATCCTCGGCGACTCGGGCGCGGTCGCCGTCCTCACCGAGACCGACCAGCACGTCAAGGTGGTCGCCGAGGTCCGCGACCGGCTGCCGGGGCTGAAGCACACCTGGCAGATCGAGGGCGGCGCGCTCGCCGCGCTGGCCGAGGCCGGCCAGGGCGTCCCGGACGCGACGGTCCAGGAGCGCCGCGCGATCGCCGGCCCCGACGACATCGCCACCATCGTCTACACCTCGGGCACCACCGGCCGCCCGAAGGGCTGTCAGCTGACCCACGGCAACTTCCTCGCCGAGTGCGGCAACGTGGTCGAGCGCCTGGCCCCGCTGTTCCGCACCGGCGACAGCTCCGTGCTGCTCTTCCTGCCGCTGGCCCACGTGCTCGCCCGGATCGCCGAGATCGCCCCGGTGATGGCCCCGATCAAGCTGGGCCACGTCTCCGACATCAGGGACGTCACCGCCGAGCTGGCCTCCTTCAAGCCGACCCTGATCCTGGGCGTGCCCAGAGTGTTCGAGAAGGTCTACAACACCGCCCGTGCCAAGGCCCAGGCCGACGGCAAGGGCAAGATCTTCGACAAGGCGGCGGACACCGCGATCGCCTACAGCCGGGCGCTGGACGCCGGCGGCGCGGGCCTGGTCCTGCGGCTCAAGCACGCCGTCTTCGACAAGCTCGTCTACAGCAAGCTGCGGGCCGCCCTCGGCGGCCGGGCCACCCACGCGATCTCCGGCGGCGCCCCGCTCGGCGAGCGCCTCGGCCACTTCTACCGGGGCATCGGCTTCACCGTCCTGGAGGGCTACGGCCTGACGGAGACCTGCGCGGCCACCGCCTTCAACCCGTGGGACAAGCCGAAGATCGGTACGGTCGGCCAGCCCGTCCCCGGCGCCTCCGTCCGGATCGCCGAGGACGGCGAGGTCTACTTCAAGGGCCCGCACGTCTTCACCGGCTACTGGAACAACCCGCAGGCCACCGCCGACACCCTCAAGGACGGCTGGATCGCCACCGGCGACCTCGGCTCGCTGGACTCCGAGGGCTACCTGACCATCACCGGCCGCAAGAAGGAGATCATCGTCACCGCGGGCGGCAAGAACGTCGCCCCGGCCGTGATCGAGGACCGGATCCGGGCCCACGCCCTGGTCGGCGAGGTCATGGTGGTCGGCGACCGCAAGCCCTTCATCGCCTGCCTGATCACCGTCGACCCGGACTTCTTCCCGAAGTGGAAGGAGCTCAACGGCAAGCCCGCCACCGCCACCGTCGCCGAGCTGGCCGCCGACCCGGACCTGCTGGCCGCCCTGCAGGCCGCGGTGAACGACGGCAACGCGGCCGTCTCGCACGCCGAGGCGGTCAAGAAGTTCCGCCTGCTGGACACCGAGTTCTCCGAGGAGAGCGGCCATCTGACGCCCTCGCTCAAGCTCAAGCGCAACGTCGTGCTCAAGGACTACGCGGCCGAGATCGAGGCGCTCTACCAGAAGTAGGCCGTCCGCAGACGTAGGCCGTACGCGGAGAGGGCCCCGGGACTCCCCGGGGCCCTCTCCCGTGCCGGTGTCAGCCCGCCAGCAGCGCGGTCAGCCGCCCGGCCAGCAGGTCCCAGCGCCAGGACCGCTCCACCCAGCGCCGCCCGGCCTCGCCGAGGCGGCGGCGCAGTTCCTCGTCCCGCAGCAGCCGGACGATCCGCTCCGCCGCCGCTCCGGCCGAGCCGCCCGGCACCACGTACCCGGTCTCGCCCTCCAGCACCGCGTCCGGCGCCCCGCCGGAGTCCCCCGCGACCACCGGCAGGCCGGTCGCCGAGGCCTCCAGGTAGACGATCCCGAGGCCCTCCACGTCCAGCCCGCCGCGCCTGGTCCGGCAGGGCATCGCGAAGACGTCCCCGGCCCCGTAGTGGGCGGGCAGCTCCTCCCAGGGCACCGAGCCGGTGAACCGCACCGAGGCCCGTACGCCCGTGGCGTCCACCAGCTTCTCCAGGTCCGCCCGGTACGGGCCGCCGCCGACGATCAGCAGCACCGCGTCCGGCACGTCCGCCAGGATCTGCGGCATCGCCTCGATCAGGGTGTCCTGGCCCTTGCGCGGCACCAGCCGGGAGACGCAGACCACCACCGGCCGGTCCGCCAGCCCCAGCCGCCGGCGCACCTCGGCGCCCCCGGAACCGGGGTGGAAGGTCGTCTCGTCCACGCCCGGCGGCAGCTGCACCATCCGGGCCGCGGCCTGCGGCCCGACCGCGGCGGCGATCCGCGAGCGGGTGTACTCGCCCAGGTACGTCAGCACGTCGGTGCCCGCGCCGATCCGCCGCAGCAACTGCCGGGAGCCCGGCAGCTGGGCCCAGGCGGCCTCGTGCCCGTGGGTCATGCCGAGCAGCCGCCCGGCCCCGGCCCGGCGCAGCGTCGGCGCCATCAGGCCGAGCGGCGCGGCGGCGCCGAACCAGACCGAGTCGCACTTCTCCGCGCGCAGGATCTCGGCGGCCCGCCGGGTGACCCGGGGTGTGGGAACCATCACCTTCGTACGGTCCCGGATCACCGGGAACGGCTGCTCGGCGTCGAAGGCCCGCACCTCGGTGCCGTCCCGCCAGGTCGAGGCGTACACCACGACGCTTCCGGCAGGCTGACGGACGGCCATGTTGTGCACGAAGGCCTGGATGCCCCCCGGACGGGGCGGGAAGTCATTGGTGACGATCAAGGTTCTGTGCATCAGGCCACGGCTCGCTCGGTCGGGGGGTGCTCGGTGTACCGCTGGGTGATCCGTACGATAGGTCAACACCATGACCCGCCGGGAACGGATCCGCCCACGGCAACCGTTTGACCCCCGGGCCTGTCCTAGTACCTAGGCCGCGGACGCGGCGGCCCGGGCGTCCGTCAGTTCGACGCCTCCGGTGAGGACGTCGAGACGAACGAGGGAGCGCAGTGGAGTTGGCCCCGGCCACCGAGTCCGGTTCTTCACGCGGCCGCCTCGGCCGCCCGCTCGGGGCGCTCGCCGCCCTCGGGGCGACCTGGGTGGCCACCCGCACCGTGCTGGTGCTGCTGATGACCGGCGTGCTGAAGTCGCCCGGCGGCGACGTCACCGCGGACGTCTGGATGATCTACCACGCCTGGTACGGCGTGCTGCAGACCGGCACCTTCCCGTTCGACGACGTCACCTGGCAGTACCCGCCGGGCGCCGCCCTGGTGATCCTGCTGCCGGGCCTGCTGCCCTGGTCGTACCTGACCTCGTTCTGGGTGATCTGCGGGATCGCCGACGCCGCCGCGGCCGCGCTGCTGATCCGCACCGGGCTGCGCAAGGGCCGGACGCTGACCGGCGCCTGGCTGTGGGTGGTCGCCGTGCCGCTGCTCGGCCCGATGATCTACAACCGCTTCGACCTCCTGGTCACCGCCCTCGCCCTGGCCGGTCTGCTCGCGCTGATCCGCCGCCCGGCCATCGGCGGGCTGCTGCTGGGCCTGGGCGGCATCGTCAAGGTCTGGCCGCTGCTCGGCCTGATCGGCACCCCGTCCGGCCGCCGCACCCGCCGCTCCTGGACGCTGGCCGCCGCCACCGCCGTCTCGGTGGGCTTCCTGCTCGCGGCCGGGATGAACGGCGCCTTCGGCTTCCTGGCCTTCCAGGGCGCCCGCGGCATCGAGGTCGAGTCGGTCGGCGCACTGCCGCTGCACCTGTCCCGGCTGGCCGGCGGCTGGGACGGCAAGGTCACCATGAACTACGGCTCCCCCGAGATGCTCGGGCCGTGGGTCAGCGTGATCAGCAAGGTGATGATGGCCGGCACCGTGCTGGGCTTCCTCTGGCTGCTGCTGTGGCGCTTCACCGCCCGCCGCCGCAACGCCGCCACCATGTACGACGCGGCGCTGTGCGCGCTGCTGATCTTCGTGGTGACCAGCCGGGTGATCAGCCCGCAGTACCTGGTCTGGCTGGTCGGCGTCGCCGCGGTCTGCCTGACCGTGCGCGGCACCAGCCAGCGGCCGGTGGCGCTGCTGATCCTGCTGGCCTGCCCGCTCACCCTGCTCGAGTTCCCGACGATGTTCACCCAGGTCCTCAACAGCGAGCCGCTGGCGGTCACCGTGCTGGGCCTGCGCAACCTGCTGCTGCTGACCGCCACCGTGCTCTCCTGCGTCCGGCTCTGGCGCTCCACCCGCGCCCCGGCGCCGCTGCCGCCCACCGTGGTGCTGGCCGAGCCGCCGGCGCTGCCGCCCGCCTCCGCCTACCCGGTGCGCCCGGGCATCGCGTACGAGCAGGACCTCCTGGACGGCATCGACCACCCGGCCGGCCGCTAGGCCCTGTCCGGCCCGGGGGCCTTCAGCCCTGGCTCTTCAGGGCTTCCACCTCGGCCAGCCAGAGCCCGGTGAACTCGGCCAGCCCGACGCCCAGTTCGCCGCGCAGCAGCCGGTCGACGCGGTGCTCGCGGTCCTCGCCCTGTCCGTCGCCCGCGCCGACCGCCCGGTAGAAGTCGACCAGCCGCCCGGTCCCGTACCGGCGGGCGATCAGGTCGCAGGCCAGCCAGGACTGCTCGTAGGCCTGGGCGATGCCGGTGGCGCCCGCGGCGAAGTCCCCGTCGGCGGGCAGCGCGGTGGGCAGCTTCCCGGCCGCGACGTCCCGGGCCAGCTCGGGAGCGATCTGCTGCGGGCGGCGGCCGGACTCGCGGTAGGCGGTCCAGTCGGCGACGCCCTCGGAGAGCCACAGCGGGGTCCAGGCCCGGGTGTCGGCCCGGGTGGCGACATGGGTGGCCTCGTGGGTGACGACCACCTGCCGGCCGAAGCCGCTGAGCCGCCCGAACGCCTCGGGGTTGATCACCACCCGGTCCGCCGGGGTGTGCCAGGGCGCGCCGGGGGCGGCCACGGTGACCGCCGCCATGCCCGTCCAGCCCGCCGGGTCGGCTTCCAGCAGCCGGGCGAACTGCGGCTCGGTGGCGGGCAGTTCGAGCAGCAGCCGGCCGGGCCAGGCACTGCCCCAGACCGCGTTGACGGCCGGCACGGCGCTGTCCCCCACCGCGACCAGCCCGGCCGGGTCGGGCCCGCCGGCGAGGCCGAGCACCAGGCAGTGGGCGCCCGGGGCGGTACGGGCCGGGCCGAGGTCCCACAGCGCCGGGGGCCCGCCGGTGCCCTCCTCCCGATCGACCCGCCAGCCGCCCGGGTCCCGGACCAGCTCGATCCGGCGCGGGTACACCACGGGGTACTCGTCGTACCCGCTGATCCGCACGGCCAGTTCGACGGAGCCGGTCAGCCGGTCCGGTCCGCCGGCCGGCGACAGCACCAGGTTGCGGTACGTCGCCTCGGCCCCCGTCAGCCCCGACCAGACGGGCAGCGAGCGCGCCCGCGCCGCCAGCAGCCCGGCGACCTCGCCCCGCAGGTCGCCGGCCCGCCCGTCGGGCACCGCCACCGGGGCGGCCGGCGGCAGCGACAGCTGGGCCAGTCCGCCGGCGGCCAGCAGCAGCGCACCGCGCCGGGACAGCACGCGGCGGGCCGGGTCTATCGGGTGGGGGCCGTCCGGCCCGGTGGGCGTCGCGCTCAGAGCCGGACCACTCCCGAGACCGGCATCGCGTTGACGCTCTCGTACCGGACCTTGGCACCCGGGTACGGCGCGTGCACCATCACCCCGCCGCCGGCGTACATCCCGACGTGGTGCATGTCCCGGTAGAAGATCACCAGGTCTCCCGGCCGTGCTTCGGAGAGGTTGATCCGCTGCCCGGCGTACGCCTGGGCCTGCGAGGTCCGCGGCAGGGTCACTCCGGCCTGCCGCCAGCTGTAGTACATCAGACCGGAGCAGTCGAAGGCACGGGGTCCGGTGGATCCGTAGACGTAGGGCGAGCCGATCATCCGCACCGCGGCGGCCAGCGCGGCGGCCCCGCGCTCGGAGGCGGCCGGGGCGCTGCCGAGGTCCAGCCGGTCGGTGCCGCGGGTGGCGCGCTGTTCGGCGTCCCGGGCGTCCTGGGCGACCATCCGGGTCCGCTCGGCGACGCCCAGGCTGTTGAGCAGCTTCTGGGCCTTGGTCAGCCGTTGCTGGATCTGCTGCTTGTTCTCGGCCAGCGAGCGGCGGGCCTGGTCCAGTTCGGCGAGCTTGGCCGCGGTCTCGGTGCGGCGCTGGTCGAGCCCGCGCTGACGGGTGACCAGCTCGTGCAGGGTCTCCTGCTGACGTTCGGCGGCCTGGCCGAGGGTCCGGGCGCGGGCGAGGTAGCCCTCGGGGTCGGTGGAGAGCATCAGCTGGGCGGTCTGGGCCATCCCGCCGCTCCGGTACTCGGCCCCGGCCACCGTGGCGAGGTCCCCGCGCAGCTGGTTGAGCTGGTCCTGGGCGGCGGCGACCTCGCCCTGCAGGATCGTGGTCTCGCCGAGGAGCCGCTTCTGCGCCTCCTGGGCGGCGTTGTACTTCTCCGACGCCTGCTCGGCCTCGTCGTACAGCTGCTCGACCTGGGCCTTGACGTCCTTGCGGTCGGGCGCGTCCGGCGCTCCGGGGGCGGCCTGGGCACTGCCGGCGGTCGCCACGCCCAGGGCCGTGGTGGCGGCCGCGGTCAGTACCAGCGCACGGGCGAGCAGTTGGGAACGACGGTGCACGGGCATGTCGGCAGCGGCTCCATTCCTGCGGCGCGGCCCCGCGGCCGCGCCCTGCTGGGCGGCCGTCGAGCGGGAGTCCGGTGGCAGACGTTAGCGAGTCCGGGCAAGCGAGTCCAAACCCCTCCGGACCCGAATATTTGACCCCTATTCGGACATCAGGCCGAGCCGCCGGAAAAGCCGCAGGCCCGGCCCCCCGTGGCGGAGGACCGGGCCCGTGAACCTTCGAGCGGGGATCAGACCCGGACGATGGAGGCCAGCGGCATGTTGGAGACGGCCTCGTAGCGGACCGACGCACCCGGCTTGGGAGCGTGCAGCACCTGGCCGTTGCCGGCGTAGATGCCGACGTGGTGGGCGTCGCCGTAGAAGATCAGCATGTCGCCGGGCTGGGCCTGGGAGATGTCCGAGCCGATCCGGGTGCCGGCGCCCGCCTGCTCCTGGGAGGTGCGCGGCAGCGACACGCCGGCCTGGTTGAACGCCCAGACCATCAGGCCGGAGCAGTCGAAGGAGCCGGGGCCGGTGGCGCCCCAGACGTACGGGCTGCCGACCTTGGTGGCGGCGGCGGCCAGCGCGGCCGCGCCGTGCGAGCTGCCCGGGGCGATCTTGACCGGCGCGGAGGCGGCGCCCGCGCCGATGTCGCTGCGGCTGCTGTCGCGCGAGGCGCGGTCCGAGCTGGCGGGCTGGGCGGCCTTCGCGGCGGCGTCCGCCTTGGCCTTGGCGTCGGCGGCGGCCTTGTCCTCGGCCGCCTTGATCGCCTGGCGCTCCTGCTCGGTCAGCGTGTTGAGCAGGTCCTGGGCCGCCTTCAGCTTGGTCTGGACCTCGTCCTTGGAGGCCTTCAGCTGGGTGGTGGTGGCCTCCAGCTCGGCGAGCTTGCCCTGGGCCTCGGTACGGTCCTGGTCCAGCTTGCGCTGCTGGTCCTGGAGCTGCTTCAGCTGGTTCTTCTGGGTGCTGCCGGCCTGGTTGAGCGCACCGGCCTGGCTGAGGAAGTTGTCCGGACTGGAGGAGAGCATCAGCTGGACGGTCGGGGATATGCCGCCGTTGCGGTACTGCTCGCCCGCGATCTCGGCGAGGCCGCCCTGGAGGTCGGTCACCTGCGCCTGCTGCCGGGCCACCTGGTCCTGCATGCCGGAGACCTGCTTCTCCAGCTCCTGCTGCTTCTCCTGGGCGGCGTTGTACTTCTCGGTCGCCTGCTCGGCCTGGTTGTTGAGCTGGTCGACCTGCTCCTTGACCTGGTCCTTGGTCGGCTGCGGGTCGGCGTGCGCGCCGGACTGCGCGGAGAGCGCGACGGCCGCGGCGGCGAAGCCGGTCAGGATCGAGACACGAGCGCGACTGGCGGGCTTGGGACGACGATGGGACGCCACGAAGGCGGGCTCCTTCTTCCTACGTCCGCCTACCGGGTGAGCTGACGGGTTCGGGCCGGAAGCATGCCCTACGACGCCTCACCGGCCTCACCTACGGCCGACCTGGCGCCGATTCACCCCGGAGGAACGTGGTTCCCCGGCTCCGCTCCGCAGCACCCCCGACTACTGGGCTCCCCTGTCGGGCAGTCGCTTCGACCTGCCCCGCTGTTTCGCGAACTCGGCGGTAACCACCGCCGCCACCCGGGCTGGGTGATCGACAGTGCGGTGGTTCGGAGCATGACCCTAGTAACTGAACCGTGATCCGTTCAAATCCTTGTCAGAAAAAAGACGGAAGATTACCCATGTTCTTTTGTGAAAATGACTGATGGTGATCAGTTCCGCACGCAAAGCTGATCAGGTCTCACGAGTCAGCCACGGAACGGACAAGCCGAAGCGCCACCCTCCGACCGGAGGGTGGCGCGGATCACACGGCCGGAACGGGCCCCGACGGCGTGTCGGCCCGTCAGATCCGGCGGATGGTGTTGATCGGCATCGCGTCGGCCTTCATCACCTTCACCACGTCACCGGTGTGCGGCGCGTGGACCACCATGCCGTTGCCGATGTACATCGCGACGTGGTGCATGTCCCCGCCGTAGATCACCAGGTCGCCCGGCTGAGCCGTGGCCAGCGTCACCGCGGTCCCGATGTGGCCCTGCTCCTGCGAGGTGCGCGGCAGCGAGACGCCGGCCTGGCCGTACGCCCAGACCATCAGGCCCGAGCAGTCGAAGGTGCTCGACCCGGTGGCGCCCCAGACGTACGGCGAACCCTGCTTGCTCATCGCCTTGGCCACGGCCACGGCCGCGTAGCCGCTGGCCGGCGGCAGGTTGCTGAGGTCGACCCGGTCGGCGCCGCGCGAGGCGCGGTCGTCCTGCTGCTGCTGGGCCCGCAGCGCGGCGCGGTCGGCGGCGCTGAGCGAGTTCAGCAGGTCCTGGGCGGCCTTCAGCTTCGTGTTGACGTCCGCCTTGGCCTGGTTCAGGTCCTTGGTGGTGGAGTCCAGCGAGGCCAGTACGGCGGCCGCCTCGGCCTTCTCCTGGTCCAGCCGGCGCTGCTGGTCGAGCAGGCCCTTGAGCGCCTCGGTCTGACTGGTGCTGGCCTGCTGGACGCTCGACGCCTTCTCCAGGTAGCCCGACGGGTCGGAGGAGAGCATCAGCTGGACGGACGGGTCGATGCCGCCGGTGCGGTACTGCTCGCCGGCGACCTGGGCCAGGCCGGTCTGCAGCTGACTCATCTGGTCCTGGCTGCGGGCCACCTGATCCTGCAGCTGGTCGGCCTGCTTGCGGAGCTGGTCGGCGCGCTCCTTGGCGCCGTTGTACTTCTCCGCCGCCTGCTCCTGGTCCTGCTGGAGCTGGTCGATCTGCGCCTTGACGTCGGTCGTGTTCGGCTGCGGCGCGGCGTGCGCGGCCACCTGAGCGGAGAGGGCGACCGCGGTCGCAGCGGCAGCGGTGAGCACGGAGACCCGCGCGCGGCTGGGCTGCCTGGGACGGCGGTGGGAGGCCAAGAGACCGGCTCCTTCTTCCAACGGACTCGCCCGATCGGGTGAGATACCGGAAAATAGGTTTGACGCCAGACCCTAGTGAAGATCTACCCGTTTTGCCACTCCCCCGAAGGCGTGAACTCCGGTTCTCCCGCTGACTTCACCGGATCCGCACACCCCCACGGCGACGGCACTGACCTGCCATCACGCCGCCCGGGCCCCCGATCAGGGCCGGGCCAGCCGGTTCAGCAGCAGCACCGAGGCCACCGGGCGCGCGCCCGCCTTCCGTACGCCCTCCGCGACCTCCCGGTCGGTGGAGACCACCACCACCGGACGGCCCTGCGGCTCGGCCCGGACCAGACGGCGGATCAACTCGTCCGCGGTCTCGCCGGTCCGACTGAACCGTACCCGCACCCCGCGCGGTGGCGCCATGATGACCGGGACGTCCAGGTCCTGCCCGTCGAACACACAGGTGACCTCCGCCTGGGTGCGCTGGGCCAGCATCGCCAGCCCGCCCAGCAGCCGGATCCGCTGCTGCTCCAGCGGCAGCGTCGGGTACCCGGTCTTGGTCACGTTGTAGCCGTCCACCACCAGGTGCACCTGGGGGATCGCCAGCAGCTGGTCCAGCAGCGCCGGGTCGTCGTCGGCCAGGCCGCGCCGGGCCACGTCGTGCGGCGAGGCCGCCCCCGGCACCACCGCCTCCACCAGGTCCGCCGGGCGGATCTGGGAGACCGGCAACGCCAGCTCGCGCTGCAGGCCCTGCGCCGACTGCAGCACGGTGTCCAGCAGCAGCCGCAGCCGCATGTCCTCGACGCTGCGCCCCTCCCGGGCCGAGCGGCGGCCCTGCTCGGCCGCGCTCTCCAGCTCGGACACCCGGTGCCGCAACCGCCGCGCCTCGCTCTCGGCCGCGCTGCGCTCACCCGCGGCCTGCGCCTTCGCGGCCTCCAGTTCCGCGGCCACCCGCCGGGTCTCGGCCTGCGCCCGGCGGGTGTCGCTCTCCAGCGACCGCACCTTCTTGCGCAGCGACTCGGCCTCCCGCCGGACGCCCTCGAACTCCGCGCGCTGGCGGTCCAGGTCCGCCCGGGCGGCGGCCCGCACCTCGGCCAGTTCGGCCTGCAGCTTCTCCACCAGCCGGGAGGCCTCCGCCACCGCGTCCTCGGCGCCGGCCCGCTCGGCCTCCTCGCCGGCCTCGGCGACCAGCCGGCTCCAGCCCGCCGAGCGCACCAGGTAGGCGGCGGCCGCGACGTCCATCGGATCGGCGGCGCCGGGGACGCTGCCCGACTCCAACGCCTTCACCAGGTCCGGCTGGCCCAGCCGCAGCCGCTCCGCTATCCGCACCCGGAAGGCCGGCTCGGACTCCAGCGCCGCCGCCAGCGCGGTGGCCGCGTACTTGGCCCGCCGCGCGGGGGTGAACTTGGCGTACTGACGCAGGCTCTGCGGCAGCTCCCCGGGCGGCAGCCCGCCCAGCGCGTCCGAGGCCAGCCCGACCACCCGCCGGCGCACGCCCTCGGGCAGCGGCCGGTCCAGCTTCTCGGCCGCGCGCTCCGCGGCAGCACCCGAGGCAGGAGTATCCGAGGCGGGAGTATCCGAGGCGGGAGTATCCGAGGCGGCAGCACCCGAAGCGGGAGTGCCCGAAGCGTCGGCGCCCCCGCCAGGGGTCTCGGACGGGACCGTCCCGGCCGCCGGCTCCGGTGCCTGCGCAGCGGGCTGAAGCCCCTGCGGTTCGCCGGGCTCCCTCGCTGCGTCCACCACGTCCTCGGCTCCGATCCTGATCCAGCGGGTACGGCCGCGGCCGCCCCTGTCGTCACGCTCCGTGCGTCTTGTCTGTATTGTCCCGTGCGGTGGACGGCCGCGTCGCGCACCACCCACCGCACCGGAGGGGTCAGCCCTGCGCGGCGGGGGCCTCCGCGCCCTCGGCACCCGGGCGGGCCACCAGCTCGACCTGGTCCACCGCGTTGCACCAGCGGCAGCGCACCGACTCGATCGTCTCGCTGTGCACCTCGGTCTCCTCGACCTTGGACTCGCCGGCCAGGTCGAAGTGCAGGAACTCGGTCACCCGCGCGGTGCGGGTCACGTCGAAGCGGGTGAGGTTGCCGCACAGCGTGCAGCGCCAGCGCGTCTCGGCGGTCAGTGCGGGGACGGTCATCGGGGATCCTCTCGGCTGGTCCCTGGGTGGGCTAGGCGCTCCCCCCGGAGCCCCGGCATCGGCGGCGGGAGGCGGGATGGCCCGGCCCAAGCCTATTGCCTGGGGCAACCATCAGGACCACCGGTCAGCTGAGATGACCGGAGCCCGTTCCGCCCCGCCGGACGGACCGGTAGTCCACCTGCCGTAAACCGCCGTGTCACCTGCCGCGCCCGGAGGGATGCTTGGCCGCATGGCACTCGCGGCCCCCGGCCACACCGACGCGTGGGACGGCCGCCCGGCGGTGCCCGCCCCGGCGGTCACCTACGCCCTGATCGCGGTCAACACCCTGGTCTTCCTGCTCGGCCCGGCGGCCGGCGTCAACCCGCTGTACGGCACCGGCCAGGCCCGGATCTGCGCCGAGCAGCGCTACGAGCAGCGCTGGGGAGCCGTCCCCGCCGAACTGCTGACCGGCCACCCGCTCACCGCCGGGCAACTGGCCGAGGCCCCCGACCCGGTCCCCGGCTGCCCCGCCGCCCCCACCACCGGCAAACACCCCGCGGTGTCCGCCCTCACCGGCCTCTTCCTGCACGCCGGCTGGCTGCACCTGCTGGGCAACCTGCTCTTCCTCCACGTCTTCGGCCCCACCGTCGAACGGCGGCTCGGCCGGGCCAGGTACCTCCTCTTCTACCTGGCCGCCGGCAGCCTGGCCTCGTACGGCTTCGCGCTCGCCGAGGCCCACTCGCCGGACTCCACCCGGGTCCTGATCGGCGCCTCGGGCGCGATCTCCGGCGTCCTCGGCGCCTACCTGCGCTTCCACCCGCGGGCCCGGGTCACCACCCTGGTCCCGCTGCTCCTCTTCCTCCCGCTGCGCTTCCCGGCCTGGCTGGTGCTCGGCCTCTGGTTCGCCCTGCAGTGGTGGTCGGTGCACTCGGCCGGGCCCGGGGTGGCCTACCTGGTGCACGTGATCGGCTTCTCGGCCGGCTTCCTGTACGCCTGCACCGTGGCCGGACACCCCCCGAGACGCCCCGGCTGAGGCCCGATACGCTGGCCGCACCCCATGAAGGAGCCCGCACAGTGATCACTGCCATCGTCCTGATCAAGACCAGCGTCGACCGCATCCCGGAGATCGCCGAGGCCATCGCCGCGATCGAGGGCGTCAGCGAGGTGTACTCGGTGACCGGCGGCTACGACCTGGTGGCGATGGTCCGGGTGCGCCGCCACGACGACCTGGCCGAGGTCATCCCGGGCCGGCTCAACAAGGTCCCGGGCGTGGCCCACACCGAGACCCAGATCGCCTTCCGCACCTACTCCCAGCACGACCTGGAAGCGGCCTTCGCCCTCGGCCTGGACGAGTAGTCCTCAGCCCTCGCGGCGGCTGTCGGCGACGCAACGGCCGCCCTCGTTGCGGTAGTTCCACGCCGCGCCGTCGGTGACCAGCTCGCGGACGGCGGTCAGGAAACGCTCGATGTGCTCGTCCGGCGTGCCCGCCCCGAAACTCACCCGGATCGCGTTCAGGCTGCGCTCGCCCGGCAGCGAGGGCTCGGGCGCCCCGCACTCGGACACGGCGACGTCCTCGTCCCCGAGCAGGGTCCGCACCAGCGGGTGGGCGCAGAACAGCCCGTCGCGCACCCCGATGCCGTACTCGGCGGACAGCGCGGCCGAGAAGTGCGAGCTGTTCCAGCCCCGGACGACGAAGGACAGCACGCCCACCCGGGCCGAGCCGGCGCCGAACAGGTTCAGCACCCTGACCTCCGGGATCTCCGCCAGCCCGGCCGTCAGCCGGTCGACCAGCTGCCGCTCCCGGGCCTCCAGCGCGTCGAAGCCGGCCTCGGTCAGCGCCCGACAGGCCGAGGCGATCGCGTAGGCCCCGATGACGTTGGGCGAGCCGGCCTCGTGCCGGGCCGGGCCGCTGTGCCACTGCACCGCCACCGAGCCGTCCAGCTCCCGGGCCACCGTGCGGGTCGCCCCGCCGCCGGCCAGGTACGGCTCGGCCGCGTCCAGCCAGTCGGCCCGCCCGGCCAGCACCCCGGCGCCGAACGGCGCGTACAGCTTGTGGCCGGAGAAGGCGATCCAGTCGACGTCCAGCTCGCGCACCGAGACCCGGTGGTGCGGGGCCAGTTGGGCGGCGTCCAGCACCACCCGGGCGCCGTACCGGTGCGCGGTCGCGGTCAGTTCGGCGACCGGCCACAGCTCGCCGGTCACATTGGAGGCGCCGGTGACGCACAGCAGCTTGGGGCCCTCGGGCGCGGCGGCCAGCGCGGCCTCCAGCGCCTCGACCGCCTCGGCCCGCGAGCGCGGCGCCCGCAGGTAGGCGACCTCCAGCCCGGCGTGCGCCCAGGGCAGCAGCGAGGCGTGGTGCTCGGTCTCGAAGGCGAACACCCGGGCGCCGGCCGGCACGGCGGCGGCCAGCAGGTTGAGCGAGTCGGTGGTGGCGCGGGTGAAGACCACCTGGTCGCCCTCGCGCAGGTCGAGGAACTCGGCGACGGTCCGGCGGCTCTGCTCGAACAGGTCGGTGGACAGCTGCGAGAGGTAGCCGGCACCGCGGTGCACGCTGCCGTAGTACGGCGCGTAGGCGGCGACGTCGTCCCACACCCGCTGGAGCGCCGGCGCGCTGGCCGCGTAGTCCAGCGCGGCGTAACCGACCTTCGCACCGCTGGCCAGCGGCACCTGGACGTCGTGGCCGAGAACGGCGAGCGGGGAGCAGAGGTCAACAGAGACCGACATGAGGATGCACTCCTTCTGGGGGTGAGGGACCCCCGGGAGTGCTAGTCATCGGGCGTCCGCGCTTGTCGCGCGGACGGCATGCCCGGCGACCCGGTCCTCACCCAGGGCACCCCGCCACGGACGGAGGGTTGCCGGACAGCCAGCTGGGGCTTGACGCTGTCACTCATGACCTGGCCAAGACTCTAGGTCGGGCGCGTCGGACGGTCAAACAGGTATCCACCATCCGGACTCTGCCTTCGCCCACCCGCCTCCGGGGCGCTCGGGCCCGGTGCCGACGCTCGGGGCACGAGAGCGGGCCCACGCGCGAGGGCCCGCACCGGAAAACCGGCACGGGCCCTCAACTACCGCCTCAGATCCGGCTGGTGGCCTCCGACCAGCGCCGCAGCAGGTCCTGCGCCCGGCCCGAGTCGATCGCCTCGGCCGCCCGCGCCATGCCCGCCGCGAGCTGCTCGGACAGCGGCGCGTCGCCGAGGTCGAGCGCGACCAGCGCCGCCGCGGTGTTCAGCAGTACGGCGTCCCGCACCGGCCCGCGCTCCCCGGCCAGCAGCCGGCGCGCGACCTCGGCGTTGTAGGCGGCGTCGGCCCCGCGCAGCGTCTCGATGCCGACCAGTTCGATGCCGACGTCCCGCGGGTCGAAGGCGGTCTCGGTGACCACCCCGTCGCGCACCACCCAGACCCGCGACGTGGTGGTGATGGTCAGCTCGTCCAGCCCGTCGTCACCGCGGAACACCAGCGCCGTCGCCCCGCGCCGGGCGAGCACCCCGGCGATCAAGCCGGACAGCCGGGTGTCGAAGCAGCCGATGGCGTGCGAGGTGACCTTCGCCGGATTGGTCAGCGGGCCGAGGATGTTGAACGCGGTGGGCACCCCGAGGTCGCGCCGCGCGGTGGCGGCGTGCCGCATCGAGGGGTGGAACCTCGCCGCGAAACAGAAGGTGAGTCCGACCTCCTCGGCCACCTCGGCCACCCGCCGGGGGGAGAGGTCCAGCGCCACCCCGAGCTTCTCCAGCACGTCCGAGGACCCGCTGGACGAGGAGGCGGCCCGGTTGCCGTGCTTGACCACCTTCGCCCCGGCCGCCGCCGCGACGATCGCCGACATGGTCGAGATGTTGACGGTCTTCGCCCGGTCGCCGCCGGTGCCGACGATGTCGACCGCCGGGCCGGGGATCTCCAGCGGCTCGGCGTGCTCGTACATCGCGTCCACCAGGCCGGCGATCTCGTCGACCGTCTCGCCCTTGGCCCGCAGCGCCACCATGAACCCGGCCACCTGGACGGGGGACGCCTCGCCGCTCATGATCCGGTCCATCGCCCACGCGGTGGACGAGCGGTCGAGGTCCTCCCCCTTCAACAGCGCCGCCAGGAGGTCCGGCCAGGTGCGGACCACCTGCGCGGGGTCGGTACCACCGTTCGCAGGGTTCACGTTCACCATGGCTGACTCCAGCTGTTGTCGGTTCCCCGCTCGGGGGGACGTCCGTACGGATGGAGCCAGCCTATCGAGCGGCGGGGTCCCTACGGCCCCGTCTTCTCTAGTACTGAGACGGCACTGTTCAACGCGTGGCGGGGGCCCGCTTGGCCAACCGGGCCCGCAGCAGGGTGGCGACCGCCTCGGCCAGCGCCACCGGGTCCACCGGGCGGGAGATCGCGGCATCGGCCCGGCTCCAGGCGGCGAGCCAGGAGTCCTGGGGCCGGCCGATCAGCACCAGCACCGGCGGGCAGCCGTAGATCTCGTCCTTGAGCTGTCGCCCGAGGCCGAGCCCGCCGGCCGGCACCGCCTCGCCGTCCAGCACGCAGAGGTCGACGCCGCCCTTCTCCAGCGCCTTGAGCACCGCGGGGGTGGTCGCGCATTCGAGGTAGGACAGCTCCGGAAGATCCTCGGCGGGCCGACGGCCGAGCGCCGTCAGCACCTGCTCGCGGGTGTTGCGGTCGTCGCTGTAGACGAGGACGGTGAGCGTCTCGTCGGTCGTGTACGCCATGGACCCTGCTCCCTCAAGTGTGATCCGGACCACGTTCACCTGATCCGGATGCTACCCCCGTTTCGCCCGTCGCCGGTCCCCCTCGCGCACGTTCCCCCTCAAGCCGCCGCGCCCACGGCTCACCCGCCCGGAGGACGGCCCGTCACCCGGGCCGGCCAGGTCCACCCGGACAGCCGATGGCGCACTCCCCTCCCCTACAACCCGACGCTGCGCCGACCGTGCAACGACGCGCCGGGCAAGGGGGTAGCGGGCCGTCCCGAGGAACCGTCAGAAAAGGGACACGCCGCTGACCGGCCGCCGTCCGGACACCCCGTCGGCCCTCAAGCGGGCATACCGCACGCACCGGACACTCCGAGGGACACCCCCCGACGTGAAGACGGAATAAGGGACCGACATAATGTCCGTCGTGGCGACAGCAACAGCAACAGAAACCGGGCACGCGCACGGATCGGTCAATCGACCGAACATGGTCAGCGTCGGAACGATCGTCTGGCTCAGTTCCGAGCTGATGTTCTTCGCGGCCCTCTTCGCGATGTACTTCACGCTCCGCTCCGTCAAGGGAGCCGAGTTCTGGGCCGAGAAGGCGCACGCCCTCAACGTGACGTTCTCCTCGATCAACACCACCGTCCTGGTGCTCTCCTCGCTCACCTGCCAGCTCGGCGTGTTCGCCGCCGAGCGCGGTGACGTGAAGAAGCTCCGCGGTTGGTTCATCCTCACGTTCTTCATGGGCGCGATCTTCATCGGCGGCCAGGTCTACGAGTACACCGAGCTGGTCAAGAACGACGGCCTCTCGCTGTCCTCCGACCCGTACGGCACGGTGTTCTACCTGACCACCGGCTTCCACGGTCTGCACGTGACGGGTGGTCTGATCGCCTTCCTGCTGGTCCTCGGACGGACGTACGCAGCCAAGCGCTTCACGCACGAGCAGGCCACCGCCGCGATCGTCGTGTCCTACTACTGGCACTTCGTCGACGTCGTGTGGATCGGCCTGTTCGCGACCATCTACCTGATCAAGTAACCAGCTGATCAGGTCGCTGGCCACCGGCAGCGGCCCCCGCCCTCACCGGCGACGGGCCGCTTCTGCCGGTGCCGACGCTCCCACCGACCGACCGCGCGCGCAGCCTTGGACAGGCAGCCTCGTGCCGGCCAGACCGGCAGCCGGGTGCACCCACCAGTCGACCAGATCCTGACACCGGGGTTATTCCGTGAAAAAGCTCTCCGCACGACGGCGCCACCCATTGGCGGCGCTGGTCGTCCTACTTCTCGCCCTGGCGGCCACCGGGGGGCTGTACGGCCTGTTCGCGCCCGCCGACAAGGCGCAGGCCGACGTCGCCGCGCAGTCGCTCGCGATCGATGAGGGCAAGAAGCTCTTCGCCGTGGGCTGCTCCTCCTGCCACGGCCTGAACGGCCAGGGCAGCAGTGACGGTCCGAGCCTGGTCGGCGTGGGCTCCGCCGCCGTCGACTTCCAGGTCGGCACCGGCCGCATGCCGGCTCAGCAGCCGGGTGCCCAGGTGCCGCGCAAGAAGGCCATCTACACCCAGGGCGAGATCGACCAGCTCGCCGCCTTCGTCCAGTCGCTCGGCCCCGGCCCGATCACCCCGGACGCGAAGCAGTACACCTCGACCAACCCTGACGACATCTCCAAGGGTGGCGAGCTGTTCCGCACCAACTGTGCCCAGTGCCACAACTTCGCCGGTCAGGGTGGTGCCCTGACCAAGGGCAAGTACGCCCCGTCCCTGGAGGGCGTGGACGCCAAGCACATCTACGAGGCCATGCAGACCGGCCCGCAGAACATGCCGTCGTTCCCGGACAGCACCATGCCCGAGGAGCAGAAGAAGCAGATCGTGGCCTTCGTCCGCCACACCACCAACGATGAGCCCAACCCCGGCGGTCTCACCCTGGGCAGCCTCGGTCCGGTGACCGAGGGCCTGTTCGGCTGGATCTTCGGCCTCGGCACGCTCATCGCGGTCGCGATCTGGGTCGCCGCCCACACCACCAAGGCCAAGAAGTCATGAGCCACGACATGTCAGAAGAGAAGCTTCCGGAGCCGCACGGCTCCGCCGGCGAGGTGGCCGACCACGGCAACCCGTTCGCCGACCCGGGCCTGCCGGCCCACGAGCCCCGTCGCACCGACATCGACGAGCGGGCCGCCCAGCGGGCCGAGCGTCAGGTCTCGCTGATGTTCGTGGTCTCGATGCTGGCCACCATCGGCTTCATCGCCTCGTACGTGGCCATCGACCCGGACAAGATCGTCTACATCTTCCCGCTGGGTCACGTCAGCGCGCTGAACTTCGCGCTCGGCCTGACCCTGGGCGTCGCGCTGTTCATGATCGGCGCGGGCGCGGTCCACTGGGCCCGCACCCTGATGTCGGACGTCGAGCTGCCGGCCGAGCGTCACCCGATCGAGGCCCCCGATGACGTCCGCGCGGACGTCATCGAGCAGTTCAAGACCGGTGCCGCCGAGTCCGGCTTCGGTCGCCGCAAGATGATCCGCAACACCCTCATCGGGTCGATGGCGCTGGTCCCGCTCTCCGGCGTGGTCCTGCTCCGCGACCTGGGCCCGCTGCCGGAGAAGAAGCTCAAGGAGACGGGCTGGAAGGAGGCCACTCCGGCCAGGCCCCTGCAGCTCGTCAACATGAGCACCCTGCAGCCGATGAAGCCCGAGGACCTCGTCATCGGCTCGCTGACCTTCGCCATGCCGGAGGGTCTGACCACGCACGACGAGGACTTCCAGCAGCGGATCGCCAAGGACGCCCTGATGCTGGTGCGCATCGCGCCGGACGACATCAAGGACGACAAGTCCAGGGAGCTGGGCTTCGAGGGCATCCTCGCCTACTCCAAGATCTGCACCCACGTCGGCTGCCCGATCAGCCTGTACGAGCAGCAGACCCACCACGCGCTCTGCCCCTGCCACCAGTCGACCTTCGACCTGGCGGACGGCGCGCGCGTCATCTTCGGCCCGGCCGGCCACCCGCTGCCGCAGCTGAAGATCACCACTGACGACAAGGGCAACCTGGTCGCCACCGGCGACTTCGACGAGCCCGTCGGCCCGAGCTTCTGGGAGCGTGCTCGATGAGTAGCGCGAGCAGCACCAAGACCGGTGCCGCCAAGCCCTCCAGCACGCGCGCCAATCCCGCCAACAAGTGGGAGTCCGCGGCTGACTGGACGGACGGCCGGCTGGGGATCTACTCCCTCGCCAAGGCCAACCTGCGCAAGATCTTCCCGGACCACTGGTCCTTCATGCTGGGCGAGATCTGCCTCTACACCTTCGTCATCATCATCCTGACCGGTGTCTACCTGACGCTGTTCTTCAAGCCGTCGATGGCCGAGGTCGTCTACAACGGCTCGTACGTGCCGCTCAAGGGCATCGGGATGTCCGAGGCGTACGCCTCGACGGTGGACATCAGCTTCGAGATCCGCGGCGGTCTGCTGATCCGCCAGATCCACCACTGGGCCGCGCTGGTCTTCGTGGCCGCGATGCTCGTGCACATGATGCGCGTGTTCTTCACCGGCGCGTTCCGCAAGCCGCGTGAGATCAACTGGGTCTTCGGCTTCCTGCTGCTGGTCCTCGGCATGTTCGACGGCTTCTTCGGCTACTCGCTGCCGGACGACCTGCTGTCGGGTACCGGTATCCGCTTCATGGAAGGCGCGATCCTCGCGGTCCCGCTGGTCGGCACCTACATCCAGATGTTCCTGTTCGGGGGCGAGTTCCCCGGCCACGACATCGTGCCGCGGTTCTTCACCATCCACGTGCTGCTGATCCCGGGCATCATGCTCGGTCTGCTGGTGGCGCACCTGATCCTGGTCTTCTACCACAAGCACACCCAGTGGGCGGGCCCGGGCAAGACCGAGAAGAACGTCGTCGGCATGCCGCTGATGCCGGTCTACATGGCCAAGGCCGGTGGCTTCTTCTTCCTGGTCTTCGGCATCATCGCCGCCATCTCGGCGATCGCCACGATCAACCCGATCTGGGCCTACGGCCCGTACCGTCCGGACCAGGTGTCGACCGACGCCCAGCCCGACTGGTACATGGGCTTCTCCGAGGGTCTGATCCGCGTCATGCCGGGCTGGGAGATCAGCCTGTGGGGCCACACCCTGAACCTGGGTGTCTTCATCCCGCTGATGATCTTCCCGCTGGTCCTGGTCGCCATCGCGGTCTACCCCTTCATCGAGGGCTGGATCACCGGCGACAAGCGCGAGCACCACATCCTGGACCGCCCGCGCAACGCCCCGGTCCGCACCGCCCTGGGTGCCGCCTGGATCAGCCTCTACCTGGTCCTGCTGGTCGGTGGTGGCAACGACCTGTTCGCCACGCACTTCCACCTGTCGCTCAACTCGATCACCTACTTCGTGCGTGCCGGCTTCTTCCTGGTGCCGGTCATCACCTTCATCGTCACCAAGCGCTGGTGCCTCGGCCTCCAGCGCCGTGACAAGGAGAAGGTGCTGCACGGCCGCGAGACCGGCGTCATCAAGCGCCTGCCGCACGGTGAGTTCGTCGAGGTGCACGCCCAGCTGCCGGCGAAGGACCTGCACACCCTCACGGCGCACGAGCAGAACCAGCCGGTCGAGCTGCCGGCCCAGACGGACGAGAACGGCGTGGCCCGCAAGGCCGGCGCCCTCACCCGCACCCGGGCCAAGCTCTCCCGCGGCTTCTACGGCGAGGGCAGCCAGATCCCCAAGCCCACCGCCGAGGAGCACCACGAGATCACCAGCGGCCACGGCCACCACTGATCCCGTACGCACCCCCGCGTCACCCCGAGGGCCGCTGACCAGAGTTCATCTGGTCGGCGGCCCTCGGGCTTTCCCGCCCCCGCACAGTCACCACACCGCCCCGCACCGCCCCGTATCGCACCGCATCGCCCCCAGGAGCCCTCCGTGCAGCTGTCCGTCGACCCCGCCGCCGCCACGCCCCCGTACGAGCAGATCCGCGCCCAGATCGCCGAGCAGGCCCGCTCGGGCGCGCTGCCGACCGGGCAGCGGCTGCCCACCGTACGGGCCCTCGCCGAGGAACTGGGGCTGGCCGCCGGGACGATCGCCCGGGCCTACAAGGAGCTGGAGGCGGACGGCGTGGTGGAGACCCACGGCCGGCGCGGCACCCTGATCGCGGCCACCGGGGACACCGCCCACCGGCTGGCCGCCGAGGCCGCCGCCGAGTACGCCGAGCGGGTGGGCCGGCTGGGCCTGTCCCACCCGGACGCCCTGGCCGCCGTGGTGACGGCCCTGCACGTGACCTATCCCGGGGCCTAGGGCCGGTTCAGAGCTCGGGGCGCGTCATGCCCGCGGCGGGGGCCTGGCCGGCCGGGGCGGTGGTGCTGAGGGGCTGTCCGAGGGCGCTGTGCTTGACCCAGTCCACCCAGGAGACGTTCCAGTCGCCGAAGCCGTTGCCGAAGGGCTCCATGGTGGCGCCGCGGCTGTTGACCACCGTCACCAGGTCCCCCACCCGGGTGTTGTCGTAGAACCACTTGGCGTTGTCGGTGCTCATCCCGGTGCAGCCGTGGCTGACGTTCTCGTAGCCCTGCGAGCCGACCGACCAGGGCGCCGCGTGGACGTACTCGCCGCTCCAGGTCACCCGGGTGGCCCACAGCACGTCGAGGTCGTACGCCTCGGAGCTGCCGGCCGCTATGCCGATCGTCTCGCCGTTCATCCGCACCGAGCGCTCCTGGCCGAGCACCACCTTGATGCCGTTGCGGGTGTCGAAGCCGGGCTTGCCGGTGGTGACCGGGATCCTCCGGACCACCTCGCCGTCACGCTTGAGGGTGAGTTCGTGAGTGGCCGCGTCGACCACCGACTCGACCCGCGCGCCGATCCGCAGCCGCAGCGAGCTGCGGTCGCCGCCGTAGAGGCCGTCCGAGATCCGGCTGCCGGTGCCGTCGAAGGCCAGTGCCACGGTCGTCCCGGCCGGCCAGTACTCCTGCGGGCGGAAGTGCAGGTTCTTGTCGTCCACCCAGTACCAGGCGCCGGTGACGGCCGGCTGGGAGGTCACCGTCAGGGCGCGCTCGACCTCCTGACGGGCCTGGGGGTCCTTCACCGCCTCGGAGAGCTGCGCGGTGAGCGGCTGGCCCACCCCGTAGACGCCAGTGCCGGAGGAGTCCGGCCCGAGCTTGACGTTCAGCAGGCGCTGGGCGGCCATGGTGCTGAAGGTCTGGGTGGTGTCGCCCCGGCCGTTCCGGCCGTCGTCGGCGGAGATCCGGACGGCGTACGCCGTGTCGGCCTTCAGCCGGCCGGTGGTCTGCCAGCTGTGCTGGTCGTCGGCGAGCGTGCCGGCCACCACCCGGCCGTCCGGGCCGAGCACGGTGACGTCGGTGAGCCGGCTGCCCCCCACGGCGGTCACGGTGACCGGCTTGGAGGGGTCGACCTTGCCCTCGGCCGAGAGGTGGACGAGCGGGGCCGCGTCGATCCGGTGCGGCCCGGTGGGCTCCTCGTCGCCGGATGAGCAGGCGGCCAGCGGGGCCAGTACTGCCAGGGCCAGCGAGATGCTGCTGATGCCTGCGATTCCGCGCCTGTCGGCCATGACCGCCTCCGAGGGGTTCGCACGATTCGCACGATTGATCAGATCGTAGGAACGCGTCGCATCGAGCGACATCCGAGCGACTCTCCGTTCACCCGGGTGAGTGAGGTCGTCACCCTCAGGACGCAGCAGGGCCGGTCCTCCCGTGCGGGAGGACCGGCCCTGTGGTGGGAGGCGGAACCTACTGGTTCTGGTTCTCGCCCCGGTAGAACTCGAAGACCCATCCGAAGATGCCGATCAGGATGATCGGAGCGGCCCAGAACATCAGCCACCAGCCGAAGATCACGCCCAGGAAGGCGAGCGCGCCACCGAGCGCCAGCGACAGCGGCTGCCAGCTGTGCGGGGCGAAGAAGCCCAGCTCACCGGCGTCGTCCGCGACCTCGGCCTCGGGGTTGTCACCCGCGCCGCTGTCCACCCGGCGGGCGGTGAAGGCGAGGTAGTACCCGATGAAGGCACAGAGGCCGAAGGCCAGGAACAGCGCGGTGGTACCGGCGGCCTCCAGGCCCGGGCCGTTGCTCGCGTGGCTGGTCCACAGGCCGTAGGTGATGGCCATCGCCAGTACGAAGACCGCCAGGCCCAGGAAGATCTTTCCCTGTTCCTTCATCAGGCGTCACCCTCCTGCTTGCCCTTGCCCAGCTTCGGGGCGTCGTACTTCGCCGGGGTCACACCGGCGAGGTGCTTGGCCGGCTCACCGTGGTTCTCCAGGTAGTCCAGCGCGGCGATCTCCGGGTGGTGGAGGTCGAAGGCCGGGGATTCGGAGCGGATCCGCGGCAGGGTGAGGAAGTTGTGCCGCGGCGGCGGGCAGGAGGTCGCCCACTCCAGCGAGCGGCCGAAGCCCCACGGGTCGTCCTGCTCGACCTTCTCGCCGTACTTGGCGGTCTTCCAGACGTTGTAGAGGAACGGCAGGATCGACAGGCCGAGCACGAAGGAGCCGATGGTCGAGACGGTGTTCAGCGTGGTGAAGCCGTCCGAGGCCAGGTAGTCGGCGTAACGGCGGGGCATGCCCTCCGCGCCGAGCCAGTGCTGCACCAGGAAGGTGGTGTGGAAGCCGAAGAACAGCGTCCAGAAGGTGATCTTGCCGAGGCGCTCGTCCAGCATCTTGCCGGTCATCTTCGGCCACCAGAAGTGGAAGCCGGCGAACATCGCGAACACGACGGTGCCGAAGACCACGTAGTGGAAGTGGGCCACGACGAAGTACGAGTCCGAGACGTGGAAGTCGATCGGCGGCGAGGCCAGCAGCACACCGGTCAGACCACCGAAGAGGAAGGTGACCAGGAAGCCGACCGTCCAGAGCATCGGGGTCTCGAAGCTCAGTGAGCCCTTCCACATGGTGCCGACCCAGTTGAAGAACTTCACACCGGTCGGGACCGCGATCAGGAAGGTCATGAAGGAGAAGAACGGCAGCAGCACCTGTCCGGTGACGTACATGTGGTGCGCCCACACCGTCACGGACAGACCGGCGATCGCGATGGTGGCCGCGATCAGACCGGAGTAGCCGAACATCGGCTTGCGGCTGAAGACCGGGATGATCTCCGACACGATGCCGAAGAACGGCAGCGCGATGATGTACACCTCGGGGTGGCCGAAGAACCAGAACAGGTGTTGCCACAACATCGCCCCGCCGTTGGCGGGATCGAAGACGTGGGCCCCGAACTTGCGGTCCGCCTCCAGGGCGAACAGCGCGGCGGCCAGCACCGGGAAGGCCAGCAGGACCAGCACCGAGGTCAGCAGGACGTTCCAGACGAAGATCGACATCCGGAACATCGTCATGCCCGGAGCGCGCATGCAGATGATCGTGGTGATGAAGTTGACCGCACCGAGGATCGTGCCGAAGCCGGAGAAGGCCAGACCCATGATCCACATGTCGCCGCCGACGCCGGGCGAGTGCACCGCGTCGGAGAGCGGGGAGTAGGCGAACCAGCCGAAGTCGGCGGCGCCGTTCGGGGTCAGGAAGCCACAGACCGCGATGGACGAACCGAAGAGGTACAGCCAGTACGCGAACATGTTCAGACGCGGGAAGGCCACGTCCGGGGAGCCGATCTGGAGCGGCATGATCCAGTTCGCGAAGCCCGCGAACAGCGGCGTCGCGAACATCAGCAGCATGATCGTGCCGTGCATCGTGAACGCCTGGTTGAACTGCTCGTTCGACAGGATCTGGGTCCCGGGACGAGCCAGCTCGGCACGCATGACCAGGGCGAGGATGCCACCGATCAGGAAGAAGGCGAACGACGTGCCCAGGTACAGGGTGCCGATCGTCTTGTGGTCAGTAGTCGTCAGCCACTTGATGATGGTCGAACCCGGCTTGCGGGTCCGCTGCGCCCCGACCGTGACGGCCTCGGCGCCCCCGCCGGCCGCGGCGGGCTCGTTGAGGATGGTCACTTCGCTTCACTTCCCATGGTGATGACGCCGGAGGGCACCGCGCCTTCCTGACCCTTCGCACGAAGCTCGGCCAGGTGCTTGTCGTAGTCGGCGCGATCGACGACCTTGACGTTGAAGAGCATGCGCGAGTGGTCGACGCCGCAGAGCTCGGCGCACTTGCCCCTGTACTCGCCCTTGACGGTCGGGGTGACCTCGAACTTGTTCACCACGCCCGGCACGACGTCCATCTTCATCATGAAGTTGACGGGCCAGAAGTCGTGGATGACGTCCCGAGAGGTGAGCCGGAACTGCACCGTCTCGTTGACCGGCAGCCAGAGCGTCGGAACGTCCTTGGGCGTACCGACGTCGTACGCGGCGTCCTTGTTGGCCGGGTCGGGGGTCTCGGTGTTCTCGTAGTTGAACGCCCAGCTCCACTGGAAGCCCACCACGTTGACGTAGTGCTGCGGCTTGGCGGAGACGGAGGTCAGCTTCGACTCGTCGCGGGCGACGAAGTAGAAGAGGACCGAGACGATGATGATGGGGACCGCGGTGTAGAGCGCCTCGATGGGCACGTTGTACCGGGTCTGCGGGGGGATCTCCACGCCGGTGCGCTTGCGCCGGTGGAAGATCACGCTCCAGATGATCAGACCCCACATCAGTACGCCGACCACCAGCGCCGCGATCCAGGAGCCCTGCCACATCTGGAGGACCATGGGTCCTTCCTTCGTGACCGGACTCGGGAGGCCAAGCCTGGGGAGGTCGTTGGCCGAGCAGCCGGTGGCGGTCGCGATGACGAGGCCCAGTGCCAGCGCCTGAGGCAGCTTCCGCCGCATCGTGCGCCGCGGCGAGCGGTCGGAGCCGTTGGGACTCACGTAGCGCCTTCCCGAAGTCTCGCCCGCCTTCGCGTCGCACCGGGAGGGGATTGTGAGCTCCTCCGGCGACCCGTCCACGGGCACGGTTTGAATGCTTATGCGGGCCAAACCCTACTCCAGCCTTATGCGCTCCTGACGGGCAGCCCCCGGTAACGCGCCGCCCGGTCGCCCGATCAGGCCCGGCAGGGGCTGCATCCCAGGTCATCGTAGGCATTCGAGGCCGTTACGCCCGATCGGGGGATGACCTCGAACAACGGGAGTGACGGCCCGTCGGTACCGGACGAAGCGGACATTCAGGGTGATCGACTGACGGTCGGTGAGCGATGCGGAGCGAGCGGAACGCTTCCGGGTGTGCCGTTAAATGTGACCGTGTACTTCGACGTGGCTTCGACGGCCCCTCTGCACCCCGTCGCGCGGCAGGCCCTGACCGCCGCCCTGGACGAGGGCTGGGCCGATCCGGCCCGGCTGTACCGCTTCGGCCGCCAGGCCCGGATGCTGCTGGACGCCGCCCGCGAGACGGTCGCCGGCGTCCTGGGCGTACGCGCCGACGAGATCTCCTTCACCGCCAGCGGGACCCAGGCCGTCCAACTCGGCCTGCTGGGCGGCCTGGCCGGGAACCGGCGGCGCGGCGGGCACCTGGTGCACTCCGCGGTGGAGCACTCCAGCGTGCTGCACGTCGCCGAGCGCCGGGAGACGGACGGCGGCGAGGTCTCGGTCGCCCCGGTGGACGGCGCCGGACGGGTGGACCCGGAGGCCTTCGGCGCCCTGCTGCGGACGGACACCGCGCTGGCCGCGCTGCAGAGCGCCAACCACGAGGTGGGGACGGTCCAGCCGGTCGGCGAGGTCGCCGCGCTGTGCGCCGCGGCCGGGGTGCCGCTGCTGGTCGACGCGGCGCAGAGCGTCGGACGGATGGACGTCCCGGCGGGCTGGTCACTGCTGACCGCGAGCGCCCACAAGTGGGGCGGGCCGCCCGGGGTCGGGATCCTCGCCGTGCGCAAGGGAGTCCGGTACGCCTCACCGCTGCCGGCCGACGAACGCGAGGGCGGACGGGTGCCCGGCTACGTCAACGTCCCGGCGATCGTGGCCGCGGCCGCCTCGCTGCGTGCCGTACGGGCCGAGGCCGAGCGGGAGAACGCCCGGCTGCACGCGCTGGTGGAGCGGATCCGCACCCGGGTGCCGCAGACGGTGCCCGAGGTCGAGGTGGTCGGCGACCCGGTGCGGCGGCTGCCGCACATCGTCACCTTCTCCTGCCTGTACGTGGACGGCGAGGTGCTGCTGACCGAGCTGGACCGGGCGGGCTTCGCGGTCTCCTCCGGTTCCTCCTGCACCTCCTCCACCCTGACGCCGAGCCACGTGCTGGCCGCGATGGGGGTGCTCACCGAGGGCAACGTCCGGGTCTCGCTGCCGTACAGGACGGCCGAGGCGGACGTGGAGCGCTTCCTCGCCGTGCTGCCGGAGCTGGTCGCCGGGGTCCGGGCGCCGCTCGGGCTGGACCTGCCCGCGCCCACGGCGGTCAGCGCCCCGACGGAGCTCACGCCGAGCCCCGAGGCGAGCGGGCGAGTGGCGCCCCGAGCCGAAGGGCGCGCCGGTGCCGAAAGCGGTGAGCGACCAGCGACCGACGTAGGAGGGAGTGCCGGAGCGAAGAGCGTCGGCACCGGGTCCGAGCGCCCGGAGGCGAGCGGGCGAGTCACAGTGATCGACGCCCTCGGCAAGCGCTGC
The DNA here is from genome assembly GCF_055560495.1 of Kitasatospora sp. NPDC023176. NCBI lineage: Bacteria > Bacillati > Actinomycetota > Actinomycetes > Kitasatosporales > Streptomycetaceae > Kitasatospora > Kitasatospora sp. NPDC023176. The sequence goes on along the minus strand of NZ_JBVHIP010000015.1, from coordinate 52,402 downwards.
CCGCTGCCGGTGATCGAGCTGGCGAAGCGGATCGGCGAGGTGCCGGTGGGCGGCACGGTCGCCGTCCTCGCGGACGACGAAGCCGCCCGGCTGGACATCCCGGCCTGGTGCGGGATGCGCGGACAGGAGTACGCGGGCGAGGCCCCGGCCGCCGACTACGGCGGTGACCGGGGCTCGGCCTACCTGGTGGTGCGCCGCTCCTGACCGGGGCGGGCTACTTGACCAGGTTCGCGCGGATCTCCGCGGCGGCCTCGGCGCCGTAGGCGTCCTCGAAGCGCTTCAGGAAGGCGACCGGGCGCAGCTCGTACTCCTGGGTGCCGACGGTCTCGATCACCAGGGTGGCGAGCATGCAGCCGAGTTGGGCACTGCGCTCCAGTTCGATCCCCCAGGACAGGCCGGCCAGGAAGCCGGCCCGGAAGGCGTCGCCGACGCCGGTCGGGTCGACCTTGGCGTCCTCCACCGGGCAGCCGACCAGGATCGGGGCCTCGCCCTTGCGCTCGATCCGGACGCCCTTGCTGCCCAGGGTGGTGACCCGGGTGCCGACCCGGGTGAGCAGTTCCTCGCCGCCCCAGCCGGTCTTGGTCTCGATCAGCGCGGCCTCGTACTCGTTGGTGAAGAGGTAGGCGGCGCCGTCCACCAGCTCGCGGATGTCCTCGCCTTCCAGGCGGGCCAGCTGCTGGGAGGGGTCGGCGGCGAAGGCGTAACCGCGGGTGCGGCACTCCTGGGTGTGGCGCACCATGCCCTGCGGGTCGTCGGCGCCGATCAGGACGAGGTCGAGGCCGCCGACGCGGTCGGCGATCGGCTTGAGCTCGATGTTGCGGGCCTCGGCCATGGCACCGGTGTAGAACGAGGCGATCTGGTTGTGGTCCTCGTCCGTGGTGCACATGAAGCGGGCGGTGTGCCGGGTCTCGGAGATGTGGACGGAGTCGCAGTCCACGTTGTTGCGCTCCAGCCAGCTGCGGTACTCGGTGAAGTCCGCGCCGGCGGCGCCGACCAGGATCGGTCGGAGCCCGAGCACACCCATGCCGAACGTGATGTTCGGCGCGACCCCGCCGCGGCGGATGTCCAGGGCGTCGACCAGGAACGACAGCGACACGGTGTGCAGCTGCTCGGCGACGAGCTGGTCGGCGAACCGACCGGGGAACGTCATCAGGTGGTCGGTGGCGATCGAGCCGGCGACGGCGATACGCACGGAGGTCTCCTCAGGATGGCAACAGGGCCAGCGGGGGCGGATGAACCCACTAACGGTACCGGTGCGGGGGCGGCGAGCCGGCATGCGTCCCGCAAGCTGCCGCCCGGCCCTCCCGGCCATGGTGGCACCCGAAGCCCTCGGACGTGTACTACCTCCGGGTAGCACTGGTGGGCCCACGGAGCCGCGCCTAGGGTCGGCAACGGGAACCCTGTCGGACGTGACGGGGCCCGTCGTCGACCGTGGCGGTGCGGCCACGGCCTGGATCGGAGCGATGCCCGATGATGCCCAACCACTCCCCGCTGCCCGCCCTTCGGTCCGACGCGGACGGCGAGACCCTCGACGCGCTGGTCAGCTCCTCCCGTCGGCTGCGCCGGTTCTGGCCGCAGGTGACGGCCGGTCCGGAGCCGGCCGCCCCCGCGTCCGTCGGCGTACGGGTCCCGTCCGGGGCCCAGCGACTGGTCGCCGGGATGGCCGAGTACGGCATGTGATCCGCCCGGGCCGAAGCGGAACCGGATCCGACCGGGGCACGTCACATCCGCGCGGAGCAGCCGAGGAGGCGGCGCCGCTGAGCCCTCGGGAGGATGTGCAGATGGATCTGGAGACGATGCCCCAGCGCGGTCGGCAGACGGTGGCCCTGGCGGTGGCCGCGCTGGCGGCGGTGGTGACCCTGGCCGGCTGCAACGGCGACGGCAAGGGCTCCGGGGATTCGGCCAAGAGCACCGCGTCGGCCACCGCGAGCGCCTCGCCCTCGGCGAGCGGCTCCCCGCAGGCCCCGGCGGACTCCGGCTCGCCGTCCGCGGGGGCCACCACGAGCGGCCCGCCGCCCGGCTGGTCCCCCACCCCGGCCGAGCCCGCCCCCGGGCGGCCGTCGGGAGCGGCCACTCCCCCGGCCAACGGGATCGCCCCCGGCGAGCCCGACCCGGCCGGTACCGGCAAGCCCAACCCCGGGGCGCGACCGCCGATCGGCTACCGGGTGGACGGCGGCAACACACTGACCGTCTACTTCTTCGGCGGGGTCTGCACCAAGTACGCGCTGAAGGCGGACGAGTCCCAGCAGGGCCAGGTCGGCGTCCAGGTCGTGCCGGGCCCGCCGGCCGTCCAGCCGGGACAGGTCTGCACCGCGCTGGCCAAGCGGCAGTCCGTCTCCGTCGACCTGCGCTCGCCGCTGGCCGGGCGGACGGTGGTCGACAAGTCGAGCAACCAGGACGTGCCGCTGGAGGGCGACTCGCACATGGGCCCCGACCCGGTGACTCCGGACGGCCCGGCGCGGTAACCCGGCAGGGCGCTGGAACGCGAAAGGCGGCCCGGGGGAAGGTTCCCCTGGGCCGCCTCGGCGTTCGAGGCCCGCTTCAGGCTTAGCTGAAGGAGTCGCCGCAGGCGCAGGAGCCGGTGGCGTTCGGGTTGTCGATCGTGAAGCCCTGCTTCTCGATGGTGTCGACGAAGTCGACGGTGGCGCCACCCAGGTACGGGGCGCTCATGCGGTCGGTGACGACCTTGACGCCGTCGAAGTCCTTGATCACGTCGCCGTCGAGCGAGCGCTCGTCGAAGAACAGCTGGTAACGCAGGCCGGAGCAGCCACCGGGCTGGACGGCGACGCGCAGCGCGAGGTCCTCGCGGCCTTCCTGCTCCAGCAGGGCCTTGACCTTGGCCGCGGCGGCATCGGTAAGGAGGATGCCACTCTCGACGGTGGTCTCGTCCTGGACGGTCATCTGCTTTCTCCCGGTCTTGACGACGGTCTGCCGCCAGTGCCAACCAACGACTGCCCGGTTTCATTTCCCGGACGGCGGTGGATTTCTGCGGTCAGTTCGACGGCTGGTTTTCCGTGGGCCGGGTGGGTCACCCAGGCCTCTACGCTCCCCATGCTCGCACAACCGGGGAGGACGGGGCACCGCCCGCGTCATGGATCCGGGTGAACGGGCCCCACGGCCGCCCCGCGGACGCCAGGATGGGCGGCATGATCCTTCGCCAGGTCAGGGACACCGCAGCGGACGCGGAGGTCGTCCAGGAACTGTCCCTCGCCGCGTTCGCCGACCTGTCGGACGACCCCGCGCGGGCGCCCGGACCGACGCCGCTGCAGCTGGCCCGGACCAGGCACCTGGCGCGCACCGATGCCGGGGGCTGCTGGGTGGCGGAGGCCGGCGGGCAGGCGGTCGGGGTGGTGCTGTCGATGCGCCGCGAAGGACTGTGGATGCCCTCGCTGTTCGCGGTCCGGCCGTCCGCGCGGGACCAGGGGGTGGGGCGGCTGCTGTTCGAACGGGCCCTGGCGCACGCCGGGGGCTGCCTGCGCGGCATGGTCTGCGTCTCCGGCTCCCCGGCGGCGGCCCGCCGCTACCGGCTGGCCGGGTTCACCCTGCACCCCGCGATGCGGCTGACCGGGCGGGTGGACCGGGAGGGGCTGATCGACCCGGGCGACATACCGGTGCACCGCGGCAACCTCACCCACCTGCACCTGCTGGACTCGGTGGACCGCCGGCTGCGCGGGTCCGCGCACGGCCCGGACCACGAGCTGATGCTCGGGCACTTCGAGGAGCTGCTGGTCGCCGACGCGCTGGCCGGCAGCGGCTACTGCTACCGGGACGGCGGCGTGGTGCGGCTGCTGGCGGCCACCAGCAAGCGGATCGCGGCCCGGCTGCTGCGCGAGGCGCTGGCCCGGGTGCCGGACGGGGTCGAGGCCCGGGTGGAGTACCTGACCGCCGAGCAGGAGTGGGCGCTGGACGTCGGCCTGGAGGTCGGGCTGACGCCGGAGACCGGCGGCTTCGTCGGGGTGCGCGGGATGCGGCCGCCGACCCCGTACCTGCCGAGCGGGGCGTTCCTCTAGGGCCTGGGCGTGCGGACGGCCCCACCGGGCGGGCCGGTGGGGCCGTACGGACGGACGGCGGGGCCTCGATCAGGCCATGGTGTCCAGGATCTCCCTGACCATCTCCATGGTCGTGCCCGGGTGCAGGAAGGCGAAGCGGGCGACCGTCTCGCCGTCCCAGCCGGTCGGGGTCACGAAGCCGATCTGGTCCGCGAGCAGCTGCTGCGACCAGCGGTAGTAGTCGTCGTTGGTCCAGCCGGTGCGCTTGAAGCAGACGGCGGAGAGCTGCGGGTCGAACAGCAGCTCCAGGTGCTCGGTGTCGCGGATCAGCTGGGCGGTGTCCCGGGCCAGCTGGAGGCCGGTCTCGACGGCGTCGGTGTAAGCCTGGACGCCGTGGACGGCCAGCGAGAACCAGAGCGGCAGGCCGCGGGCGCGCCGGGTCAGGTGGTAGGCGTAGTCGGTGGGGTTCCACTCGTCGCCCTCGGTGTGCAGGACGTCCAGGTAGGAGGCGTCCTGGGTGTGCACGGCGCGGGCGAGCTGCGGGTTGCGGTAGATCAGCGCGGCGCTGTCGAAGGGGGCGAACAGCCACTTGTGCGGGTCGACCACGAAGGAGTCGGCGTGCTCGATGCCGTTGTAGCGCTCGCGCACCGAGGGGGCGAACAGGCCCGCGCCGCCGTAGGCGCCGTCCACGTGGAACCACAGGTCGTGCTCGCGGGCGACATCGGCCAGGCCGGCCAGGTCGTCGATGATGCCCTCGTTGGTGGTGCCGGCGGTGCCGACGACGGCGATCACCGTCTCCGGGTGGGGGTCGGCAGCCAGGGCGGCGCGCAGCGCCTCACCGGTGAACCGACGGTTCACGGTCGGGACCTTGAAGGCCTCGACGCCGATGATGTTGAAGGTGTTCTTGACCGAGGAGTGCACCTGGTCGGCGACGGCTATCCGCAGCCGGGCCTCCGGGCCGACGCCGAGCTTGCGGCGCGCGGTGTCGCGGGCGACCACCAGGGCGGACAGGTTGCCCGCCGAGCCGCCGGAGACGAAGCAGCCGCCGGCCGAGGCGGGCAGCCCGGCCAGGTCGGCGATCAGCCGCAGCACCTGGTTCTCGGCGGCGATGGCGCCGGCCGCCTCCAGCCAGGAGATGCCCTGCAGCGAGGCGCAGGAGACGACCATGTCGAACAGCAGCGCGGCCTTGGTCGGGGCGCACGGGATGAAGGACAGGTAGCGGGGGCTGTCGGCGGAGATGACCGCGCGGGACAGCTCGTGGTCGTACAGCTTGAGCACGTCGGCCGCGTTGTTGCCGTCCTGGTTGAGCAGGCCGGCCAGCTGGGCGCGCAGGTGCTCGCCGTCACCGGGGTGGTCGAGCGGGACGGGGTCGTACTGCAGCCGCTCCCGCATGTAGTCGAAAACCAGGTCGACCAGTTCGTTGTCGGGCCGGTGCATGCGGTCGGGTGCTGCGGACACGGCTGTCCCTCTCGGCTGTGGGGGTCGGGGGGATCCGGTCGGCGGGACGCCTCACCGCAGTGACCGGACGTGATCAGCGTAGGCAGCGGGGGTGCTTCGCCGCGCGTCGGAACGCGGCTGGTCAGGCAGGTTTCGGGCGTCTTCGGACGGGTCCGCGCAGGATTCCTGCGTACCCGCCGCGGGCTCAGCCGATCAGCTGGGAGAGGACCACCGAGGAGCGGCTGCGCTGGACGCCGGGCTCGCGCCGGATGCGCTCGATGACGGCCTCCAGGTGGCGCATGTCGCCGGCCCGCAGGTGCACCAGGGCGTCCGGATCCCCGGTGACCGTCCAGGCGGCGACCACCTCGGGGAACTGGCGCAGGCTGGCGAGGATCTCCTCGGGGGCGGTGCGTTCGCGGCAGTAGACCTCGACGAAGGCCTCGGTCTGCCAGCCGAGCACGGCGGGGTCGAGCACCACGGTGAAGCCCCGCACCACGCCGCGTGCCCGGAGCCGGTCGATCCGGCGGCGCACGGCGGTGGCGGAGAGGTTCACCTGGAGACCGATCTCGGCGTAGGAGGCACGGCCGTCGCTGCCGAGGCGGGCGAGGAGCTGCCGGTCGGTCTCGTCCAGGTCCGCCCCGATCACCTCATGTGCTCGGCTGCTGGTCATCGGTGCGGGGCTCCACGGGTCGTGCGGTGGGGGTGAGGGGGCGTTCCGGACGGTGGGGCAGCGCTGTCGCGGCCGCTGCCACCACTGCCGAAACGGTTCGCCACCCATTCTGGCGGATGACCTGAACGAGTCCACCGCCGACGGATGACCGGCGGGCGGCCATCAGTCCACGAGCAGCACGATCTTCCCCCGGGTGCGGCCCTCGGCGCTGAGGGCCTGGGCGGAGGCCGCCTGGGCCAACGGGAAGGTCGAGGCGACGGTGACGGTGAGCCGGCCGTCGTCGGCGAGCGCGGCGAGCTCCGCGAGGCCCGACGCGTCCGGGCGGACCCAGACGTAGTGGCCGCCGAGGGCCTTGACCCCGAAGTCGGTGATCGAGGCGATCCGGGCCGGGTCGGCCACCAGGCCCGCCGAGATCTGGACGGCGCCCCGGCCGACCAGGTCGAGGGCGGCGTCCACGCCGTCCGGGGCGAGTTCGCGCACCCGCTCGGCCAGGCCCTCGCCGTAGGTGACCGGTTCGGCGCCGAGGCCGCGCAGGTAGTCGTGGTTGCGCTCGCCCGCGGTGCCGATCACCCGGGCGCCGCGGGCCCGGGCGAGCTGGACGGCCAGGTGGCCGACCCCGCCGGCGGCGGCGTGCACCAGCACGGTCTCCCCCGCGGCGAGCCGCAGCGCGTTCAGGGCCTGCAGCGCGGTGAGCCCGGCCAGCGGCAGGCCGCCGGACTGCGCCCAGTCCAGCGCGGCGGGCCGGCGGGCCAGGGTGCGGACCGGGGCGGAGACCAGTTCGGCGTACGTGCCGTGTTCGACGGCGTCCTTGCGGACGCAGCCGTACACCTCGTCGCCGGGGGCGAACTCCGTCACCCCGCCGCCGACCGCACGGACCACGCCCGCCACGTCCCAGCCCATGACCAGGGGGAAGTGCGCGTCCAGCAGGCCGTCCAGGGCGCCGTCCCGGACCTTCCAGTCCACCGGGTTCACCCCGGCCGCCCGGACCTGCACCAGCACGGAGTCGGGCCCGACCTTGGGATCGGGCAGGTCGGTGTACTCGACCACCTCGGGGCCGCCGTAGCGGTTGATCGCGATTGCCTTCATGGGCTCAGCCATACCCGGAGGCTTCGAAGTATCGATTCGGCCACGGCCGGAAGCATCCTTTCCGCCGAGCGGTTCTCGTCACATCGACAGGATGGCCATCGTCACTCTGACGCTAACCGGTTAGAATAGATAGTGTCAGATAGACGAAAAGGCCCCGCACGTTCGGCCGCACAGAAGGGCACCCGCCCGTGACCACCACCATCACCGAGACCTACGGCGTCGACCCCACTCCGACACCGCTCGCTCTGCTGCTGCTCGGCCGGGAGGCCGACCCGAACAGCGAGCGCGGCGTCGAGTGCCCCGGTGACCTCCCGCCGGCCTCCGACCCGGACCTCGTCGAGCGCGCCCGGGCGGCCAAGGCCGCACTCGGCGACCGCGTCTTCATCCTCGGCCACCACTACCAGCGCGACGAGGTCATCGAGTTCGCCGACGTCACCGGCGACTCCTTCAAGCTCGCCCGCGACGCCGCGGCCCGCCCCGAGGCCGAGTACATCGTCTTCTGCGGCGTGCACTTCATGGCCGAGTCCGCGGACATCCTCACCGGGGACCGGCAGCAGGTCGTGCTGCCGGACCTCGCGGCCGGCTGCTCGATGGCCGACATGGCCACCGCCGAGCAGGTCGCCGAGTGCTGGGACGTGCTGACCGACGCCGGCATAGCCGACGTCACCGTCCCGGTCTCGTACATGAACTCCTCCGCCGACATCAAGGCCTTCACCGGCAAGCACGGCGGCACCATCTGCACCTCCTCCAACGCCCAGCGCGCCCTGGAGTGGGCCTTCGAGCAGGGCCAGAAGGTGCTCTTCCTGCCCGACCAGCACCTCGGCCGCAACACCGCGGTGCGGGACATGGGCCTCTCGCTGGACGACTGCGTCCTGTACAACCCGCACAAGCCGAACGGCGGCCTGACCGCCGAGCAGCTGCGGGACGCCAAGATGATCCTCTGGCGCGGCCACTGCTCGGTGCACGGCCGGTTCAGCCTCGACTCGGTGAACGACGTCCGCGAGCGGATCCCCGGCGTGACCGTCCTGGTGCACCCCGAGTGCAAGCACGAGGTCGTCAGCGCCGCCGACATGGTGGGCTCGACCGAGTACATCATCAAGGCCCTGGACGCCGCCGAGCCCGGCTCCAAGTGGGCCATCGGCACCGAGCTGAACCTGGTCCGCCGCCTGGCCAAGGCGCACCCGGACAAGGAGATCGTCTTCCTGGACCGCGCGGTCTGCTTCTGCTCGACCATGAACCGGATCGACCTGCCGCACCTGGTCTGGGCGCTGGAGTCGCTGGTCGAGGGCCGGGTGCCGAACGTGATCAGCGTCGACCCGGAGACCGAGAAGTACGCCAAGGCCGCGCTCGACCGGATGCTGGCCCTGCCGTAACCCGGAGCCGGCTCGGGGCCGACGACGGCGAAGGGCGGGCCCCCTCCCATCGGAGGGGGCCCGCCCTTTCGTCTGGCAGCGGCCGCGCGGCTACTCGTACTCGGGGAACCCCGGGATGACGCCCTCGCCCTCGGACAGCAGCAGGGCCCGGACCTCGTCGAGGGTCGCCTCGGCACTCGGCAGGATCAGCTCGGACGGCTCCAGGGAGTCGTCCGGCAACCGGCTGCCGTACTGCTTCACGGCGTCCAGCAGCTTGCCGTAGGCCTGGCGAAAGGTGCCCTCGTCGCCCGACTCCACCGCGGTGAGCAACTCGTCGTCGAGCTGGTTGAGCAGGTTCAGGTGGTCCTCGCCCACCTCGTACTGCCCCTCACCCATGACCCTCATGATCATGCTGCGCTTCTCCTGGTTCGTGGGTGCGTTCAGCTCACTTGTTGTAGTTGATGCGCGGGGTGTCCTGCGGGTGCGACTCCTGCGGCTGCTGAGCCGGCTTGCCCTGCTCGATCGCGGCCGGACCGGCGGCGGGGCCACCGGACAGCTCGGCCTTCATCCGGGCCAGCTCCAGCTCGACGTCGGAACCGCCGGCCACCCGCTCCAGCTCGGCCTCGATGTCGTCCTTGCGGCCGAGACCGCTGGCGTCGTCGAGCGCGCCGGAGGCCAGCAGCTCGTCGATCGCACCGGCCCGGGCCTGCATCTGCGCGGTCTTGTCCTCGGCACGCTGGATCGCCAGGCCGACGTCGCCCATCTCCTCCGAGATGCCGGAGAAGGACTCGGCGATACGGGTCTGCGCCTGCGCCGCGGTGTAGGTGGCCTTGATGGTCTCCTTCTTGGTACGGAAGGCGTCCACCTTGGCCTGGAGGCGCTGGGAGGCGAGCGTGAGCTTCTCCTCCTCGGCCTGCAGGGCCTGGTACTGCGTCTCCAGATCGGTGATCTGGGACTGCATGTTGGCCTTGCGGGTCAGCGCCTCGCGCGCGAGGTCCTCACGGCCGAGGGACAGCGCCTTGCGGCCCTGGTCCTCGTACTTCGCGGACTGCTGCTGGAGCTGGGTCAGCTGGAGTTCCAGGCGCTTGCGCGAGGTCGCGACGTCCGCGACGCCACGCCGTACCTTCTGCAGCAGTTCGAGCTGCTTCTGGTAGGAGTAGTCGAGCGTCTCACGGGGATCTTCCGCCCGGTCCAAGGCTTTGTTCGCCTTGGAGCGGAAGATCAGCCCCATACGCTTCATGATTCCGTCGCTCATGGGCCTCGGGTGCCCCCTTCTCCGGCCTGCGGTCTTAAATCTCGTTACCAGACACGACGAGTGTATGTGCAGCGAGCCATTCGCCGCAGTGCACCTGCCTGCAACAAGACTGCTACAGCGACCAGGGGCAGATCCTCATCCCCCGGGTGGATCCGCCTCTCATCCTCTCCATACTCCATCCGACTGATCCCCTACGGGAAGGGGCCGGGCACCCCGGGTCGGATCGCGGCCGGACGGATCGATATGCGTTTGGGTCCGAGGGGACCCTTGGTCGCGGCGTCGCACCCCGTACGCTGGTGGTGTGTTCCGACGCCGTTCAGATGATGCCGCCTCCGCCACCGTGCTCGAGGACGAGACGCCCCAAGCCCGCCACCCGCAGGCCAAGAAGGGCCGCCCCACCCCCAAGCGCAACGAGGCCGAGGCCAACCGGCGCACCCGGGTCACGGTGCCCAAGGACCGCAAGGAGGCCTCCCGCCAGGCACGCGACCGGATGCGCACCGAGCGTGAGAAGCAGCGCCAGGCGCTGATCGACGGCGACGAGCGCCACCTGCCCGCCCGTGACAAGGGCCCGGTGCGCAAGTTCGCCCGCGACTACGTGGACTCCCGCTGGTCGCTGGCCGAGTTCTTCCTGCCGGCCGCCGTGGTCATCCTGGTGCTGAGCATCGTCAAGGTGCCCGCCCTGCAGCTGCTGTCCACGCTGCTGTTCCTGCTGTTCTTCGTGCTCGTCGTGCTGGACTTCGTCCGCCTCGGCCTGGGCCTGCGCAAGCAGCTGGCCGAGCGCTTCGCCGGGCAGAACACCCGTGGCGTGGTCGCCTACGGCATCATGCGCACCCTGCAGATGCGCCGGCTGCGCCTGCCCAAGCCGCAGGTGCGGCGCGGGGAGAAGCCCTGACCGCCGAACCGGTGGACTCCGGCTGGGCCCCGCCGTCCTGGGAGGGGCCCGGCCTCTACGCCCTTCCCGGACAGGGCGGCGCGCTCCCCGGCCAGGGCGACGGCGGCCACGACCGGCTCGGCCAGGAGCGTCGGCTGCCCTCCCGCAGCGGCTCCTTCGCCGGCGGCACCGGCGCCTGGCTGGACCGGCTCGGCGGGCTGCGCAACTTCGTCCGGCAGGAGCTCGTCTCCCGGCAGCTCGCCGAACAGCTGGCCGGCCGGAGCGCCCAGCGCGTCCTGGACATCGGCTGCGGACAGGGCACCCAGGCCCTGCGGCTGGCCCGGGCCGGCCACTACGTCACCGGGATCGACTCCGACCCGGTCGCACTCGGCGTCGCCCAGGGGGCACTCGCCGAGGAGGCGCCCGAGGTGCGCGGCCGGCTACAGCTGCTCAGCGGCGACGGCCACCAGTGCGGGCGCTGGTTCGGCCCGCGCAGCTTCGACGTGGTGCTCTGCCACGGCGTCCTGATGTACCTGCCCGACCCGGACCCGATGATCGCCTCGCTGGCCCGGCTGCTCGCGCCCGGCGGGCTGCTCTCGCTGCTCGTCCGCAACCGCGACGCGCTCGCGCTGCGACCCGCCGCCGCCGGGGACTGGCGGGCCGCCCTGCACGCCTTCGAGAGCGACCGGTACTACAACCGGCTCGGGCTGGCCGCCCGCGCCGACCGGCTCGCCGACCTGAGCGTCACCCTCTCCGAGGTGTCGGTGCCGGTGCGGCACTGGTACGGCGTCCGGGTCTTCACCGACAACGCGCCCGACGACGCGACCCCGCCGGTGGACGGGCGACAGCTGGCCCAGCTGCTCGAAGCCGAGGACCGGGCCGCCCGCACCGACCCCTACCGGCAGGTCGCGGCGCTGCTGCACGTGATCGGGGCCAAGTGAGCCCGGGGGCTCAGCCCTCGTGCAGGCTCATCCCGTAGACCTTGGCGCCGTCCTCCAGGAGGACCGCGGTGTCCACGCCCTCCTCGGCGAGCTGCTTCCAGCTCTCCCCGATCCAGGTCTCGGCATCGCCCTGGCCGGCGAACTCCTCCTGGCCGAGGCTCGACGTCACCGCGCTGCCGTCCGCCTTCTCGTACCGCCACGTCCAGACCATGCCCGGCTCCTCCCACTGACGCTGCCGTGTGTGCTGCGCACCATAGCCTGCCCGGCCCGATCTTCCGTATGCCTGTCGGGCAGGATGGGCGGCATGGCGACCCACCCCCCGCTCCCCCGCACACTGCTGCTCGGCGGCGCGCGCTCCGGCAAGTCCACCCGCGCCGAGCAGCTGCTCGCCGACCGCCCGGACGTCCTGTACGTGGCCACCGGCGGCACCCGGGACGGCGACGCCGAGTGGGCCCAGCGGGTCGCCCTGCACCGGGACCGCCGGCCGGCGAGCTGGCGCACCGCCGAGACCTGCGCGCTGGAGGCCGTACTGGCCGACGCCGAGGACCCGGCGCCGGTGCTGATCGACTGTCTGGCGCTGTGGCTGACCGCCGTGATGGACGAGTGCGACGCCTGGGACGACGCGGCCTGGACGGACGGCGGCGAGGCCGCGGTGCGGCGCCGCTGCGAGGCCCTGGCCGCGGCCTGGGCCGACACCCGGCGGACGGTCGTCGCGGTGAGCAACGAGGTCGGCATGGGCGTCGTCCCGGGCACCGCCGCCGGGCGGCGCTTCCGCGACACCCTCGGCCGCCTCAACATGGCCGTCGCCGACGCCTCGGAGCGGGTCCTGCTGGTGGTCGCGGGACAGGTTCTGACGGTCAAGCCGAGCCCGCACACCCACGGCGTGTAGCCTTCCGGACGATGGACACGACCGTGGATCTCGATACGTTCTCCTCGCTCGTCGAGCGCCCCGACGACAGCGCCCGCCGGGCCGCCGAGGAACGCTGGCAGGAGGCCGGGCCGCGTGGCGGCCTGGGCAAGCTGGAGGAGCTGGGCAGCTGGCTGTCGTCCGTACAGGGGCGCTCCCCGGTGCGGCCGGTCTCGGCGCCCAAGGTGCTGCTGTTCGCCGCCGACCACGGCGTGGCCGCGCTCGGCGTCTCCCGGCTGCCCGCCGACGGCGGCACCGCGGCCCGGGTGCGGGCCGTGCTCGACGGCAGCGCCCCGGTGGCCCGACTGGCCGCCCGCTACGGCGCCGAACTGCGGGTGGTCGACGTCGGCGTGGACACCGACCCCGCGAACTTCCCGGACGAGGTGGTCGCCCACCGGATCCGGCGCGGCTCCGGCCGGATCGACGTCGAGGACGCGCTCACCCCCGAGGAGACCGTCCGGGCCTTCCGGGCCGGCATGGCCGTGGCCGACGAGGAGGCCGACTCCGGCACCGACCTGGTACTGCTCGGCGACCTCGGGGTCGGCTCCACCACGGTGGCCGCCGTCCTGGTCGGCGCGCTGTGCGGGACGGACGCGGCCGCGGTCTGCGGGCGCGGCTCGGGCATCGACGACCGGGTGTGGATGGTCAAGTGCGCCACCATCCGGGACTCGCTGCGACGCGCCCGGCCGGTGCTCGGCGACCAGCTGGCGCTGCTCGGCGCCACCGGCGGGGCCGACTTCGCGGCGATCACCGGCTTCCTGCTGCAGGCCGCCGTCCGCCGGCTGCCCGTGGTGCTGGACGGCGTGGTCTCCTCGGCCTGCGCGCTGGTCGCCCAGCGGATCGCCTTCCGGGCGCCGGAGTGGTGGCGGGCCGGGCAGTCCAGCGGTGAGCCGGCCCAGGCGAAGGCTTACGACCGGCTCACCCTGACGCCGCTGCAGGACCAGGGCATCACCCTGGGCGAGGGCGTCGGCGCGGTGCTCGCGCTGCCGCTGCTCCAGGCGGCCGGCGACGCGCTCGCGGACGAGGCGCCGAGGCCGTTCGTACCGGCGGCGCCGAAGGAGCAGCCGAAGCTGCCGTCGGCGGCGGATCTGCTCAGGAAGCTGTAGCAGCGGCGGGAGTCCGGACGCTCTGACAGCTGACGGTCGGCGACCGGGCTTCCGGCCGGTGGCCTTCCGCTCCGCGCGGTTCCCCGCGCCCCTTTCGGGGCGCGGGGATTCTGTTTGTCGGGAGGCGGGGCGCGGGGCTCCGGTTCTCCGGGCTTCGGGCTTCGGGCTTCGGGCTTCGGGCTTCGGGCGAGCGCGGGGTGCGGGGTGAGTGCGGTTCGGTGCGGGTGGAGGAGTGGGAGCGATGGCCGGCGACGGTGGGCGGGCGACGTGGGGCGAGGGACTGCGGTTCGCGTTCGGGACGCTGTCCGTGCTGCGGGTGCGGGTGGAGCGGTGGGACCGGGCGGCGGCGGGCCGGGCGATGACGGCGGCGCCGGTGGTCGGGGTGGTGCTGGGCGGGATCGCCGCCGCGGCGGGCGCGGTGGTGGCCTGGCGGGCGGGCGGGCTGCTGGGGGCGGGGACGGCGGTGGGGGTGCTCGCCGCGCTGACCCGCGGGCTGCACCTGGACGGCCTGGCGGACGTCGCCGACGGGCTGGGCAGCGGCAAGCCGGCCGAGGACGCGCTGCGGATCATGAAGCAGTCCGACATCGGCCCGTTCGGCGTCCTGACCCTGCTGCTGGTGCTGCTGGTCCAGGTCGCCGCGCTGGCCGGCCAGTTCGGGCAGTCGCCGCTGCGCGGCGCCCTCGCCGTGCTCGCCTCGGCGGTGGCCGCGCGGTGCGCGCTCGCCTGGGGCTGTCTGCGGTCGGTGCCGGCCGCCCGACCGGGCGGGCTGGGGGCGATGGTGGCGGGCACCGTCACACCCGCCGGGGCCGTCATCGGGACGCTCGTCGCCGCACTGGCCCTGGCCGCGGCCGGACTGTTCGACGGATGGTCAGCCGTGCGTCTCCCGCTGGCCGTTGCGCTCGGGGCGGGCGGGGCCCGGTTGCTGCTCGGGCGGTGTGTCCGCCGGTTCGGCGGAATCACCGGGGACGTGCTCGGCGCGATGGCCGAGACCGCCGCGACCGGGACGCTGTTCGCCTTGGCGTTGCTGGGCTGACACCGGGCGGCGCGTGATCCCAGCATGCGGACTACCATGCCTGAAGCACCGCAGCCCTGCACCGTGGCAGGTCCTGCCCGCCCGGCGCGCACCGTGGAGCCGGGTCCTCTGGTGTTCGCGTCCGCCGTCGCGGCCGCGCGCACCAGGGGGCCCGGACCCGCTGGTCCCGCCGGCGGACAGCCTGGACGGCGGGCTGCGCCGGTTCGGCAGTCACGCCGCGACCGGCCGTGGACCGCGAAAGAACAGGACGCATTACGTGACTGCATTGTCTGTGAGCACCTCCTCCGCCGCCTCGCTGCGCGCGGACGCCCTGGTGGTCGGTGTCGCGAAGGGCCCCAAGGGCATGCTGCTGGCGCCCGGCGCCGAGGCCGTGAACGAGGCGTTCGAGGGCAAGCTGGCCGAGATCCTCGGCACCCTGGGCGCGACCGGCGCCGAGGGCGAGGCCGTCAAGGTGGCCTCCCCCGCCGGGCTGAAGGCCGCGCTCGTGCTCGCGGTCGGCCTCGGCGAGGCGGCCGAGGACGGCTACGAGCTGGAGGCGCTGCGCCGCGCCGGCGGCGTCGCCGCCCGCACCCTGGCCGGTGCCAAGAAGGCCGCGCTGGCCCTGCCGGCCGAGTCCGCGGAGCAGGTCGAGGCGGTCGCGCTGGGCGGCCTGCTCGGCTCGTACACCTACGGCACGTACAAGGCCAACGGCGTCGGCAAGGAGCCGGTCGGCGAGCTGGTCGTGCTGACCGCCCGCAAGGGCAGCAAGGACGCCAAGGCCGCCGTGGAGCGGGCCGCCGCGATCGGCGAGGAGATGAACCGCGCCCGCGACCTCGTCAACGCCGCGCCGAACGACCTGACCCCGAAGAGCTTCGCCGCGATCGCCCAGGCGGCCGGCAAGGAGCACGGCCTCAAGGTCGAGGTGCTGGACGAGAAGGCGCTGACCAAGGGCGGCTTCGGCGGTCTGCTGGGTGTCGGCGCCGGCTCGGCCAACCCGCCGCGGCTGGTGAAGGTGGCCTACACCCACCCGAAGGCGAAGGCCTCGCTGGCGTTCGTCGGCAAGGGCATCACCTACGACTCGGGCGGCATCTCGCTGAAGCCGGCCGGCCACAACGAGACCATGAAGTGCGACATGGCCGGCGCCGCCGCCGTGTTCGCCGCCGTGGTGGCCGCCAAGCGCCTGGGCCTGGCCGTCAACGTGACCGGCTGGCTGGCGCTGGCCGAGAACATGCCGTCCGGCACCGCGACCCGCCCGGGTGACGTGCTGCGCATGTACGGCGGCAAGACCGTCGAGGTCCTGAACACCGACGCCGAGGGCCGTCTGGTGCTGGCCGACGCGATCGTCAAGGCCGGCGAGGACGCCCCGGACGTCATCGTCGACGTGGCGACCCTGACCGGCGCCATGGTGCTGGCCCTGGGCACCCGCACCTTCGGTGTGATGGCCAACAACGACGAGCTGCGCGACAACCTGCACACCCTCGCGGGCGAGGTCGGCGAGCAGTCCTGGCCGATGCCGCTGCCGGCCGACCTGAAGAAGGGCATGACCGACTCGACCATCGCCGACCTGGCGAACATGGGCGAGCGGATGGGCGGCGGCCTGGTGGCCGGCCTGTTCCTGCAGGAGTTCGTGACCGAGGGCACCGACTGGGCGCACCTGGACATCGCCGGCCCGGCGTTCCACGAGAGCGCGCCGTTCGGCTACACCCCGAAGGGCGGCA
This sequence comes from Kitasatospora sp. NPDC023176, assembly GCF_055560495.1. NCBI lineage: Bacteria > Bacillati > Actinomycetota > Actinomycetes > Kitasatosporales > Streptomycetaceae > Kitasatospora > Kitasatospora sp. NPDC023176. Next base: position 36,058 of record NZ_JBVHIP010000015.1, on the reverse strand, counting down.
CCGCGAGCGCGGTGCGCACCCTGGTCCGCTTCGCGGAGCAGACCGCGGCCAACGGCAAGGCCTGATCCTCCAGGTCCCGGCCTCGACGGGGGCCCGGCGCGGGTGCGCCGGGCCCCCGTCGGCGTTCCCGTACGGGTTACCTGCGAGTAGCCCGGGACTCCCCACCGCACCCTTGTTCGCCACGGGCGAAACTTTGTTCCGCACTGCGGAAGAGGCGACGCCGAAGCGGGCGGAAGCCGCCCGTCCGGCGGCTGTCAACAAGGCCTTGAGCTGCGATGATGCCCTTCCGTCGGGGGTATTCCCGCCCCGGTGACCACTCCGCGGGACACCCCTGGGGTGGACCCGGACATCAGCCACCGCGAACAAGTGCGAAGATGTATTTCCGGCACGACTGGGCGCCCCACAAAGGCTTCCGACCCACCGGACCGCGACCGGCCCGGCGACCCACCCCATTGCATGGAGGACGTGACGTGGCGAACGACGCCAGCACCGTTTTCGACGTAGTCATTCTCGGAGGCGGAAGCGGCGGTTACGCCGCGGCGCTCCGCGCCGCTCAGCTGGGTCTGAGCGTCGCCCTGGTCGAGAAGGGCGAGCTGGGTGGCACCTGCCTGCACCGCGGCTGCATCCCGACCAAGGCCCTGCTGCACGCCGCCGAGATCGCGGACGAGACGAAGGAGGCCGCCGAGTTCGGCGTCCTGGCCACCTTCCAGGGCATCGACATCAACGGCGTCCACAAGTACAAGGACGACGTCATCGCCGGCCTGTACAAGGGCCTGCAGGGCCTGGTGGCATCCCGCAAGGTCACCTTCATCCAGGGCGCGGGCAAGCTCTCCTCGCAGACCTCGGTGGACGTGAACGGCCAGCGCATCGAAGGCCGCCACATCGTCCTCGCCACCGGTTCGGTGCCGCGCTCGATCCCGGGCCTGGAGATCGACGGCAACCGCGTGATCTCCTCCGACCACGCCCTCAAGCTCGACCGGATCCCGAAGTCGGCCGTCATCCTCGGCGGCGGCGTCATCGGCGTCGAGTTCGCCTCGGTCTGGAAGTCCTTCGGCGTCGACGTCACCATCGTCGAGGCGCTGCCGCACCTCGTCCCGCTGGAGGACGAGAACTCCTCCAAGCTGCTGGAGCGCGCCTTCCGCAAGCGCGGCATCAAGTTCGAGCTGAAGGCCCGCTTCTCGGGCGTCGAGTACACCGAGGCCGGTGTCCGCGTCTCCACCGAGAACGGCAAGCAGATCGACGCCGACCTGCTGCTCGTCGCCATCGGCCGCGGCCCGGTCTCGGCCGGCCTCGGCTACGAGGAGAACGGCGTCGCGATGGACCGCGGCTACGTCCTGGTCGACGAGTACATGCGCACCAACGTGCCCACCATCTCGGCCGTCGGCGACCTCGCCCCGACCCTGCAGCTCGCCCACGTCGGCTTCGCCGAGGGCATCCTGGTCGCCGAGCGCCTGGCCGGCCTCAAGCCGATGCCGATCGACTACGACGGCGTCCCGCGCGTGACCTACTCCAACCCGGAGGTCGCCTCCGTCGGCATCTCCGAGGCCAAGGCCGTCGAGCTGTACGGCAAGGAGAAGGTCGTCACCCTGAAGTACAACCTGGCCGGCAACGGCAAGAGCAAGATCCTGAAGACCGCCGGCGAGATCAAGCTCGTCCAGGTCAAGGACGGCGCCGTGGTCGGCGTCCACATGGTCGGCGCCCGCATGGGCGAGCAGGTCGGCGAAGCCCAGCTGATCTACAACTGGGAGGCCCTGCCGGCCGAGGTCGCGCAGCTCATCCACGCGCACCCGACCCAGTCCGAGGCCCTGGGCGAGGCGCACCTGGCGCTGGCCGGCAAGCCGCTGCACGCGCACGACTGATCGCGCCCACCACCCCCCTTTCCAGTACTTCCCGTACGCAAGACTTGATAGGAGTCGCTGAAACCATGGCGGTCTCAGTAACACTGCCCGCGCTGGGCGAGAGCGTTTCCGAGGGCACCGTCACCCGTTGGCTGAAGGCCGAGGGTGAGCGTGTCGAGGTCGACGAGCCGCTGCTCGAGGTGTCGACCGACAAGGTCGACACCGAGATCCCGGCTCCGGCTTCCGGCATCCTCTCCTCGATCAAGGTCGGCGAGGACGAGACCGTCGAGGTCGGCGCCGAGCTGGCGATCATCGACGACGGCACCGGCGCCCCGGCCGCCGCTCCGGCCCCCGTGGCCGAGGCCGCGCCCGTCGCCGCCCCGGCTCCGGTGGCCGCTCCGGCCCCGGCTGCTCCGGCTGCCGCCCCGGCCGCCGCTCCGGCTGCTCCGGCCGCCGCCGACGCCACCCCGGTGCTGCTGCCGGCCCTGGGCGAGTCGGTCACCGAGGGCACCGTCACCCGCTGGCTGAAGGCCGAGGGTGAGACGGTCGAGGTCGACGAGCCGCTGCTCGAGGTCTCCACCGACAAGGTCGACACCGAGATCCCGTCGCCGGTCGCCGGCGTCGTCGTCAAGATCCTGGTCGGCGAGGACGAGACCGCCGAGGTCGGCGCCCAGCTCGCGCTGATCGGTGCCCCGGGTGCCGCCGCCGCTGCTCCGGCTCCGGTTGCCGCTCCGGCCCCCGTTGCCGCCCCGGCCGCCCCGGCTCCGGTTGCCGCTCCGGCCCCGGTTGCCGCTCCGGCCCCCGTTGCCGCCCCGGCCCCCGTTGCCGCCCCGGCCCCGGTTGCCGCTGCTCCGGCTCCGGCCGCTGCTCCGGCCCCCGTTGCCGCCCCGGCTCCGGTCGCCCCGGCTGCTCCGGTGGCCGACGCCGGTGACGCCTACGTCACCCCGCTGGTGCGCAAGCTCGCCGCCGAGCACGGCGTGGAGCTCACCTCCGTCGCCGGCACCGGCGTCGGCGGCCGCATCCGCAAGCAGGACGTCATCGCCGCCGCGGAGGCCGCCAAGGCCGCTCCGGCCCCGGTCGCCGCTGCCGCCCCGGCCGCTGCGCCGAAGGCCGCCGTCGCGCCGTCCGCCCTGCGTGGCCAGACGGTCAAGATGACCCGCATGCGCAAGGTCATCGGCGACAACATGATGAAGGCCCTGCACGAGCAGGCCCAGCTGACCAGCGTGGTCGAGGTGGACGTCACCAAGATCATGTCGCTGCGCGCCAAGGCCAAGGACGGCTTCCTCGCCCGCGAGGGCGTCAAGCTCTCGCCGATGCCGTTCTTCGTGAAGGCCGCCGCCCAGGCCCTGAAGGTCCACGCGGTCGTCAACGCGCGGATCAACGACGCCGAGGGCACCATCACCTACTTCGACACCGAGAACATCGGTATCGCGGTGGACTCCGAGAAGGGTCTGATGACCCCGGTCATCAAGGGTGCGGGCGACCTCAACATCGCCGGCATCTCGAAGAAGACCGCCGAGCTGGCCACCAAGGTCCGCGACAGCAAGATCACCCCGGACGAGCTGTCCGGCGCCACCTTCACCATCAGCAACACCGGCTCGCGCGGTGCGCTGTTCGACACCGTGATCGTGCCGCCGAACCAGGCCGCCATCCTGGGCATCGGCGCCACCGTCAAGCGCCCGGTCGTCATCGAGGCCGACGGCGGCACCGCCATCGGCATCCGTGACATGACCTACCTCTCGCTCTCCTACGACCACCGCCTGGTGGACGGCGCCGACGCCGCCCGCTACCTGGTCGCGGTCAAGGAGATCCTGGAGGCCGGCGAGTTCGAGGTCGAGCTCGGCCTGTGAGACACCGCCGTTGAGGCAGCACAGCCGTAACCGGCTGTGACGGGCTGTCACCGGCTGACCGGAGCCCCGCGCCGTCCCCGGACGGTGCGGGGCTCCGGCGTTCCCGGGATGCGGATTCCGCCGGGTCATGGCATGCATGGAGACGACGGAACAGGGATGCTTGAGCAGTGATGGACGAGACCGACTTCTGGCAGATCATCGACGACACCTGGGAGGCCGCCGACGGCGATCCCGACGAACAGGCCGAGCGGCTGGTGGAGCGCCTCGTCCAGCTGACCCCGGACGACGTGATCGACTTCGCCCGGCTGTTCGAGGCCCGGTTCCAGCGCGCCTACCGCTACGACCTGTGGGGCGCTGCCCACCTGTTGCTGGACGGCGCCTCCGAGGACACCTTCGACTACTTCCGTTGCTGGCTGATCGGCCAGGGCCGGGAGATCTTCGAGGGCGGGCTGGCCGAACCGGACGACCTGGCGGACCTACTGCCGGAGTTCGACGAGGAGGAGGACGGCGAGGCCGAGGACCTCGGCTACGCCGCCGACGAGGCGTACGAGCAGCTGACCGGCCTGCCGCTGCCCGAGGTGGGCGGGCGGCAGGCGGGGCGGCCGGCCGGGGCGAGGCTGGACTTCGAGGACCCGGACGTCATGGCGAAACGCTTCCCCAAGCTCTGGGAGCGCTACGGGGACTGAGGCGGATCCGACGGGTCAGGCGGTGCTGCCGGGGGTGGCGGCGGTGCCGTCCTGCTTGACGCCCTTGAGGATCTGGTCCAGCACCGAGGGGTCCGGGGCGGCCGGGTCGTCGTCGACGCCACCCTCGAAGACGACGTAACCGCCGCCCTTGGCCGGGACGGCGGCCAGCAGGACGTAGCCCTGGGTGCCGTCCGAGGTGCGGATGTGCCAGCGGGTGGCGTAGCCGAGCACGCCGGCGACGGTGACGTAGCCGGAACCGGAGTCGGTGTGCGAGGTGATCCCGGTGAAGATCGTCCCGGCGTAGCCCGCCATGGTGGCGTCGGCGGCCGCCTTCGGGGTGTCGCCCTGGACGGTGTCCTTCTCGATCGAGAACTGGCCGCGGATGCAGGAGTTGCCGTCGGCGCAGGTGTAGCGGCCGCTGCCGAGGTAGACGGTGGAGTGTGCGGAGTTGGCCGCCGCGTCCCAGCCGTCGAACACCGGGACGGTGATCGCGTGCTGCGGGTCCGGGACGGTGCTCTTGAGGGACGGGACGGGCTTGGGGGCGGCGGTGGTCGGGGTGGGGCTCGGCGACGGGCGGTCGCTCTGGGTGACCGTGACCGTGGGGTTCGGGGTCGGGTCCGCCGTGGTGTCCTGGCCGCTGTTGACCACGAGCCCGGCGATGATCCCGCCGACGACCAGCACGGCGACCGAGATGCCGACGATCACCCCGGTCCGGTTCCTGCCGGGGCCGGCCGGTGGCGGGTAGCCGTAGGCCGCGCCCGGGTAGGACGCCTGGCCCGGATAGGACGCCTGGCCCGGGTACGGCGTCTGGCCCGGGTACGGCGTCTGGCCCGGGTAGCCGTAGCCGGGGTTCTGGGCCGCGTCCTGGGCCGGGTAGCCGTAACCGGGGGCGGACGGGCCGCCCTGCGCCGGGTAGCCGTAGCCGGGCTGCGGTGGCTGCGGGGTGGCGGGCTGCCACTGCTGGGTCGGGGCGTCGGCGAGCTGTCCGGCGCCGCCCTGGAGCGGCCGGACCTCGTTGGTCCAGGCGTTGCCGTCCCACCAGCGCTCGTGACCGGGGGTGCCGTCCGCACCGGGGACCGGGTACCACCCGGGAGGCGTCGAGTTGCTCACGGGCGTACGGTACCCGGCTCGGTGGCGGTGCAGACAGGTCAGGTACGTCACGACTCCGCAGCACCCGATCTGACGCCCCATCGGCTCCCGGGGCAGGTTCAGTCGGTGAGTTGGCGGGCCATCCAGACGTCGTCCACGAAGCGACCGTCGATCAGGAACTCCTCGACCAGCACGCCCTCGACCACGAAGCCGCAGCTCTCGTACAGCCGGCGGGCCGGGGCGTTCCAGCCGAGCACCCGGAGGGTCATCTTGCGGGCGCCGTCCGCCCGGGCCGCCGCGCAGGTGGCCTCGATCAGCCGGCGGCCGATGCCCCGGCCCCGCACCGTGTCGTCGACGGCCAGACCCTGGATCTGCCGCACATGCCGGTTGACGGCCAGTGGCGTCGCCGGGACCTGGCGGACGTAACCGACGATCCGGCCGTCCAGCTCGGCGAGCAGGTACTGCTCGGGGGTGTGCCGCTCGTCGAAGACGCCGTCCGCCGTGGGCGGCTCCGAGGCTACGTCGGACAGGGTGGACCAGGAGGAGCGGTTGAGCTCGGCGAGGCCGCGATCGTCCTCGGGCCGGGCCGGGCGGATGGTCGGATCGTCTTCACGGGTCATGCCGGCTGATGCTAGTGGGGCGCGTGCGAGAGGTGACAGGCCATAAGAACTGCGAGGATGGGCCCATGCGCATCGCTGTCACAGGCTCCACGGGATTGATCGGTTCGGCGCTCGTCCGCTCCCTGCTGGCGGACGGCCACGAGGTGGTCCGGCTCGTCCGGCACCGCTCCAGGACCGGGCCGCAGCCCGACGGCAGCACCGCGATCGGCTGGAACCCGCTGCTCGGCGAGGTCGACCGGGAGGGGCTCGCCGGGGTCGAGGCGGCGGTGCACCTGGCCGGAGCCGGGGTCGGCGACCGCCGCTGGACGGACTCCTACAAGCGGGAGATCCGGGAGAGCCGGGTGTACGGCACCGAGACGCTGGCCGTCGCGCTGGCGGAGCTCAAGGAGCCGCCGAAGGTCCTGGTCAGCGCCTCCGCGGTCGGCTGGTACGGGCAGACCGGCGACCGGGTGATCGACGAGGACTCCCCCGCCGGGGACGACTTCCTGGCCGAGGTGTGCCTGGAGTGGGAGTCGGCCGCGCGGCCGGCCGAACGGGCCGGGATCCGGGTCGTCCACCCGCGCACCGGGATGGTGCTCTCCGCCGCGGGCGGTGCGGGCGGGCGGCTGTTCCCGCTGTTCAAGCTGGGCCTGGGCGGGCGGCTCGGCAGCGGGAAGCAGTACTGGAGCTACATCTCGCTGGCCGACGAGGTGGCCGCGTTGCGCTTCCTGCTCGACCGGGACGACCTCTCCGGCGCCTTCAACCTCACCGCGCCGGAGCCGGCCACCAACGCCGAGCTGACCGCGGCGCTCGGGCGGGCGCTGGGGCGGCCGACGCCGTTCCCGGTGCCGGAGGCGGTGCTCAAGGCGGTGCTCGGGGAGCTGGCGGTCGAGGTGGTCGGCAGCCACCGGGTGGTGCCGCGGCGGCTGCTCGACGCGGGATTCCGGTTCGCGCACCCGGACCTGGACTCGGCGGTGCGGGCGGCGCTCTGACGCCTCCCGGTGATGCCGTGACGCCTCCGCGGGCGGCGGTCCGCGGCCTCCGCGGCCTCCCGGTGATGCCGTGACGCCTCCGCGGGCGGCGCTGTGACGGTCTGTTCTGCGTAGTCCCCGTACGGCATTCGCCCTGACCAGGGGCATATGCCGGGCGGGGGTCGGACGGGGCTCCGGGAGGGGGCGCACGGGAGCACACGGCGGGCGCGTCGCACGCCCCCGGTGACCGTGCGCGCCCGCCGACCCGGTAACCCGGGCGCCACGGCGCACTGTCCGTGACCACGCCCCCGCGCGGGGGCGCACCACCCCTCCCGAGCCCCGCATCCGGTCCACCGCACTTGTCTGATGCTCACACTGACTGGGCATCACCTTCCTCGGACCGTGTCCCGGCACCCCGCTGCCTGCGTCGGCCGGAGCCCCGGGACCAGGGAGGGAGCACCCCAGTGCCCACGTACGACTTCACCCGCCGCGCCCGTCGCCCGTCCGACCCGGACGTCGTCGTGGTCGGCGCCGGACTCGCGGGCCTGGCCGCCGCCCGCGCACTCACCGGCCACGGCCTCACCGTCCAGGTCCTGGAGACCAGCGACCGGATCGGCGGCCGGATGGCCACCCGCGAACTGGACGGCTTCCGTCTCGACGACGGCAGCCACCTGCTGAACACCGCCTTCCCCGAACTGCGCCGGGCGCTCGACCTCGACCGTCTGGACCTGCGCCCGCTCGCGCCCGGCGTACTCGTGCACAGCGCCGGCCGCCGCTACCGCACCGGGGACCCACAGCTCACCGCCGCCCGGCAGGCCGCCCTCCGGGCCCCACTCGGCAGCCCGCTGGACAAGGCCCGCCTCGGCAGCTGGCTCGGCCGGCTCGCCACCACCCCGGCCGCCCGGCTGCAGGCCCGCCCGGAGACCACCGCCGCCCGCGCGCTGACCGGCCACGGACTCGCCCCGCGCACCGTCGACGGCTTCCTGCGCCCACTGCTGAGCGCCCTGCTCGGCGACCCGGCCCTCGGCACCAGCAGCCGGATCGCCGACCTGGTGCTGCGCTCCTACGCCCGAGGCCGGCTCTGTCTGCCCGCCGACGGGATCGCGGCCGTGCCCGCCCAGCTGGCCGCCGCGCTGCCCGCCGGCACCGTACGGACCGGGGTGCGGGTCACCTCGATCGGCGCCGACGGCGTGGAGACCCTCGCCCACGGGCGGATCGGCGCCCAGGCCGTGGTGGTCGCCACCGACGCCCGCTCCGCCGCCGGACTGCTGCCCGGACTGCGGGTGCCGGACTTCCACCCCGTCACCACCTTCTTCCACGCGGCCGACCGCGCCCCGGTCGGCGAGGCCGTCCTGCTGCTCGACGCCGACCGGCCGAACGGGCACCCGCCGCTGGTCTCGCACTCGCTGGTACTCAGCGAACTGCACCCGTCCTACGCCCCGGCCGGGCAGGCGCTGATCGCCACCACCGTGCTCGGGCGGCGCTCCTTCGACGCGGGCGGCCCGGCCACGCTGGAACCGGCCGTCCGGGCCCGGCTCGCCGCGCTGTACGGCGTCCCGACGGCGGACTGGCAGTTCCTCAGCGTGCGGCACGTCCCGGACGCGCTGCCGGCGATGCCGCCGCCGCACAACCCGCGCCGCCCGGTGCGGCTGCTGGCCGGCCTGTACGTCGCCGGGGACCACCGGGACACCAGCACCGTGCAGGGCGCGCTGGTCTCCGGGCGGCGGGCGGCCCGGGCGGTGCTGGGCGACCTCGGGCTGCCGGCCGGTGCGCGGGAGGCCGAGGCGGCGGCGTGAGGCCGGCGTCGCGGGGGGAACCCGGGCCGAGGGTGCTCCGGCGGAGGCGCTCGGGCTGAGGCCGGTCCGGCGGGGGCGCTCGGGCTGAGGCCGGTCCGGCGGGGCCCGACTCGACGGTGCTCCGGCGGGGGGAACGGACACGCCAGCGGTCTGCCGGGGTGACAGACCGACGGCGTGCCAGGATGCCTCGCATGACCGCTCTGGCCGCTCATCGGATGATTCCACCGGCTTCGACCGTTCGGCCGTACGCCCGGTGAGCGTCTCCGCCCAGCCGGTGGCGCTGATCCTGATCCCCGCCGCAGCCGTCGCCGCGCCCCTGCTCGCCGACCGGCTGCTGCGGTGGATCGCCGTACCCACCGTGGTGTTCGAGATCGTGCTCGGCGTGCTGATCGGCCCGGACGTCCTCGGCTGGGCGCACGTCGACGACCGGGTGAACGCGCTGTCCCAGTTCGGCCTGGCCATGCTGATGTTCCTGGCCGGGTACGAGATCGACTTCGCCAAGCTGCGCGGCGGCCCGCTGAAACGGGCGGGCACCGCGTGGCTGGTCTCGCTCGTACTGGCCCTCGGCATCGGCGCCCTGGTCGACCGGGACCCGTGGAACGGCGCCTTCGCCGGGCTCGTGCTCACCACCACCGCGCTCGGCACGATCCTGCCGATCCTCCGCGACTCCGGCGAACTGCCCACCCCCTTCGGCTCGTTGGTGATGGCCACCGGTGCCGTCGGCGAGTTCGGGCCGATCATCGCGATCGCCGTGCTGCTCAGCGGCAACTCCCCGGCCCGGACCGCGATCATCCTCGGCGCCTTCGCGGTGATCACCGCCGTCGCCGTCCTCGGCGCCCGCCGGCCGCGCCCGGCCTGGGCCACCCGGCTGATCGAGCGCACCCTGCGCACCTCCGGGCAGTTCGCGATCCGGGCGGTGATCCTGGTGCTCGCCGTCATGGTCGCGGCCGCGCTCTGGCTCGACCTGGACATGCTGCTCGGTGCCTTCACCGCCGGGATCGTCTCCCGGCTGCTGCTCTCCGACATCCGGCAGGCCGAGGAGGAGGTGATCGAGGCCAAGCTGGAGAGCATCGGCTTCGGCTTCCTGGTGCCGATCTTCTTCGTGGTCAGCGGGATGAACTTCGACCTGGACGCGCTGCTGGACGACCCCGGCACGCTGCTGCTCGTCCCGGCGTTCCTGCTCCTGTTCCTCGCCGTGCGCGGCGTGCCGGCCGCGCTGCTCACCCCGCCCGGGTTCGGCGGGCGGGACCGTACGGCGCTCGGGATGTACGCGGCGACGGCGCTGCCGCTGGTCGTGGTGATCACCACGATCGAGGTGGAGGCCGGGCACCTGCCGTCCTCGACGGCGGCGGCGCTGGTGGGCGCCGGCATGCTGTCGGTACTGGTGTTCCCGCTGGCGGCGCAGCGGGTGCGGGGCGGGGTGCGACCGTCGGCGGCCGCCGACGGCGAGCAGCCGAGGGTCCGGGCCGAGAGCTGGTGAGCTCCCGGCCCTCGTACACCCGGTTCGGTCAGATCACGCCCGCCTGGCGGGCCGTCTCCTCGAAGGCGCGGGCCACCTGGCTGCCCCGGTAGGGGGTGAGGCGGCGGTGGAAGTCCCGGACGTACTCCAGCGAGCGGGCCGAGCGCATCTCCGCCGCCGCCCGCAGCGCGTCGGTGGCCATGGTGCAGGCCTCGTCGAGGTCCCCCATGCCGAGCCGGGCGGTGGCCAGCACCAGCCGGCAGAAGATCCGGCTGCGCGCGTAGGCGGGCGAACGCAGCCGCAGCGACTTCTCGGCGTGCTGCGCGGCGGTGCGCCACTGCTGGAGGTCGCGGTAGCAGTGGGCGAACTCGTCGGAGAGCTGGGCCTCGTCGAAGTACCGCGCCCAGGAGGGCAGTTCGTCGCCCGCACGGGAGGCAGCGAGCGAACGTTCGGCCCGGACCAGCGCGGTGGTGCAGGACCGGACGTCGCCCAGCAGGCCGTGCCCGCGCGCCTCCGCGGCATGCATCAGCGACTGGACCACCGGCGGGACGGCGGTACCGACGCCCTGCTGGGCGACCCGGGCGAGCTGGACGGCCTCCCGGCCGTGCCCCAGGTGGACGGCCTGCTGGCTCATCGTCACCAGGACGTAGCCGCCGAGCGCGCGGTCCCCGGCGGCCTGGGAGAGGCGCAGCGCCTGGACGAAGTAGCGCTGGGCGAGGCCGTGCGCGGCGATGTCGAAGGACGTCCAGCCGGCCAGCCTGGTCAGGTCGGCGACGGCGCCGAACAGGGCGCGGCCGATCTGTTCGCCGTAGCGGCCGCGCAGCATCGGCTCGGCCTCGCTCTCCAGGTAGCGGACCAGGGCCTGACGGGCGTGGCCGCCGCCGTAGGCGTGGTCGAGCGCCCGGAAGAGGTCGCCGACGGCGCGGATGGCGGCGATGTCGCCGCGGCCGACCCGCAGGGTGGGGCGGGCGTCGCGGGTCGGGTCGGTGTACGGCGGTTCGACGGCGGCGGGCGGGCGGCGGCTCTGGGTGGGCACCCGGCCGATGGTGGCGGCGGTGCCGGTCGTCCCGGCGGTGCTGCGGGCGCCGGGAGTGCCCGGGGTGCCGGTCGTGCCCGGGGTGCCGGTCGTGCCCGGGGCACCGGTGGGCTGGAGGCGCGGCGGGCCGGCGACGGGCGAGCCCGGACCGTGCGGACCCGGTGCGGGCCCGGTGGTGGCGCCCGGCGGGCCGGCGGCGGCGGCGTCCGGGCGGGTCAGGGTGGAGCCGTCCCGGGCGACCCGCTCGTCGGTGCGGCCGATCAGCCAGTCCCGGCTGGGGACGACCAGGCCCGCCGGGGTGAAGGCGATCCGGCGCAGCTCGGACTGGGGGCCGTTGTCCTTGCGCCACATGCTCGCCACGATGTCCACCGCCTCCTGCGGGGTCTCGGCGAACTCCAGGCCCGCGTAGACCGGGGCGCAGGCATCCAGGCCGAGGTCCTGGGCGGTGAGGCGGCGGCCGAGGCGGCGGGTGAAGACCTCGGCGATCAGCGCCGGGGTGGCGCCGCGGGGCTGCTGGCCGCGCAGCCAGCGGGTGACCGAGGTCTTGTCGTAGCGCAGGTCGAGGCCGTGCTCCAGGCCGAGCTGGTCGACCCGGCGGGCCAGGCCGGCGTGCGAGAACCCGGCCTCCTCGATCAGGGCGGCGAGCTGGCCGTTCTGCGGGGTCGGGCCGGAGTGGCCGGTGTGGCTGCCGTGGCCGCTGACGGTCGCGGGGGCGGGTGCGGCGGTGGCTTCGTGCCGGGCGGGTGTGGCCTGCGCGGGCAGCCGCAGTTCGTCGGCGGTCGGGGCGTCGGCGGTCAGGGCGTCGGCGGTCAGGGTGTCCGCGGTCAGGGTGTCCGCGGTCAACGTGTCGGCGGTCAGGGCGTCGGGGGCGTCCGGAAGGCCCCGACCGACCGGGCCTCGGCGCTGGCCGAGCGGGTCGAGCGGTCCGTACGCCGGGCTGTCGGTTACAGGCCGTTGGGGCATGTCAGTCAACACCTCTCGGACGTCGCACCGGGCTCCACCAGCAGTTCGGCTCGCCCGGGGCGGCGCCCCCTGTCGGGAATCGGCGTGAATGTAGCGAGCATTCGGGCGCTATGGGTGGATCTGACCGAGCAATCCTCCGAACGGGTGAAGCATCCGCGCCCATTGTGGGGAAGCGGGGCCACGATGGGTTTGGCCTTCCGGGGTCGAACCGTCAACCGGCACCGGTGGTGGTTGACGCCATGACGCACCGGGATGCTGTGTCGGCCTGCCACATGGGAGCCGCGCCGCCGGATTCCTACCGTTCTCGGCCATGGACACCTCTACTGCCCGCCCGCTCGACGGCCGCACGGCCCTGGTCACCGGGGCCGCCTCGGGCATCGGCCGGGCTTGCACCGAAGCCCTCGCCGGAGCCGGCGCCCGGGTCTACGTCGTCGACCTCGCGGCCGGCCCGGCGCGGGAACTCGCGGACCGGATCGGCGGACACGCAATCGTCGCGGACCTCGCCGACCCCGAGGCCGTGGACGCCCTGCCGGCCGACGCCGACATCGTGGTCAACAACGCCGGCCTCCAACACGTCGCGCCCGTGCACGAGTTCCCCGTCGAACGCTTCACCCTCATCCAACGCGTCATGGTCGAGGCCCCGTTCCGGATCCTGCGCCGCACCCTCCCCCACATGTACGAGCGGGAGTGGGGCCGGATCGTCAACATCTCCTCCGTCCACGGCCTGCGCGCCAGCGCCTTCAAGTCCGCCTACGTCACCGCCAAGCACGCCCTGGAGGGCCTCAGCAAGACCGTCGCCCTGGAGGGCGCCCCGTACGGCGTCACCAGCAACTGCCTCAACCCGGGGTACGTCCGAACTCCCCTGGTGGAGAAGCAGATCGCCGCCCAGGCGCTGGCCCACGGCATCCCCGAGGACGAGGTCGTCGAGCGGATCATGCTCGACCGCACCGCCGTCAAGCGCCTCATCGAACCCTCCGAGGTCGCCCAACTCGCCCTCTGGCTCTGCTCCCCCGCCGCCGCCTACATCACGGGCGCCAGCCTGCCCATCGACGGCGGATGGACGGCGCACTGAGACGGAGCAGAAGAAACGGAGCGGAGGAGGAGGACGTCACCGCGCCCTCCCCGTCTCGCGGCGGAGGCTTCTTGTGCAGCGGACGCTCCTGTGCACGGAAAGTCGGGCCCGTCGACTCCCCGTGCACCACCACACCGAGCGGCCCGCGCCCCAGACCCCGGGGCGCGGGCCGTCGTCCATTGGTCATGGAGCTGTTCGCCACCTGCCGCCCGGGGACTGTGTGGGTCGGTCACATAGGCGCTGGAGCGTGGGGTTCCTACCTTGTGGCGACATCGTCCCCCGTCTGGAAGTGGTGACCATGAACGCCCCCAACCCTGGTTCGTCGGCGACCAGTTCACTCCCGCGAGTGGTAGCCGCGAGTCTGATCGGCACGACGATCGAGTGGTATGACTATTTCGTGTACGGAACAGCTGCGGCGCTGGTGTTCGGGAAGGTGTTCTTCCCCCACAGTGATCCGCTGACCGGGACGCTGCTGTCGTTCCTGACGTGCGCGATCGGGTTCGCGGCGCGCCCGCTCGGAGCGCTGGTGTTCGGGCACTTCGGGGACCGGGTGGGGCGGAAGAAGCTGCTGGTGGTGAGCCTGCTGCTGATGGGCGGGTCGACGACGGCGATCGGGCTGCTGCCGACGTACGACTCGGTCGGGGTGGCGGCGCCGGTGCTGCTGACGGCGCTGCGGCTGGTGCAGGGTTTCGCGCTCGGCGGGGAGTGGGGCGGAGCGGTGCTGCTGGTGTCGGAGCACGGGGACCAACGGCGACGGGGGTTCTGGGCGTCCTGGCCGCAGGGCGGGGCGCCGGCCGGGAACCTGCTGGCGGCCGGGGTGCTGTCGCTGATGACGGCGGTGCAGTCGGAGAGCGCGTTCCTGGCGTGGGGGTGGCGGGTGCCGTTCCTGCTGTCTGCGCTACTGGTCGGGGTCGGGATGTGGATCCGGCTGGCGGTGGAGGAGTCGCCGCTGTTCCAGCAGGCGATGGCCGCGCAGAAGGAGAAGAAGAGCGGGCGGGCCACCGAACAGGCCCCGCTGGTGGGGGTGTTGCGGCACCACTGGCGGGAGGTGCTGGTGGCCATGGGCGCGCGGATGGCGGAGAACATCTCGTACTACGTGATGACGACCTTCGTGCTCACCTACGCCGTCACCCACGCCCACTTCGACAAGCAGAGCGCGCTGAACGCCGTCCTGATCGCCTCGGCGATCCAGTTCGCGCTGATCCCGCTGTTCGGCGCACTGTCCGACCGGGTCGGGCGCAAGCCGGTGTACCTGGTGGGTGCGGCCGGGGTCGGGGTCTGGGCGTTCGTGTTCTTCGGGATGGTGGACACCAGGTCGTTCGCGCAGCTGGTGGTCGCCGTGACCGTCGGCCTGGTGTTCCACAGCGCGATGTACGCACCGCAGGCGGCGTTCTTCTCCGAGCTGTTCGCGACCCGGCTGCGGTACTCGGGCGCCTCGATCGGGGCCCAGTTCGCCTCGGTGGTGGCCGGCGCGCCCGCCCCGCTGATCGCGACCGCGCTGCTCAAGGACTACGGCAGCGCCACACCGATATCGGTGTACGTGGCCGCCGCGGCGGCGCTCACCGTACTGGCGGTGCTGTGCGCGCGGGAGACCAGGGGCCGGGATCTGGCGGAGGTCGAGGAGGGCGAGTCGGCGGACGCCGCCGCGGTCGGAAAGCCCGCTGTGGCCTGAGGGTTGAGCCGATAGCATCGCGATTTCTCGGAGACGAGGGAGCGAGGGGACGAGGGAACGACCGGACAACGGAAGTGACAGGACGACGGAACGACCGAACGACCGAACGACCGAACCGCGGAACGACGGACCACCGAACCGACGCCGATTGGCGGCCCGCACCATGAACCACCCCGACGACAGCGCCGCGCCCGCCCTACGGCGGCTGCTCGACCTGCTCGCCTCCGGCGCCGCCACCGAGGACTTCGCCGAGGTGCTGGCCGACGCCCGCCGCCGCGGGGCGCCGGCCGGCGTCCTCGCCGAGATCGACGGCGCCACCTGGCAGGCCCTCCGGGTCCACCGCACCCTGCGTCAACACCGGCGCCGCGAGGCCGAGTTGACGGCCCTGTTCGACACCGCCGGAGACCTCGCCGCCTCCCGCGACCTGGACGCCGTGCTGCAGGCCATCGTCCGCCGGGCCCGGATGCTGCTCGGCACCGACACCGCGTACCTGACCCTGCCGGACGTCGCCGCCGGTGACACCTACATGCGGGTCACCGACGGCTCGGTCTCCGTCTTGTTCCAGACCCTGCGGCTCAGCCTCGGCGACGGCCTGGGCGGGCTGGTCGCCCAGACCGCCCGCCCCTACGCCACCCCCGACTACCGCACCGACGAACGCTTCCACCACACCGGCACGATCGACGCCGGGGTGCTGGACGAGGGCCTGGTGGCGATCATCGGCGTGCCGCTGCTGCTCGGCGGGGACGTCATCGGCGTGCTGTTCGCCGCCGACCGCTCGCCGCGCGCCTTCTCCCCCGACGAGGTCGCCCTGCTCTGCACCCTGGCCGCGCACGCCGCGATCGCCCTGGACACCGCCAAGTCACTGGCCGACACCCGGGCCGCGCTCGCCGAGCTGAACGCCGCCAACGAGCTGGTCCGGGCGCACTCCGCCGCCGTCCAGCGCGCCGAGCAGGCCCACGACCGGCTCACCGACCTGGTGCTGCGCGGCGCCGAGGTGCCGGACGTGGCCGCCGCCGTCGCCCACCTGCTGGGCGGGGAGATAGCGGTACTGGACGCCGAGGGCGAGCCGCTGGCCGGGCGGCCCGCCGCCGAACTCGCCGGGGCGGTGGCCGCCTCCCGCGCCGAGGGCCGGTCCGTACGGCACGGCGAGCTGTGGGTGTGCGCCGCACTGGCCGGGCACGACGCGCTCGGCACCCTGGTGCTTCGCGGCCGGCCCGACCTCGACGACGCCGACCGGCGGCTGTTCGAGCGGGCTGGCGTCGTGACGGCGCTGCTCCTGCTACTGCGCCGCTCGGTGGCGGAGACCGAGAACCGGGTCCGCGGCGAGCTGCTCACCGACCTGCTCACCGCCCCCGAGCGCGACCCGGCCGGGCTCACCGCGCGCGGCCGCCGGCTCGGCGTCGACCTCGCCCGGCCGCACCTGGTGCTGGCCGCGGAGCCCGCCGACGGCGGCGACCGGGGACGGCTGGCGGGCGCGGCCCGGCGGTACCTGTTCGGCTCCCGCGGCGTCAGCGCCGAGCACGGCGAGACGGTCGTCCTGCTGGTGCCCGCCGTACCGGACGGCACCGACGACCCCGAGGAGACCGCCCGGCGGGCCGCCGAGCGACTGGCCCGGCTCTCGGGCTTCCCGGTCACCGTCGGGGCCGGCCGCCCCGCCGCCGGCCCGGCCGCGCTGGCCGCCTCGTACGCCGAGGGCGTGCGCTGCGTACGGGCCCTGCGGGTGCTCGGCCGCGCCGGGGAGGGCGCCTCAGCCCGGGCCCTCGGCTTCCTCGGGGTGCTGCTCGGCGACGGCCACGACGTGGACGGCTTCGTCGGCGCCACGCTCGGCCCGCTGCTCGCCTACGACGCCCGGCGCGGCACCGAGCTGGTGCGCACCCTGCGGGCCTACTTCGACTGCGGCGGCAGCCTCACCCGGGCCAAGGACGAGCTGCACGTCCACGTGAACACGGTGGTGCAGCGACTGGACCGGGTCGAGGCGCTGCTGGGGCAGGACTGGAACCACCCGGAACGCTCGCTGGAACTGCAGCTGGCCCTGCGGCTGCAGCTGCTCGCCGGAGGCGGGGACGGGGACGGGGACGGCTGAACGGGACGACCGGACGGGACGGTCGAACGAGACAGCCGAACGGGACCGCCGAACGGACGAGACGACCGGACGGGACGGCCGAACGGGACGGCCGAACGGGACGGCCGAACGGGTGACGCGGGCGTGGGCGTACAGTGGCGAGGTTGGTCTCGAACGCCTGGCAAGGAGCGGCAGCGGTGAGCGAGAACGTACGTTTCGTTCGAATGGGCATAGGCGAGCAGGTCGTCCCGTACGAGGAGGCGTGGGAGGAGCAGCAGCGACTGCACGCGCTGCGGGTCGCGGACGAGATCCCCGACACCGTGCTGCTGCTGGAGCACCCGCCCGTGTACACCATGGGCAAGCGCACCAACCCCGCCGACCTGCCGCTGGACGGCACCCCGGTGGTCGAGGTCAACCGGGGCGGCGAGATCACCTGGCACGGCCCCGGCCAGCTGGTCGGCTACCCGATCGTCAAGCTGCCCGACCCGATCGACGTGATCGCGTACGTCCGCCGGCTGGAGGAGGCGCTGATCCGCGCCGCCGCCGACTTCGGCATCGGGACCACCAGGGTCGAGGGCCGCAGCGGGGTCTGGGTGCTCGGCGAGAACCTCCCGGACGCCGTGGTGGACCCGTCCGAGGTGGTGGACATCGGCAAGCTCACCCTGCGGATGGGCCTGCCGCTGGGCATCGACCCGCGACTGGCCGGGCCCGAGTACGCGCCGTCCAACGCCGGGCAGCGCGGCGGCGACCGCAAGCTCGCCGCGATCGGCGTGCGGGTCGCCCGCGGAGTGACCATGCACGGCTTCGCGCTCAACTGCGACCCGGACATGACGTACTTCGACAAGATCGTGCCGTGCGGCATCCGGGACGCGGGCGTCGCCTCGCTGGCCGGCGAGCTGGGGCGGGACTTCCCGGTGGGCGAGGCGGCACCGTCGGTCGAGCGGCACCTGAGGGACGTCCTCGCCGAGCTGCCGGAGCCGGCGCTCAGCCGCTGAGCCCTCCCGCCCATAGGGAATCTACTGGCCAGTAGCCGTGTTGCCCTGCGATTGCAGGGCGGCAGGCCCGGCATAGGCCGTACAACCACAGGCGTACCCTGGGGGTACCCCGTCTAGTTCTAGGAGTCGCACGTGTCCGCTGTCGCGCCCGACGGCAGGAAGCTGCTCCGCCTGGAGGTCCGCAACAGCGAGACCCCCATCGAGCGGAAGCCCGAGTGGATCAAGACCCGCGCGAAGATGGGCCCGGAGTACAACGCCCTCCAGTCGCTGGTGAAGAAGGAGGGGCTGCACACGGTCTGCCAGGAGGCCGGCTGTCCCAACATCTTCGAGTGCTGGGAGGACCGCGAGGCGACCTTCCTCATCGGCGGTGACCAGTGCACCCGCCGCTGCGACTTCTGCCAGATCGACACCGGCAAGCCCGCCGAGTTCGACCGCGACGAGCCCCGCCGGGTCGCCGAGTCCATCGTCACCATGGACCTCAACTACGCCACCATCACCGGCGTCGCCCGCGACGACCTGGAGGACGGCGGCGCCTGGCTGTACGCCGAGACCGTCCGCCAGGTGCACGCGATGACCGCCGAGCGCGCCACCGGCCGCACCGGCGTCGAGCTGCTCATCCCCGACTTCAACGCCGTCCCCGAGCAGCTCGCCGAGGTCTTCTCCTCCCGCCCCGAGGTGCTCGCGCACAACGTCGAGACGGTCCCGCGGATCTTCAAGCGGATCCGCCCGGCCTTCCGCTACGAGCGCTCCCTGGACGTCATCACCCAGGCCCGCGCGGCCGGACTGGTCACCAAGTCCAACCTGATCCTGGGCATGGGCGAGACCCGCGAGGAGGTCAGCCAGGCGCTGGCCGACCTGGTCGGGGCCGGCTGCGAGCTGATCACCATCACCCAGTACCTGCGGCCCTCGCTGCGCCACCACCCGGTCGAGCGCTGGGTGAAGCCGCAGGAGTTCGTCGAACTCCAGGAGGAGGCCGAGGAGCTGGGCTTCGCCGGAGTCATGTCGGGCCCGCTGGTGCGTTCCTCGTACCGGGCCGGACGGCTGTACCGGCAGGCGCTGGAGCGGCGCGAGCAGGCGGCGGTCTGACCTCGGCGTCGGCTTCCAGCCACGTGAACCATCGGAAGGGCGGAGCCGAGGCTCCGCCCTTCCGGGTTTCACCGTGCTTTGACTGCCTGGTCACGGACTGGTAACACGGGGTGGGGACGATGGACGCCTGGTAGGCGTTCGATTCTTCTCAGCCACGACCGGCCATGACGAGCTACGACCGGCCATGACCAGCACAACCAGCCACGACCCGTCGCGAGCGGTCGCGACCGTCGCGAGAGGAGCTGTTCGGGATGCAGATGCAGGCGCGGATCCGGTCGGTGGGGGCGGCGCTGCGGTTCGCCGAGAGCGTCCTGCTGGCACCCGGACAGCGGCACGCGCGCCGCAACGCCTGGGTGGCGGTATGCGAGAACCGCGAGCACGCGGCCGACCGGCGGCACGACGCGGGCGCCACGACCAGGGCTACGGACGGCCTCGGAGCACGCTCCGTAGGGCAGTGAGGCCCTGACGTCGCTGTGTGCGACGGCGCAGGTCGCTGAGCGCGACCGTACGCGGTCGCCCGGGTCACGGTTCGGACGAACGGGTACCCGGGCTTGGATATCCCGTACCCGTGCCACGTACCATGAGCGTTATGGCGAGGGAAACATCCGAGAACCCCGGGCGACTGAAGCAGATTCGCCTGGCATACACCATGACCAAGAAGGTCGACACCAAGATCGGCCTGATCATCGCCGGCGTCGGCCTGCTGACCTTCGGCGTGTTCCTCGCCATCGGCTTCGCAATCGACCACCCCATCTACCTGGGCATCCTGGGCTTCATCGTGGCCGTCCTGGCCATGGCGATCGTCTTCGGGCGCCGGGCCGAACGCGCCGCGTTCGGACAGATGGAGGGACAGCCGGGCGCCGTAGCTGCGGTGCTGAACAACATCCGGCGCGGCTGGAGCTCCAACTCCACCCCGGTCGCGGTCACCCGTAACCAGGACGCGGTCTACCGCGCCGTGGGCCGGGCCGGCATCGCGCTGATCGGCGAGGGCAACCCGAACCGGGTGCGCCAGCTGCTGGCCTCCGAGAAGAAGAAGATGGCCCGTGTGGTCGGCGACGTGCCGGTGCACGACATCGTGGTGGGCAACGGCGAGGGCGAGATCCCGCTGAAGAAGCTGCAGATCCACCTGATGCGCCTGCCCCGCGCCATCACCGCCGCCCAGGTCACCGAGACCAACGACCGCCTGCGCGCGCTGGGCGACCTGCTCTCCAAGGCGCCGATCCCCAAGGGCCCGATGCCCAAGGGCGCCCGGATGCCCAAGGGCGGCCAGGTCCGCTGACCGTCCCCCTCCGCTGACGACACCAGAACGGCCCCGCCCCGGATCTTCCGGGGCGGGGCCGTTCGACATTCTTGCGGTTGCGCGTTCTACGTTCTGCGCTCTGCGGGGCTGCTTCGGACTGCGGGGCCGCTTCGGACACCGGACTCCGGGTTCCGGGCTTACGGTTCCGGGCTTACGGTTCCGGGCTTACGGCTCCGGGCTTACGACTCCGGGTCAGATCCGGACCTCGACCGTGCCGACCGCCTTGTCGTGCAGGCCGCGGGTGTCGCGGTCCCAGACCAGCGGCGGCACCACCAGGCACAGCAGCACGGTGCGCAGCAGGACCTGCGGGATGGTCGCGCGGCGCCCGTCCAGGCGGACCACCCGGAGGCCGAACAGCCGCTTGCCGAGGGTCGTGCCGGTGGTGGCGAGCAGGACGGCCGCGACCAGGAAGAAGAGCGGGAGGGTCCACAGGTTGGCCTCGGCCGGGTCCCCCTTCGCGAGCAGACCGAAGGAGACCAGCGAGACCAGCCAGCCGTCCACGAACAGCGCGCCGATCCGTCGGCCGGGGCCGGCCATCGAGCCGGGGCCCTCCTTGGGCAGTCCGAGGCGCTCGCCGCGGTAGCCGAAGTCGGCGCCCATCTTCTCGGCGGCCGCCTTGGGGCCGTCGATCCACGATCCCAACGCTTCTCTGGTGTCCACGAATCCACACTAACCGGGCTCACGCCGCGGACCGGCACCGGCTCCCCTCCCGGCGCGGCGCGGACGAGGCCGGTAGCGGGCAGGCCCGGGGCTCCGCCACGACCGGGTGAATCCCGCTCGCCGGGCTTACCGAGTGGTCCAGACCACTTCTCGGACGACCCCCAGGTCGGCGGGGTGATTTGCCCTGTCCCGTAAGGCTTTGCCGCCCGTTCGGCGGTCGCGGTTAACATCTAGGAAACGAGCGGGTCACCGACTGGAAACGACCCATTCCTAGGGTGAGCCCAATTCGCACGCCGAGGAGGATGCTTTGTTCAACAACGCCGCCGAAGTGAAGCAGTTCATCCAGGACAACGACGTCAAGTTCGTCGACGTCCGCTTCTGCGACCTGCCGGGCGTCATGCAGCACTTCTCCGTACCCGCGGCGACCTTCGATCCGTCCGAGACCCTGATGTTCGACGGCTCGTCGATCCGCGGCTTCCAGGCCATCCACGAGTCCGACATGGCTCTCGTCCCGGACCTCGCCACCGCCCGCCTCGACCCCTTCCGGACCGAGAAGCACCTCAACATCAACTTCTTCATCCAGGACCCGGTCACCGGCGAGGCCTACAGCCGCGACCCGCGCAACGTCGCCAAGAAGGCCGAGGCCTACCTCGCCTCCTCCGGCATCGCCGACACCGCCTTCTTCGGGCCCGAGGCCGAGTTCTACGTCTTCGACTCGGTGCGGTTCGACACCAGCGCCAACGCGTCCTTCTACCACATCGACTCGGAGGCCGGCGCCTGGAACAGCGGCGCCGCCGAGGGCGACGTCCGCGGCTACAAGGTCAAGTACAAGGGCGGCTACTTCCCCACCCCGCCGGTCGACCACTTCGCCGACCTGCGCGCCGAGATGTCCCTGGAGCTCGCCAAGTCCGGCCTGGAGGTCGAGCGCCAGCACCACGAGGTCGGCACCGCAGGCCAGGCGGAGATCAACTACCGGTTCAACACCCTGCTGCACGCGGCCGACGACCTGATGCTGTTCAAGTACATCATCAAGAACGTCGCCTGGCGGAACGGCAAGACGGCCACCTTCATGCCGAAGCCGATCTTCGGCGACAACGGCTCGGGCATGCACGTCCACCAGTCGCTGTGGACCGAGGGCTCCCCGCTCTTCTACGACGAGCAGGGCTACGCCGGCCTCTCCGACACCGCCCGGTACTACATCGGCGGCCTGCTCCGGCACGCCCCCTCGCTGCTGGCCTTCACCAACCCCTCGGTGAACTCCTACCACCGCCTGGTGCCCGGCTTCGAGGCGCCGGTCAACCTCGTCTACTCGCAGCGCAACCGCTCGGCCGCGATCCGCATCCCGATCACCGGCTCCAACGCCAAGGCCAAGCGCATCGAGTTCCGCGCCCCGGACCCGTCCTCCAACCCGTACCTGGCCTTCTCCGCCATGCTGATGGCCGGCCTCGACGGCATCCGCAACAAGATCGAGCCGCTCGAGCCCGTCGACAAGGACCTCTACGAGCTCGCCCCCGAGGAGCACGCCAACGTCCCCCAGGTGCCCTCCTCCCTCCCCGCCGTCCTGGAGGCTCTCGAAGCCGACCACGAGTACCTCCTCGCCGGCAACGTCTTCACCCCGGACCTGATCGAGACCTGGATCGACTTCAAGCGCACCAACGAGATCGCCCCGATCGCCCTCCGGCCCCACCCGCACGAGTTCGAGCTGTACTACGACCTGTAGAGATCGCGGCTCCAGGAGGTGTGCCCGGTCGGAGCGCGATCCGACCGGGCACAGCCATGTCGTCAACCGGGTCGGCCGGTCCGGGCTGGGTGAGGATTGAGGCGGGAAAGCGGTTGATGGGGGCGTCTTCGATGGGGGGTTTCGGGGTGCCGGGATCGGGAGTCGATCGGACCTGCCGGACACCCACCACGCGCTGGACGACGCCCGGGAGCAGGCTGTGGGAATGGCTCGGACCCAGGCCCTAGCCGGGGGTGAGGGCGAGGACGGCGAGGTCGTCGGCGAGTAGGCCGGCGTACTGGTGGACGTCCTGGGCCAGGAAGGAGACCACCCGGTCGGGTGCGGTGCTGCCAAGGGCGGCGAGGCGCGGGGCGAGCGGGTAGAAGGAGCCGGTGGCGTCACGGGCCTCGCTGACGCCGTCGGTGTAGAGCAGCACGGTGTGGCCCGGGGGCAGGGCGACGGTGGTCGGCTTGGCGGGTTCGTCCTCGGGGCCGAGGTGGCTGAGGCCGAGCGGGAGTTCGTCGGCGCAGGCCACCGGGGCGATGGTGCCCCGGGCGAGCATCAGCGGGGTGGTGTGGCCGCGGTTGACGATTTCCACGCAGTCGGTGCCCGGGCGGTACTGGAGCAGGACGGCGGTGACGAACAGCTCGTCGTCGCCGAGGTCGGCGGCGTCGCGGAGGACCGCGCGGTCCAGCTGGTCGGCGAGCTCGACCAGGCCCGGGGTGTCGTGGGCGGCTGCCCGGAAGGCGCCGAGCACGTCGGCGACGGTGCGGACGGCGCCCAGGCCCTTGCCTCGGACGTCACCGAGCAGCACCCGGACGCCGAAGCGGGTGTCGCACACCTCGTAGAGGTCCCCGCCGACCAGGATGTCGGCCTGGGCCGGGCGGTAGAGCCCGGCCACCCGCAGGCCGCCGGCCCGCTCGGGCACCGGCCGCAGCACGGTGCGCTGCAGGGTCTCGGCGACCGTACGGGCCTGCAGCAGGTTACGGTTCTGCCGGGTGCGCTGCCAGGACAGGGCGGTGCCCATCGCCCCGGAGAGCACGGTGGCGATGTAGACCCAGACGTGGTGCTGCTCGTTGATGTGGCCGGCGCGCAGGGCCAGCAGCAGTTGGAGGCCCAGCGCGCCGCCGGTGGTGGCGGCGGTCAGCGCCGGGCCGTAGCTGAACGCGGCCACCACGGGCAGGGCGGTGAGCAGGAAGCCGGCGGCGACCGCGTCCGGGACGACGGCCTCCGCGATCAGGTCCAGGACCAGCAGGATCACCGGCAGCCAGGGCACCCAGCGCGGCACCCGCTGCTGCGCGACCGCGAGCTGCGGCGGGCGGGGTGCTGACACGGCGGGGACCTCCTGGCTGGCCGACCCTGGGGGATTCACGGGGAATGACCTGATTCGTCCCTCCATGCTCCCCCACGAACGGCTCAGTCACGAACGGCCGAACGTCCCGGCTTCCGGCGGTTCCGGTGGGAGGACCAGGCCCTCCCGGCCCGCAGGCACGCGGTCAGCGGGCCGTCACCGGATGATCACCGGACGATCACCGGCAGCGTCTCGTAACCGCGCAGCACCAGCCGGTCACGCCGGGTCGGGACGCCGCCCTGGGCGAGCCGGGGGAAACGGTCCAGCAGAGCGGGCACCGCGACCTCGGCCTCCAGCCGCGCCAGCTGGGAGCCCAGGCAGAAGTGGGTGCCGCCGCCGAAGCTGAGCGGCTGGCTGTCGGTGCGGGTCGGGTCGAACACCCCGGGGCGGTCGTACCGGGCGGGGTCGTGGTTGGCCGCGCCGATCAGCAGGTTCAGCGCGCTGTCGGCCGGGACGGGCAGGCCCTCGACCGCCAGGCCCTCCGCCAGGGCGACCCGCGCGGTGACCTGGACCGGGGAGTCGAAGCGCAGCACCTCGTCGGTGAACCCGGCCGGGGTGACGGCGCCGCTGCGCAGGCCGGCGGCCACCCCGGGGTGGCGGAACAGCAGGGCGAGGCCGTTGCCGAGCAGGTTGGTGGTGGTCTCGAAGCCGGCCACCAGCAGCAGCACCAGGTTGGCCAGCAACTCGACGCCGGAGAGCCGCTCGCCGTCCGCGGCGGCGATCCGGGCGAGGTCACTGACCAGGTCGTCCTGGGGGCGGGCCAGCCGCTCGGCGACCAGCGCGGTGAAGTACCCGGACAGCTCGTCGGCGGCCCGGTCGGCCTCGTCCAGTTCGTCGAGGTCCTGGACGAACTCCAGGGCGACGGTCAGGTCGGCGGCGAGCTCACGGAAGCGGTAGCGGTCCCGCTCGGGGACGCCGAGCAGCTCGCAGATCACCCCGACCGGCAGCCGGAAGGCGAAGGCGTCCATGAAGTCCACCGGAGAGCCGTCGGCGCCCTGCTCGGCCATCCCGTCCAGCAGCCGGTCGACCGCCACCGCCACGGCCGGGCGCAGCGCGGCGACCCGGCGGGCCGTGAACACCGAGGCGATCAGTGAGCGGACCCGGGGCTGATCGGGGGCGTTGCGCTGGAGGATCGAGCGGCCGAACAGGGCGAGCGAGGAGTGTTCGGCGAATTCCGGGGCGAGGCCGGCCATCATGTCGGCGGTCGCCACGCCGAAGGCGGGCGTGCGCAGCACCTTGTCGACCGCCGCGTAGCCGCTCACCACGAACACCCCGTCCCCCGCCGGGACCACCGGGCCGAGCTCGTGCGCCCGGGCGTAGAGCGGGTACGGGTCGGTCCTGACCTCCGTCGTCATCAGCTGCTCGATGATCGCGGCGCCGTCCATGCGGTGCTCCCCTCCGACGTCCTGCTTGCTGGTGCGTGAACCGCGGGTGGGCCGGCAGAGTTCCCGCCGCCGGGGCCCGGGCGGAGCCCCGATAGGCTGGCGGGCATGGAGATCTGGATCAACCCGCGCTGCGGCAAGTGCCGGACGGCCCTCACCGCGCTGACCGCCGCCGGGGTCGAGTACACCGTGCGCCGCTACCTGGAGGACCCGCCGACCGCCGCCGAGCTGGAGCAGGTGCTGGAGCGTCTGGGCCTGGAGCCGTGGGACATCACCCGCATCGACGAGCAGGTCGCGAAGGACCTGGGGATGAGGGAGTGGCCCCGGGAGGCGGGCGAGCGGGCGCGCTGGATCGGGGCGATGGCCGAGCACCCGGTGCTGATCCAGCGCCCGATCATCACCGCGGACGACGGACACGCCGTCGTGGCCCGGACCCCCGAGGCGCTCAAGTCCGTCCTGCCGTAGGACGTGACCGGCCGGTCAGTGGAGCTGGATGCGCTCCACCGGCCGGCCCGGGTGCCAGTTGAGCACCCACAGGGCCTCGCCCTCCAGGGCGGTGTGCACCACCTGCCGGAGGTCCAGCCGGAACAGGTGGAACGGGGTCGGCGGCGGCTCGGGCAGGTCGGCCGCGAAGGCGGCGAGCTCGGTCTCGTCGGTGACCTCCACCGCGCGGCCGGAGAGCTTGGAGTCCCCGCCGGCCATGGTCTCGTCGCCCGGGTGGGCGTGCAGCGCGAAGCGGGCGTCCCGCTGGAGATCGCGCGCCTTGACCGCGCCGTACATCGACCCGAGCCAGGCGTCGGCGCCGACGAAGTCGACCTCCGAGCCGCTCACCCGGGGTGAACCGTCCTTGCGCAGCGTCGCCAGGACGTGGTGCTTGTTGGCCTCGAACCGGGCGCGTACCAGGGCCGCGAGTTCGGGTGCCTCGTGCTCGAAATCCTGCCAGGTGACCATGGCGCCAGTGTGGCACCCGGCACCGACAACGGCCGGGTACGGACGGTGCCGGGCGGGCGGGTGAGCGCCGTCGGGCGCTGTCGGTGGCCGGTGCCACACTGGCCCGGTGACCACCACGACCACGTACATCGCGTTCCTGCGGGCCATCAACGTCGGGGGCCGGACGGTGAAGATGGAGCGGCTGCGGGCGCTCTTCACCGAGCTGGGGCTGCGGGACGTCCGCTCGTACATCCAGACCGGGAACGTCTTCTTCGGCACGGACGAACCGGACCGCGCCGCGCTGACCGCACGGATCGAGGAGCACCTGGAGCAGGCGCTCGGCTACCCGGTGCCGGTGCTGCTGCGGACGGTCGACGAGGTGGCCGCGCTGCTCGCCGCCGAACCGTTCCGGGGCGTCGAGGTGACGCCGGACGTCCGGCTGGTGCTCGCCTTCCTCTCCGAGCCGCTGCCGGCCGAACTCGCCCTCCCGCACCGCTCCCCGAAGGGCGACGTCGAGGTGATCGGCGCCGATCCGGGGGCCGCGTACGTCGTGGTGCACCTGCAGGACGGCAAGTGGGTCACCAGGGAGATGTTCGGCAAGCAGTACCGGGGGGCGGTGACCTCCCGGTTCCTGCACACCACCGAGAAGATCCTGGCCGCCGCCCGGAAGCGCTGACCTGCCGCGCGGGCCTTCTGACCAGCCGTCCGCCAGGCTGGAACCGGACGGACGGAACGGGCGTCTGTCGCTCAGTGACGCACGAAGTAATGCACGCAGTAACGCACGAAGTGATGTACGAAGCATGCGCCGGACCACCGCGTGATCTGGACAGTCGGAGCCGCTCGATCCGACAATCGGGCCATGACGCAGCCTGAACTCCCCACCGGCGCCGTCCGGCCCTCCGACGCCGAACGGGACCAGGCGCTCGGGGTGCTCCGGGACGGCGCGGGCAGCGGCCGGCTGTCGCACGACACCTTCCTCGGCCGGATGGACATCGTCCTGCAGGCCACCAGCCGCGGCGAGTTGGACGCGGCAGTGGCCGGGCTGCCCACCGGCGGGCCGGTCGAGCGCTTCGTGCTGCGGACGGTCGGCCGGGTGTCCGCCTTCGGCGGCCGGCTGAACCGGGCCTGGCGCACCGAGCGATTGCCCGGGCTGAGCCTGCCGCAGGCCGGGGCCGGGCCGTTGACGATCGGACGGATCCCCGGCTCGGGGCTGCGGCTGCACGACGCCTCGGTCTCCCGGCACCACGCCGAGCTGCGGCACGAGCACGGCGGCTGGGTGCTGTACGACCTCGGGTCGACCAACGGCACCCATGTGAACGGGCGTCGGATCGCGGGCGGGATCCCGGTGCGGCCGGGCGACCAGGTGCGGTTCGGGAACCTGGAGTTCCGGCTCGCCCCGCACTGACCCGGGGAAAGCGGCCCCGCTCCCCCGTCAGTGCGGGAACTGCCGGGGCGGGCGCTGCCGGGGCAGCTCGTCCCGGAACTCCTCGATCAGGGTGCTGATCTGGCGGGTCACCACGGTGTGCTCCAGCCGGTCCAGGTAGCGGTTCTCGGCGGCCAGCGCCTCGACCGTGACCCCGAAGTAGAGCGTCATCAGCGGATTGACGAAGAGCTTCTCGCCCTTGGTCCGCTCGGTGAACTGCACGTCGCCGAACTCGCCGCGCAGCGCCGCCGCCACCGAGCCGTTGACGATGCTGGGGTGCTTGGGGAAGGCGGCCCGGGCGTGCTCGACGGCGTCCAGGTAGAGCGCGCCCTCCCGGCTGCCGCGCGGGATGGAGAAGGCGCCGAGGTAGCCGCCCGCCCGGTCGAGCGCGGCGAGGTTCTCCAGCACCAGGGCGTGGTTGACGCCGTGGTGGGCGTCGACGCCGAAGCCCAGGCAGGCGACCAGCCGTTCGGGCACCTCCGTCAGGCCCGCCACCGCGGCCAGGCTCGCCATGTCCTCCTCGGGGGTGCCGAGTCCGGCCTCGTCGCCGCGCATCAGGATGTCGGTGCCGCCGTCCACCAGCAGGATCGCGTCCACGCCCAGGTGGGCGACCAGTCTGCGGTAGGCCTCGCGCAGCAGTCTCACGCCGACCGTCGGGAAGGCCCACACGGTGTCGGGCATCCCGTGCAGGCGCAGCCAGCGGGCCAGGGTGCGTTCCGGGAAGTAGCCCTCGGGAGCGGCGGTGTCGGGCCCGATCCTGGCGACGTCGGGCTCCTGCCATACCTCGCCGGGCAGGCCGTACAGATGGGTGAAGGAGAGGTTGGCCAGGTGCACCTCCTTGCCCGCGGCACGCAGGGCGAGGGCGATCGGCAGTCCGGCGTACACGTCGAAGCCGCCGCCGGCTCCGGCGATCAGGATGCGCTCGGCGGCCAGCAGCCGGGTGATCAGCGGGGGTTGCAGCAGAGAGGTCACCGGCGGACGGTAGCGCACCGGTCCGGACCGCGGGCCGGAATTTGTCAGTGGGGGGTGCGAGGATGCCGGCATGACCCAGGAGACGGCGCTCACCCCCGACGTGCTGCTCGAAGCCCAGGAGCGGGCTCGCGAGTTGATCCGGTGCGGCTTCCAGGAGCCGGACGAGATAGCCGAGTCCCTGGTCGAGGTCCTCGACGACCAGGGGCTGACTCAGGAGGAGGCGGAGCGGATCGTCGCTCCGCTGTGGACCGAGCGGCTGGCCGAGCAGGCCGACTGGCCGGAGCTCACGGACGTGGACCGGCTGGAGCAGGCCTTCGACCTGCTGGAGGATCAGGGCATCGTCGCGGCGATGGACTTCACCTGCTGCGCCGGTTGCGGCTACGCGGAGATCGGCGGCGAGGCCGACGAGGACTCGGTGGGCTTCGTCTTCTTCCACCAGCAGGACACCGAGGCGGCCGCGGCCGGGCTCGGACTGATGCTGCGCTACGGCACGTTCCGCACCGGGGAGGAGGCGGACGGGGAGCTGGACGAGGAGTCGGCGGCAGCGGCGGGGCGGCGGACGGTGGAGGTCGGCCGGGCCGTGGTGACGGCGCTGGAGCTGGTCGACCTTCCGGTGGAGTGGGACGGGTCGCCGCAGAAGGCGATCCGGGTCGCCCCGATGGAGTGGCTCAACCGGCTGCCGGAGTAGGGCCGGTACGGACTTCGGCCGCCCCTGGTCGCGCCCGTCCTCCGTTCCGCCGTCGCGCCGGGGAGCGCTGCGGGAGTACGGGCGGCGGGAGTGCGGCGTACGGGGGACGAGCTGCGGGAGTGCGGGCTGGCGGGCTGCGGACTGTGGTCATGGCTTCGACGGTGGGCGGCAGGCGGCTCCGCGCCATCGACCGTCGGCGGTACGCCTCCCCCGGCCCGGGCCTCGGGGCGGGACGGCCTCGACCTGGAGGCAGACGGGGCGAATCCCCCAGGGGCTGAACGGAGTTGGGCACTCCGCCGGGGTGTCGGCCGCGGCTGCGGCCGGGCATATGTCACCGACACATGCCACGCGCGTAGATCGACGGCCCGAAAAACGACCCGCCGCTCATTCGACCAGGCTCCCCAGGTCGCCGCCCACCGTCCCCCACAGCGGAGCGGTGCAGCGCTGGTAGGTCGCCTGCCAGTGCGGCCAGTTGCGGGCCACGTCGTCGTCGCACTCGGCCAGCAGCCGCTCGACCAGCACCGGGTCGACCCCGTCCAGCAGCCAGGCCAGCGCGTCCGGCGCGCCCGGGCCTTCCGCCGAGCGCAGCAGGTCGAGGAGTTCGCCGAGGCCGCCGAGCCGGGAGTTGTCGGTGACCACCCGCTCCATCCGGGGCAGCAACTGGCGCTCCTCGATCCGCAGGTGGGTCTCCAGCCGGGCCGCCAGGTCCTCCATCGCGTACGCGACCGGCCAGGCGCTGCCGGTGTCCCGGCTGGCGATCCGGACCAGCGTGGTGACCCTGGTGAACGAGTGGTCCAGGTTGTGGTGGTCGGCCTCCAGCCAGTTGAGCAGCAGTCGCAACTCGGGCGCGAAGCGCCGCACGATCGGCCAGATCCGGGTGTCCTGCTGCTCGTGGTGGCAGGTCAGCATCGCGGTCATGAACGTCCAGTGCCGCAGCATCGCCTCGCCCTTGTCCTCCTCGTCGGGCTGGAGCAGCCGGAGCGCGTTGGGCAGCCGGGCGAGGTCCCGGCGCAGTGCGGCGTGGACCAGCCGCAGTCCCGCGAAGCGGACAGTGAACGGGTCCTCGTCCGAGGCCGGGCCGTACGCGTCCGCGCCCCGGGAGTCGACTCCGGACTCCGCCTGGACGGGGACGGAGGCGGCGGGCTGAGGCAGCAGGTGGATCGGCATGACACTCTCTTCACGACGTGGTGAGGCGGACGGGGGCGGCCGGTGAGGACCGCCCCATCCAAGGTGCTCGCAGTCGATCAGAAGCGAATCAATGTCCGATTGACGCGCAGGTCACGGGCCTGCGCGCGGGTGAAGCGCCCTCTTCGCGGAGGGGGCGACGGCCTCCCTCCGCAGGAGGCGAAAGACCCCTTCGGCATGGGTCGAAGGGCACCTCCGCACGAGTGGCGCACCCACCCCCGGAACGGACGGAGGGCCCTCCACCCCGATGGGGGGAGAGCCCTCTCCGCGCGGGTCGCAACCCACCCGCGGTACGCCGTGCCAGCTCGATCCGTTGCCCGCTCGGTCCGCGCCGGCACGGTCAGTAGCGGCACGGCCAGCACCGGCACGATCAGTAGCGGCACGGCCAGTACCGGCTCGGTCAGTAGCGGCTCACTCCGAGGCCGGGCCCGCCAGGTTGGCGGTGAGCCACTCCAGGGTGTCCGGGATCATCTTCTTGAAGTCCGAGGTCAGGTGCTTGCCGCCGGGCTGCTCGTAGTACTGGATGGTCACCGGCGCGACGGCCTTGGCCACCCAGCTCTTGACCACGTCCTTCTCGTACCCGTTGGCGCCGCCCGCGGTGACGTACATCTTGACGTCGGCCTTGCCCTGGGTGATCAGCAGGTTGGGGTTGTTGGCCGCCTTCTCGGCGTCGTGGCCCTTCCACAGCCCGGAGTCCGGGATGAAGTAGCCGTCGATCGGCACGGCGGCCTTGTAGACGTCCGGGTACTGCAGGGCCATCTTGGCGCTGCAGAAGCCACCGGTGGAGGCGCCCATCACGCCCCAGCTGTCGCGGCCCTTCAGGGTGCGGAAGTTGGCGCGGACCCAGGCCGGGATGTCCTCGGCCATCCAGGTGGCCATCTTCGGCTGGCCCGGGATGTCGGAGCAGTCCAGCGCGTTCTTCTCGTCGCTGTTGAAGTTCTGCACCGGCATGATCATGATGAACGGGTGGGCCTTGCCCTGCTTGGCCAGCTGCTCGTCCACCTCCTGGATCGGCAGCTGGTTGTCGGTCCAGGTGTTGTAGCCGTTGCTCTGGCCGCCCGCGTAGAGGGTCAGCACCGGGAAGCCGGTCTTGGCGAACTTGGGGTCGTTGTACTCGGGCGGCAGCCAGACCCAGACCTGGCCGGTGACACCGGACTTCGGGCCGGTCACCTTGGTCATCATGATCGGACCGGCGCCGGTGTCCCGGACCTTGGTGAGGTTGGCGGCCTGGCCGGTCGGCATCAGGACCTTCCCGTTGGCCGGGGTGGGCTGCTCGGCGGAGGGCGTCCCGGTGGTGCCACCGGAGAGCGGGCTGCCCGTGGCGGTGGCCGCCGGGGTGCCGTCGGCCGAGGAGCCGCTCCCCTTCCCGCCGTCGGACCCCCCGCAGGCCGCGAGCGAGGCGGCCAGGGTGAGCACGGCGGCGCCGGTCAGGACGGCACGGGAACGGGACGACTGCCTAAGCACGGTGAGGACTCTCCGACCGATGTCGCGCCCGGTCCGTCTGACCGGGCGGCGGCCCCCCGGTGGGGCCGGACAGGCCCGGGGGCGCGGCGCTGTGCGGCCCCCGGAGCGATGGTGCGTCGACCCTCGCGGAAGCGCACCTTCCTGCGATCTTATGACGTGGCCCGGGTGCGGCCGGTTGCGAGGCGGCCACCGGAAATCCAATGTTTGTTCGCGATCAGGTAAAGGCCTTCACCGCTCCCGCCGGACGGCGGGGGCCGGACGACGGGGGGCACAGCCGGGGGTACAGCGGCCGACCTGCCGGGCCGTCCGGATTTTGGGCACTTTGCCCAGTGACGGCGGTCCGCACATCCGGAACGATCTCCTCAACGCGCCCGTCGGCAGTGTCCGGGCGGAGTGTGACCGCACCGGCACCGAGCCACCCCAGCCACCGAGCCACCGAGCCACCGAGGAGAGTCCCCCATGCTCGAACAGATCGCCGTCGTCACCGGAGCCGGGAGCGGCATCGGCCGGGCCGTCGCGGTCGAGCTGGCCGCGGCCGGCTGGCGGCTGGTGCTGGCCGGACGCCGCGCCGAGCAGCTGCGCGGGACGGCCGAGGCCTTTCCCTCCGGTGTGCTGCCCGCCGACGTGGTGCCGACCGACGTCACCGACCCGGCCGCCGTGGACGCGCTGTTCGCGACCGCCGCCGAACGCCACGGCCGGGTGGACCTGCTGTTCAACAACGCCGGGACGTTCGGTCCGGCCGTCCCGGTGGAGGAGCTGGCGGTCGAGGACTGGCGGGCGGTGGTCGACCTCAACCTGACCGGCGCCTTCCTCTGCGCCCGGGCCGCCTTCCGGCAGATGAAGGGCCAGGTGCCGCAGGGCGGCCGGATCATCAACAACGGCTCGATCTCCGCCCACGTCCCGCGCCCGCACTCGATCGCCTACACCGCGACCAAGCACGCCGTCACCGGCCTGACCAAGTCGCTGTCGCTGGACGGCCGCCCGTACCGGATCGCCTGCGGGCAGATCGACATCGGCAACGCGGCGACCGACATGACGGCCGCGATGGGCGCGGGGGTGCGGCAGGCGGACGGCCGGATCGCGCCCGAGCCGACCATGGACGTGGCGGACGTGGCGCGCACCGTCCGGCACATGGCGGCGCTGCCGCTGGAGGCCAATGTGCAGTTCGCCACCGTGATGGCGACGGCCATGCCGTACATCGGGCGCGGCTGAGACTCCCCCACCGGGCACTGCCTACTCGTCGTGCGAGTGCCGGTAGCGCAGCCCGCCGTCCGTCCCGTCCAGCCGGTAGACGCTGGTCGTCGGCCAGTACTCGCCGTCCTCGGCGACGGGCAGTCGGGCGCGCAGCACCATCCGCAGGGCGGGCGGCGGGGCGGCGGCGGGGACGCGCTTGCGGTGGCCGTCCCAACGGCCGCCGCACAGTTCGAGGTCCAGGACGAGGGGGGTGGTTCCCATCCCGCGATGGTGTCAGCGCCGCATCCCTGCCGGAGGTTTGGAACGGTGCGGCCACTCGCACGAGGGACCCCCGTCAGCCTTGGCTGACGAGGGTCCCGAGCGGCGGGCGTTACGAGCGGGCGCCACGAGCGGGCGCTACGAGCGAGCGCTACGGCCGCCAGGTGTCGTTCAGCGTGACGTTCCCCGAGGCCGGCGCGGTCGCCGTCCGGTTGGCGCCGGACTCCCAGGTCACCGCCCCGCTCGCGTCCTTGCGCAGGTACTTGTACTGGAAGGAGGTGCCGGCGGGCAGCGAGAGCGCGAGCGACCAGACCGGGTAGCCGGCCGAGGAGAGCGGCAGCGCCTTGGCCGGGTCCCAGCCGCCGAGCGCCGGGGCGTCGCCGGCCACGTACAGGTTCTGCCCGTACGCGGTGGTGGCGTTGACGTTGAAGGAGGCACCGGAGGCGCTCGTGCCGGGCTGGACGTAGAGCGCGACCGCGTCGCCCGCGCCGACCGTCGCGGTGAACTGCCCGTTGGCGCCGACCTGGTACGTCGGCCCGGTGCAGCCGCCGCCGGGCTGCGGGTCGCCGTGCTGGACGTCGCAGTAGGTGCCGGCCGGCAGTCCGGTCTGGAAGGTCTGGGTGATCGCGCTGCTCTCGTGGTTGATCGCGACGTAACCCCGGTTGCCGCGGCCGAAGGCGATCGCGTTGTTGCCGTTGGACCACCAGTCGGTCACCCCGGTGCCCGCGACCGCGTTGCGGAAGCCGACCATGTTGGCGATCTGCCGCCAGGCGTGGGTGCAGTTCCAGCCGTCCTGGTAGCAGGCGTTGACGGTGCCGCCGTTGGGCGGGCCGTCGTCGGTGCCGGTGAAGGAGTAGCCGGAGTAGACGTTGGGCGAGCCGTAGGTCGAGGCCAGCAGGAAGACGTTGGCCAGGGTGTAGGTGTTGCCGTAGGTGGCGTTGAGGGTGGAGCCGTTGCGCTCGGTGTCCCAGTTGTCGATGAAGCTGCGCGCCTGGTTGCTCGGCAGGTAGCCCCAGGAGGCGCCCCAGTTGCTGAGGCTGGCGAGCTTGTCGCTGGTGAAGACGCGCTTGAGGTCGGTGCCGACCCGGAACTCGTCGACGTCGCCGTTGCCGGTGTACTCGGACGGCTGGATCGGCTCGCCGGCGCCGTAGATGACCTCCTGCACCCAGTAGGCGTTGGGGTTGGCCGTCTTGGCCTTGATGGCGGCGAGTTCGGTGGCGGCGATGTGCTTGGCGGCGTCGATCCGGTAGCCGTCGACGCCGAGTGAGCCGAGGTCGTCCAGGTAGTGGGCGATGGTGGTCTGGACGTAGCTGCTGCCGGTGTCGAGGTCGGCGAGGTTGACCAGTTCGCAGGTCTGCACGTTGGTGCGGTCCTGGTAGTTGCTGATCGGCTGGCGGCAGGTGTGGAAGTCCTGGTCCTGGTACGTGCCGGGGTAGTTGTACTTGCTGTAGACGGTGCCGCCGGTGCCGGTGCCGGAGCCGGCCGTCATGTGGTTGACCACCGCGTCGGCGATCACCTTGACGCCGGCCGCGTGGCAGGTGTCGACCATGTTCTTGAAGGAGGTGCGGTCGCCGAGCCGTCCGGCGATCCGGTAGCTGACCGGCTGGTACGAGGTCCACCACTGCGGGCCCTGGATGTGTTCCTGGGGCGGCGAGACCTCGACGAAGCCGTAGCCCTTCGGGCCGAGGGTGGTGGTGCAGGCCTGGGCGACGGAGTCGAAGCGCCACTCGAAGAGGGTGGCGGTGACGTCCTTGCCGTTGTTCGCGGGTGGGGAGGCCTGGGCGGCCGGGGCGCCGAGGGCGGTGCCGAGTGACAGCGCGAGGGCCGCCGAGGCGGCGAGCGCGCCGGCCGTGCGGGCGGGCCGGCGGGTGGGGGTGGTGACCACGTCGTCTCCTGGGGGGTGGCTGGGGTGGGGGCAGCCGGGGGTGAAGCCTGCAGGAAGTTTCTGTAACTTGCCGGAAACTTGCAGCGCTGAACCTAGGGCGACGCGGAAGGGCCGTCAAGGTCCCTGGAGATACGTTTCTGCATCGACGGACGACCACCGGCGACACGACCAGTGAACCGGCGCACGACAGGCGTACGACAGGCGCACGACACGCGTACGACAAGGGCCCGGCAGCCGTAGCCGCCGGGCCCTCACCTGTCCTGGTTCACCGGCCCCTCAGGAGCCGGTGCGACCTCAGCCGGTCTGGACGGAGGTGTCGTCGATCACGAAGCTGGTCTGCAGCGAGGAGTCCTCGGTGCCGGTGAACTTCACGGTGACCGTCTGGCCCGCGTAGGCCGAGAGGTCGAAGGTGCGCTGCTGGTAGCCGGCGGCGGCGTCCACGTTGGAGTAGGTCTTCAGCGTGGTGCCGTTCACC
>NZ_JBVHIP010000014.1:0-201630 GCF_055560495.1 Kitasatospora sp. NPDC023176 | reverse complement strand
CACCCGCGCGAACACCGGGAACACCCCGTACAAACCCCGCCCCATCCCCACCCACTGACCACCCTGACCGGAGAACACGAACGCCGACCCGCCCGAGCCCCGGGCCTCGCCGGTCACCAGCCCGGGATGCGCCTCCCCGCGCACCAGGGCCGCCAGTGCCTCCGGTCCGGTCACCATGGCCCGGTGGGCGAACCGGGTCCGCGAGGCGAGCGCGACGCCGATTCCGTCCGCGTCGGGGGCCTTGGCCGCGTACGCCTGCAGCCTGCGGGCCTGGGCCCGGAGCGCCTGCTCGGACTTGGCCGACAGCAGCCAGGGCACCGGGACGACGGCCGCCGGCGTGGGAGTGGCAGGGGACTCGGGCGACCTCTCCTCGGCCGGATCCACGGCCGGTGCCTCCAGAATCACGTGCGCGTTGGTGCCGCTGATGCCGAACGCCGACACGCCGGCGCGGCGGGGACGCCCCGTCTCCGGCCACGGCCGGGCCTCGGTGAGCAGCGAGACATGGCCCGCCGACCAGTCGACGTGCGAGGTCGGCGCGTCGACATGCAGGGTCGGCGGCAACTGCCCGTGCCGCATCGCCATCACCATCTTGATCACACCCGCGACGCCGGCGGCGGCCTGGGTGTGGCCGATGTTCGACTTCACCGACCCCAGCCACAACGGCTCCACCCGGTCCCCGCCATACGCCGCCAACAGCGCCTGCGCCTCGATCGGGTCACCGAGCGTCGTCCCCGTGCCGTGCGCCTCCACCGCGTCCACCTCGGACGCCTCCAACCCGGCATTCGCCAACGCCTGCCGGATGACGCGTTCCTGCGACGGACCGTTGGGCGCGGTCAGACCGTTGGACGCGCCGTCCTGGTTGACCGCACTTCCCGCGACCACCGCCAGCACCCGGTGGCCGTTACGGCGGGCATCCGACAACCGCTCCAGGAGCACGACACCCGCACCCTCACCCCAAGCCGTACCATCAGCCGCCTCGGCGAACGCCTTCACCCGCCCATCGGCCGCAAGCCCCCGCTGCCGCGAGAACTCGACGAACCCCGCCGGCGTCGCCATCACCGTCACACCACCGGCCAGGGCGAGTGAGCACTCCCCCGAGCGCAGCGCCTGCGCCGCCAGATGGATCGCCACCAGCGACGACGAGCACGCCGTGTCCACCGACACCGCCGGACCCTCCAGCCCCAGCAGATACGACACCCGCCCCGAGGTCACACTCGTCGCCGTGCCCGTCGAGAGGTAGCCCTCCAGGTCGGGCGGCTGTGCCCCGGCGCCGTAGCCCGAGGACCAGATGCCGGTGAAGACGCCCGTCTGACTGCCCCGCAACGACGTCGGATCGATCCCCGCGTCCTCGAAGGTCTCCCACACCGTCTCCAGCAACACCCGCTGCTGCGGATCCATCGCCAACGCCTCACGCGGCGAGATCCCGAAGAACGCCGCGTCGAAGCCACCCGCATCCCCCAGAAAACCACCCGACCGCGTATACGACGTCCCCGGACCGCCGGCCGGATCGTAGAGACGACCCACATCCCACCCACGGTCCGACGGGAACTCCCCCACCGCATCCGCCCCAGCCGCCACCAGATCCCACAACTCCTGCGCCGAGCCCACCCCACCCGGATACCGGGCCCCCAACCCCACCACCACCACCGGATCACCCGACACCGGCACCCCGACCGGCACGGGTGAGGCAGGGGCCTGGCGCCGGGCACCGACCAGGAGGCTCCGCAGGTGGCCGGCCAGCGCGTCGGGAGTCGGGTAGTCGAAGACCAGCGTCGCGGGCAGCCGTACCCCGGCGACCGCGGACAGCCGGTTGCGCAGTTCCACCGCGGTGAGCGAATCGAAGCCCAGGTCCTTGAAGGCCCGCTCGGCGCTGACGGCCGCGGTGTCGGTGTGGCCGAGGACCGCGGCCGTCTGGCCGGTGACCAGTTCCAGGACGCGGCTGTGCTGCTCGGTCTCGGGCAGGGCCGCCAGTTCCCTGCCCAGGCCCGGCCGGTCCGTGCGCCGGGCGGGCCTGGTACGGGTGAGGCGGCTGAGCAGGGGGCGGGTGGACGCCGCCGACAGGTCGAGGTGTGCGGGGACCAGCGCGGGATCGGCGGCGCCCAGGGCCAGGTCGAACAGTGCCAGCGCCTGGTCCGTGGACATCGGCAGCACGCCGGCGCGGGCGAGGCGCGTGCGGTCGGTGTCGGTGAGGTGTCCGGTCAGCCCGCTGGCCTCGGCCCATTGTCCCCAGGCCAGCGACACGCCCGGCAGACCCAGGGCACGCCGGTGCACGGCGAGGGCGTCCAGGAAGGCGTTCGCGGCGGCATAGTTCGCCTGGCCCGGGCCGCCCAGCACACCGGCGGCGGACGAGAAGAGCACGAACGCGCTCAGGCCGAGGTCCTTCGTCAGCTCGTGCAGGTGCCAGGCGGCGTCGGCCTTGGGCCGCAGCACCTGGTCGATCCGGCCGGGCGTGAGGGATTCGACGACGCCGTCGTCGAGCACGCCGGCGGCGTGGACGACCGCGGTCAGCGGGTGCGCGGCCGGGATCGAGTCCAGTACGGCCGCCAGCGCGTCCCGGTCGGCCACGTCACAGGCCACCACCTCGGCGTCGAAGTCCACCTCCGCCGCGGTCCTGCTGAGCAGGAGCAGGTGCCGGATGCCGTGCCGGTCGCGCAGGTGCCGGGCGACGAGGCGGCCCAGTGTTCCGGTGCCTCCGGTGATCAGCACGGTGCCGTTCGGGTCGAGCGGGCCGGGTGCCGGGGCCGCTTCGGCCCGTACCAGGCGAGCGGCGTGGGCGGCGCCGTCGCGGACGACAAGCTGCGGTTCGTCCCCCGCGACGAGGACGCGGTCGTCGGTGTCGACGAGCACGAACCGGTCAGGGTGTTCCGCCTGGGCCGCGCGGACCAGGCCCCAGACGACGCTGGACGGCAGGTCGACGGGGTCCGGCCCGACCGCCCCGCGGGTCACGACGGCCAGCCGGCCGTCCCCGTCGCGCAGGAAGTCCTGGAGCACGCCCAGCGTTTCGGCGGCGACGGTGTGCGCGGCGGCCACGGGGTCTCCCGCCGGGGGCGTCACGTGGTGGACCGCCGGGGGTTCGCCGGTGCTCTCGACGGGCACCCAGTCGAGGCGGAAGAGCTGGTCGGCCCCGGCGCCCGGTATGCCCGGCGGCCGGTGGCGCACGGTCAGCGCGTCGATCACCGCCAGCGGCCCGGATTCGTCGGCGAGCGCGACCCGGAAGGTGTCGGGGCCGGTGGGTGTGAGGCGGACCCGGGCCGTGGAGCCGGCTTTCCGCATCGACACCCCGGCGAAGGAGAACGGCAGGCGGCCGGCCGCCAGCAGGGTCAGCGGCTGGAGTGCGGCGTCGAGCAGCGCAGGGTGGAGACCGAAGCGGTCGCGGGTGTCGGCGGGCAGCGCCACCTCGGCATAGAGCTCGTCGCCCTGCCGCCGGATCTCGCGAACGCCCGCGAACACCGGCCCGTACTCGTAGCCCTGGGCGGCGAGGGTGTCGTAGAAGTCGGTCAGGTCGACCGGCTCACCGGCCGGCTGCCAGGGCTCGCCGGTGTCGTACGGGTGGGGGCGGTCGCCGGTCGCGAGCATGCCGGTGGCGTGCCGCAGCCAGGTGCCGTCCGCCCGGGAGTGCACGGTGACGGGGCGCCGGCCCGTCCCGTCCGGTGCGCCGACGACGACCTGGACCGGCACGGAACCGTCGTCCGGCAGGATCATGGGGGCTTCCAGCACCAGTTCGTCCAGGACGTCGCAGCCGGCCTGCCGTCCGGCGTGCATGGCGAGTTCGACGAACACGGTGCCGGGCAGCAGCACGGAGCCCAGGACGACGTGGTCGGCCAGCCATGGCCGGGTAGCCGTCGAGAGCCGCCCCGTGAGCAGGACGCTCTGGTCCCCGGCCAGTTCGACGACGGCCCCGAGCAGCGGGTGCCCGGCCGATTCCAGTCCCGCCGCCGACACGTCGCCCTTCGCGGCGGCGGGGTTCAACCAGTACGGCCGGTGCTGGAAGGCGTACGTCGGCAGCGGGACATGGCGGGACTCGCCGGGGAAGACCGGCGTCCAGTCGACGGCCACGCCCTGCGTGTGCAGGCGCGCCAGGGCGAGGTGGAATTCCTGCCTGCCGCTGCCGCGGCGCAGCGTGCCGGTCACGACGCCGTCCATCACCGGCACCAGTACGGGGTGCGGGCTGACCTCCACGAACACGCCGTACCGGTCCTGCGTGAGGGCCTCGACGGCGAGGTCGAAGCGTACGGGTTCGCGGAGGTTGCGGTACCAGTAGCCGGCGTCGAGGGCGGAGGTGTCGATCTCCTCGCCGGTCACCGTCGAGTAGAACGGGATCACCGCCGGGTGCGGCGTGATGCCGGCCAGGTCGGTGAGCAGGTGCTCGCGGATCGCCTCGACCTGCACGGAGTGAGCGGCGTAGTCCACCGGCAGACGGCGGGCACGGACGCCATCGCCCTCACAGGCCGCCAGCAGTTCGTCCAACGCGTCCACATCACCCGACACGACGACCGAACCGGGGGCGTTGACCACCGCCACCGTCAGCCGGCCGTCCCAGCGGGCCACGAACTCGTCGGCCAGCTCATGCCCGAGGCCGACCGACACCATCCCGCCCTGCCCCGCCAGGGCGACCAGGGCCTTGCTGCGCAGGGCGACCGCCTTGGCGGCGTCCTCCAACGACAACGCCCCCGCCACATACGCCGCCGCGATCTCCCCCTGCGAATGCCCGACCACCGCATCAGGCTCCACACCATGCGCACGCCACAACTCCGCCAGCGCCACCATCACCGCGAACAGAGCGGGCTGCACCACATCCACCCGCTCCAGCGCACCACCACCGACCAGCACCTCCACCAACGACCAGTCCGTGTACGGCGCCAACGCCGCATCACACGCATCGATCACCCCCCGGAACACCGGCTCCGACCCGTACAACTCCCCACCCATACCCACCCACTGCGCACCCTGCCCCGGAAACACGAACACCGACCGACCCAGCGAACCGGTCACACCCGTGATGACGCGGGGGTCTCCGTCGGCGAGGGCGGCCAGTTCCGCCATGAGGTCGGTCCGGGTGCTGCCCACCAGGGCGGCCCGGTGGGCGAGCATGGTGCGGGTGGTGGCGAGGGCCCGGCCGATCGCGGCCGGCCGGAGTCCGGGGTGGGCGGTGATGTGGTCCGCGAGCCGTAGGGCCTGGGCGCGGAGGGCGTCGTCCGTCTTGCCGGACAGCAGCCACACGGTGGGCTCCACGGAGTCGTCCGCGGCGGGTTGTTCGGGGGTTTCTTCCGGGAACTGTTCGATGACGACGTGGGCGTTGGTGCCGCTGGCCCCGAAGGCCGAGATGCCCGCGCGGCGGGGACGCCCCGTCTCCGGCCACGGCCGGGCCTCGGTCAGCAGCCGGATGTCACCGGTGTCCCAGTCGACATGCGGCGTGGGCTCCTGGACGTGCAGCGTCGGCGGCAGTTCGGCGTGGCGCATCGCCATCACCATCTTGATCACACCCGCCACACCCGCCGCCGCCTGGGTGTGGCCGATGTTCGACTTCACCGACCCCAGCCACAACGGCTCCACCCGGTCCCGGCCGTACGTCGCCAACAGCGCCTGCGCCTCGATGGGGTCACCGAGCGTGGTGCCGGTGCCGTGCGCCTCCACCGCGTCCACCTCGGACGCCTCCAAGCCGGCATTCGCCAACGCCTGACGGATCACCCGCTCCTGCGACGGACCATTCGGCGCGGTCAGACCGTTGGACGCGCCGTCCTGGTTCACCGCCGAACCCCGCACTACCG
Source organism: Kitasatospora sp. NPDC023176 (assembly GCF_055560495.1). Classification (NCBI taxonomy): domain Bacteria; kingdom Bacillati; phylum Actinomycetota; class Actinomycetes; order Kitasatosporales; family Streptomycetaceae; genus Kitasatospora; species Kitasatospora sp. NPDC023176. The sequence goes on along the minus strand of NZ_JBVHIP010000014.1, from coordinate 195,862 downwards.
CCAGCACCCGGTGACCGTTGCGACGGGCATCCGACAACCGCTCCAGCAGCACCAACCCCGCACCCTCACCCCACGCCGTACCGTCAGCCGTCGACGAGAAGGGCTTGCACCGGCCGTCAGGGGCCAGCGCACGCTGGCGGGAGAACTCCGTGAACTGCAGGGGGGTCACGCTCACGGTCACCCCGCCGGCCAGGGCGAGTGTGCACTCCCCCGAGCGCAGTGCCTGCGCGGCGAGGTGGATCGCCATCAGTGACGAGGAGCAGGCGGAGTCGACGGACACGGCCTGGCCCTGGAGGCCCAGCAGGTAGGAGACCCGGCCGGAGGTGATGCTCGGCGAGATGCCGGTGGCGAGGTAGCCCTCGGTGTCGGGCGGTGCCTGGTCGGGGCTGCCGACGTAGCCGGAGGACCAGATACCGGTGAAGACGCCCGTCTGGCTACCCCGCAGCGACGTCGGATCGATCCCCGCGTCCTCGAAGGTCTCCCACGCGGTCTCCAGCAACACCCGCTGCTGCGGATCCATCGCCAACGCCTCACGCGGCGAGATCCCGAAGAAATCCGCATCGAACCCCGCCGCATCCACGAGAAAACCACCCGACCGCGTATACGACGTCCCCGGATGATCCGCATCCGGATGGAACAACCCCTCAACGTCCCACCCCCGATCACCCGGAAACCCCCCGATCGCATCCACCCCACCCGACACCAGACCCCACAACTCCTCCGGAGACCCCACCCCACCCGGCAACCGGCACCCCATGCCCACGATCACCACCGGATCAACCCCCACACCCACCCCACCCACCGGCACCACCGACACCACACCCCGGCCCGCACCGGAGAGTTCGGCGGTGAGGTGGTCGGCGAGATCGGCGGGGGTGGGGTGGTCGAAGACGAGGGTCGCGGGCAGCCGCAGGCCGGTGGCGCCGGCGAGGCGGTTGCGCAGTTCGACGGAGGTCAGGGAATCGAAGCCGAGGTCGCGGAAGGCGAGTCCGGGGGTGATCGCGGCGGCGTCGGAGTGGCCGAGGACGGTGGCGGTGTGGGCGGCGACCAGGGACAGCAGGTCCGACGCGGGGGCCTTTGGCGTCGGCAGGGTCTGCGGCATCGAGAGGTCGGCCGTGGTCAGCGCGGGACGTCCGGCAGCCAGCGCGGTGTCGAACATGGCCAGGGCGCGTTCGATGCTGATGGGGCGGATGCCGTTGCGGGCGAGGCGTTGGCGGTCGGCCGCGGTGAGGTGGGCGGTCATGCCGCTCTCCTGCTCCCAGTAGCCCCAGGCCATCGACACGGCGGGCAGTCCGAGGGTCTGCCGGTGTGCGGCGAACGCGTCGAGGTAGGAGTTCGCGGCCGCGTAGCCGGCCTGGCCGGCGTTGCCGAGTACACCGGCGGCCGCGGAGAACAGCACGAAGGCGGCGAGGTGGTGCTCGCGGATCAGCTCGTGCAGGTGCCAGGCGCCGTCGACCTTGGGACGCAGCACCCGGTCGAGCTGCTCCGCGGTCAGCCGTTCCACAACGGTGTCGTCGAGCACGCCGGCCGCGTGGACGACGGCGGTGAGCGGGTGCGCGGCCGGGATCGAGTCCAGTACGGCCGCCAGCGCGTCCCGGTCCGCGACGTCACAGGCCACGACCCGCACGTCGACGTCCCCTTGCGGCTCCAGGTGCGGCACCGCACCGCCGCCGCGGCTGACGAGCAGCAGGTGCCGTACCCCGTAGCGGGACACCAGGTGCCGGGCGACGGCCTGGCCGAGGGTGCCGGTGCCGCCGGTGATCAGTACGGTGCCGTCGGGGTCGATCGGCTGCGGGACGGTGAGGACGATCTTGCCGGTGTGGCGGGCCTGGCTCATCAGCCGGAAGGAGGCGACGGCCTGGCGGAGGTCCGCGGCGGTGACCGGCAGCGGCTCCAGCGTCCCGTCGGCGACCAGCGCCACGACCCTGGAGAGGATGGCGCCCTGCCGCGCGGGGTCGACGTCGTTGAGGTCGAAGGCCCGGTAGATCAGGCCCTCGGGTGAGCGGACGTCCGTCTTGCCCAGCTCGACGAACCGTCCGCCGTCGGCGAGCAGCCGCAGGGAGGCGTCGGTGAGCTCTCCCGCGAGCGAGTTGAGGACGACGTCCATGGCCGGGAACCGGTCGGCGAACCGAGTGTCGCGGGACGAACCGATGTGGTCGTCCGCCAGTCCGAGGCGCCGCAGGGTGTCCCACTTGGCGGGGCTCGCGGTGGCGAAGACCTCCGCGCCGCTGTTCAGGGCCAACTGGACGGCGGCCATGCCCACACCGCCCGCGCCGGAGTGGACCAGGACCCGGTCGCCGGGGCGCAGTTCGCCGAGGTCGAACAGCCCGTACCAGGCGGTGGTGAACGCGATGGGCACCGACGCCGCCTCGGTGAAGCTCCAGCCGTCGGGGATCGCCGTCAGGAGCCGGTGGTCGGCGACCGCGCGCGGCCCGAAGGCGCCGGGCATCATTCCCAGGACGCGGTCGCCGGGCCGCCAGGCCGTGACGCCGGGGCCGACCTCGAGGACGGTGCCGGCCCCTTCGCCGCCCAGCGGGGGCCGGTCCGGGTACATGCCGAGGGTGATGAGCACGTCGCGGAAGTTCAGGCCGGCCGCGCGTACGGCGACCCGTACCTGTCCGGGTTCCAGCGCGGCCTCCTGCCAGGGCAGCAGGGCCAGGTCGTCCAGTTGCCCGGTGCCGGACTCGCTCAGCCGGTACGCGCCGTCGGGGGCGGTCAGTTCCGGCGCGTACCTGGCCTGCCGCGGTACGAGGACGCCCTCCCGGCGCAGGGCCAGTTCGGGTTCGTCGCCGGCTGTCATGGCGGCCCGGACCGCGTCCTCCTCGGACGCGTCGCCCATGTCGACCAGGACGAACCGGCCGGGGTGCTCGGCAGCGGCGCTGCGGACCAGGCCGCGTACGGCCGCGCCGGCCACGCCGCGGGTCAGGACGGCCAGGCGTGCGGCCGCCCGCTCCGGCTGCTCGGCCAGGAAGTCCTGGACGAGCGCGCGGGCCCGCTGGACGAGGGCGTGCACGGAGTCCGCGTCGGCTTCCGCAGTGAGTACCGGGCTCGGCACCACCTCGGTCCGTGTGCTCGCGGTGAGGGGCACCCACTGGGTGTGCAGCACCGCGGCCCGCGCCTCGGCGGCCGGACGGACGGTCACCGCGGTGATGTCCGCGACCGGGTTACCGGACAGGTCGGTCAGTGTCGCGCGGTAGGTGCCGGCGCCCGTGCGGGCCAGGTGGACCCGGGCGGACGACACACCGGTGGTGTGCACGGCGACGCCGGAGAACGAGAACGGCAGCCGGACCCGGGTGTCGGGGCTGAGCAGGATCAGCGGCTGGAGTGCGGCGTCCAGGAGCGCGGGGTGGATGCCGAAGCGGGCGCCGTCGGGGACGGACACCTCGGCGTACAGTTCGTCCTCGCCCTGCCACAGCTCCCGCACGCCGCGGAACGCGGGTCCGTACTGGTATCCGAGTCCGGCGAGGAAGCCGTAGAACCCTTCGGGGTCCACGGGTTCGGCGTTCCTCGCGGGCCAGTCGAGGCGTCCGGCCGTCACCCGGCCGCCGAGAGTTCCGGACGCGTGGCGGACCCAGCCGTCGCCGCCCTTGGAGTGCACGGTGACCGGGCTGCGGCCGGCGTCGTCCGGGGCGCCGACCGAGACCTGGATCTCCGTCGGTGTGTCCGAGAGCGCGAGGGGCAGGTGCAGGACGAGGTCGTCAAGGGTCCCGCCGCCCAGGGTGGCGAGTTCGAGGAAGGCGGTGCCCGGCAGCAGGACCGTTCCGTCGACGGCGTGGTCGGCCAGCCAGGGGTGGGTGCGGGTGGAGACGCGGCCGCTGTGCACGGTGCTCCCGTCGGGCAGTTCGACCGTGGTGCCCGCCAGCGGGTGCCCGGTGCCGTGGTCGCCGGCCGCGGGGGTGAGCCAGTAGGTGCTGCGCTGGAAGGCGTAGCGCGGCAGCCTGACGCCGTGCGGGCGGTCGTGCGGCCAGGTCACGGCGACGCCCTGGACGTGGAGGCGGGCCAGGGCGGTGTGGAATTCCCCGATGGCGCCGTGGTCGCGGCGCAGGGTGCCGGTCGCCACGCCGTCCAGGTCCTGCACCAGCACCGGGTGCGGGCTGACTTCCACGAACACCTCGTGGCCGTCGGCGGTGAGCCGGACGGTGGCCAGGTCGAACCGTACGGGTTCGCGGAGGTTGCGGTACCAGTAGCCGGCGTCGAGGGCGGAGGTGTCGACCGGTTCCGCGGTGACCGTGGAGTAGAAGGGAATCGCTGCGGACCGGGGCCGGATGTCCGCGAGGTCGGTCAGAAGCTGCTCGCGGATCGCCTCGACCTGCGCCGAGTGCGCCGCGTAGTCGACGGGGATGGCGCGGGCGCGGATGCCGTCCCTGGCGCAGGCTGCCAGCAGTTCGTCCAGGGCCCCGGGTTCGCCGGACACGACGACGGTCGAGGCGGAGTTGACCACCGCGACGGTGATCCGGTCGCCCCAGGGGCTCAGGTAGCCGGCGGCGTCGTCCGCGGACAGCGCGACCGAGACCATGCCGCCGTGTCCGGCCAGGGCGACCAGGGCCTTGCTGCGCAGGGCGACCGCCTTGGCGGCGTCCTCCAACGACAACGCCCCCGCCACATACGCCGCCGCGATCTCCCCCTGCGAATGCCCGACCACCGCATCAGGCTCCACACCATGCGCACGCCACAACTCCGCCAGCGCCACCATCACCGCGAACAGAGCGGGCTGCACCACATCCACCCGCTCCAGCGCACCACCACCGACCAGCACCTCCACCAACGACCAATCCGTGTACGGCGCCAACGCCGCATCACACGCATCGATCACCCCCCGGAACACCGGCTCCGACCCGTACAACTCCCCACCCATACCCACCCACTGCGCACCCTGCCCCGGAAACACGAACACCGACCGACCCAGCGAGCGGGCGTTCCCGGTGACCAGACCAGGCGCCGTGCCGCCCTCGGCCAGTGCCTCCAGGGCGGCGGCGGAGCCCACCACCACAGCCCGGTGCTCGAACACGGTGCGGGCAGCCAGAGCGCCCCCGACCGCCGCCGGACTCACCTCGGGATGTACGGCGGTGAAGGCGACCAGCCGGCGCGCCTGCTCCCGCAACGCCGCCTCGGACCTGGCCGACAGCGGCCAGAGGACCTGGTCGTCCGCGCGGCCCCGGAGAGAGGGCGCGGCGGAGTCGGCCTCGGCGGGCTGTTCGAGGATGCTCTGCTCGATGATGACGTGGGCATTGGTGCCGCTGATGCCGAACGCGGAGACGGCGGCACGGCGGGGGCGCCCGGTCCCGGGCCAGGCGACCGGTTCGGTGAGCAGGCGGACCGCGCCGGAGGCCCAGTCGACGTGCGGGGTGGGCGCGTCGACGTGCAGCGTCGGCGGCAACTGCCCGTGCCGCATCGCCATCACCATCTTGATCACACCCGCCACACCGGCCGCCGCCTGGGTGTGGCCGATGTTCGACTTCACCGACCCCAGCCACAACGGCTCCACCCGGTCCTGACCGTAGGTCGCCAGGAGTGCCTGAGCCTCGATGGGGTCACCGAGCGTGGTCCCGGTGCCGTGCGCCTCCACCGCGTCCACCTCGGACGCCTCCAACCCGGCATTCGCCAACGCCTGCCGGATCACCCGCTCCTGCGACGGACCGTTCGGCGCGGTCAGGCCGTTGGACGCCCCGTCCTGGTTGGTGGCAGTGCCTCGGACGACCGCCAGCACCTCGTGGCCGTTGCGGCGGGCGTCGGACAGGCGTTCCAGCAGCAGCAGACCGGCGCCCTCGGCCCAGCCCGCCCCGTCGGCCGCGGCGGCGAAGGACTTGCTGCGGCCGTCGGGCGCGCTCGCCCCCTGCCGGGACATCTCGGTGAACAGCATGGGTGCCGCGTTGACGGTGACGCCGCCGACCAGGGCGAAGGAGCACTCTCCCGAGCGCAGCGCCTGAGCGGCCAGGTGCAGGGCCACCAGGGACGACGAGCAGCCGGTGTCCAGGGACAGTGCCGGGCCGAGCAGCCCCAGCTGGTACGCCAGCCGGCCGGACCCCACGCTCGACGCGGTACCGGTGACCTGGTAGCCCTCCAGGTCGTCGGGGACCGGCCCGGCGGCGTAGCCGGTGGACCAGATGCCGGTGAACACGCCGGTGGGTGTGCCCGCCAGCGTGGTCGGGTCGATACCGGCGTACTCGATGGTCTCCCACGCGGTCTCCAGCAGGATGCGCTGCTGCGGGTCCATGGCGAGCGCCTCGCGGGGCGATATCCCGAAGAACGCCGCGTCGAAGTCGCCGGCGGCGTCGAGGAAGCCGCCCTGGGACGTGCTCGACGTGCCGGGGCGGCTTCCCGTCGGGTCGTACAGGCGGTCGGTGTCCCATCCCCGGTCGGCCGGGAAGTCGCCGACCGCGTCCACGCCGTCCGCGACCAGCCGCCACAGGTCCTCGGGGGTACCGACACCTCCGGGGTAGCGGCAGCCCATGCCGATGATCGCGATCGGCTCGTCCGTCGCGGCCGGGGCCGGGGCCTGCGGCGCGTCCTGTTCGCCGGACTCGCCGGACAGGTGGGCGGCCAGCCGTGCCGGGGTGGGGTGGTCGAAGACGAGGGTGGCGGGCAGTCTCACCCCGAGCGCGGCGCCCAGGCGGTTGCGCAGTTCCACCGCGGTCAGTGAGTCGAAGCCCAGGTCCTTGAACGCCTGCCGGGGGTCGAGCCGCTCGGGGGTGGCGTGTCCCAGCACCCCGGCGACGTGGGTGGTGATCAGCTCCAGCAGGTCGGTGCCCTCGGCGGGGAGCACGGGTCGGAGGGCCTGCGGCCGGCTGTGGGCCTCGGGCAGGTCCCGCAGCAGCCGGCTCGGCCGCGCGTGGGTGTAGGCGCGGGCGAACTGTGCCCAGTCGGCCTCGGTGACGACCGCGAGGGCCTCGTCGTGGTCGAGGACGTCCTGGAGCGCGTCGAGTGCCCGGCCCGGGTCCAGTTCGCCGAGGCCGAGCAGGGTGCGCTGGCGCTGCACGGGCTCCAGGGCCGCCATGCCGCCTTCGGCCCAGATGCCCCACGCGACGGAGGTCGTGGCGCGGCCCTGGGCGCGGTGCTGTGCGGCCAGGGCGTCGAGGTAGGCGTTGCCGGCGGCGTAGGCCGCGCCGTGGCCGTCGCCCCACACGCCCGCGGTGGAGGAGAACAGGACGAAGGCGTCGAGGTCCGGCAGGAGTTCCGCCAGGTTCGCCGCCCCGGCGACCTTGGCCATGATGACCTCGGCGAACTCCGCCGGTGTCGTGTCGGCCAGCCTGGTCGCCCTGATCACGCCGGCGGTGTGGAAGACCGCGCGGATGTCGCGGACGCGCTCGACGAGGTCCCGCAGGGCGTCCCGGTCGGCCACGTCGCACGCCGCCACAGTCACCCGCGCCCCGGCTGCCTCCAGTTCGTCGCGCAGGCCGGCCGCGCCGGGTGCGTCGGGGCCGCGGCGGGCGGCCAGCACGATGTGCTCCGCGCCCTGCCGCGCGAGGCGGCGGGCCACATGTCCGCCGAGCGCGCCGGTGCCGCCGGTGACCAGCACCGTGCCCCGCGGCCGCCAGGGCCGCGCGGCCGGGCCCGATGAGGCCTTGCGGCGCAGCCGCTTGGCGAAGCGCCGGGGGCCGCGGATCGCCACCTGGTCCTCGCCCGTGCCGGCGAGCACGACGAGCAGCGCGTTCACGCTCTCCTCGTCGGGCACGGCGGGAAGGTCGACCAGGCCGCCCCAACCGTGCGGGAACTCCAGCGCCGCGGACGCGCCGGTGCCCCACGCCAGGGCCTGGGCCGGGCTGGTGACCGGGTCGGTGCCCGAGGTGCTCACGGCGCCGCTGGTCGCGCACCACAGTGGGACGGCCGCCCGCACCGGGTCCAGGCTGCGCACCTGGTCCAGGGTGCGGACCAGATCCAGGGTGCGGACCAGGCCCGCCGGGAGCACCGGGTGGTCGGGGTGCGGCTCCTCGTCCAGCGCCAGCAGCGACAGCACACCGTCCGGCCCGGGCCGGGCGTCCCAGGTGTCGGCCATGTCCCAGGTGCCGGCCACCGCGAAGCCCCGTTCGCGCAGGGCCTCGGCCCACGGGTGCCCGGTCGTGGCCAGGACGAGCCAGCGAGCCGGGTCCACCGGGGCAGCGGTACCGCTCGTCGGCGCCCATGCCACCTCGTACCGCCAGTCGTCACGGGGCACCGGCGGGGTCGCGGTCACCCAGTAGGGCTCGCGCTGGAAAGCGTACGTGGGCAGGTCCGCCCTGGGTGCGGTGCGGGGCAGGACCGGAATCCAGTCGACGTCGGCTCCGGCGGCGTAGAGGCGTCCCGCCGCGGCGAGGAACTCGGTGAGGCCGCCGTGATCGCGGCGCAGTGTTCCGGTGGCGGCGACGTCCAACGCGGGCACCAGCACCGGGTGCGGGCTGACCTCCAGGAACAGGTCGTGGCCGTCGGCGGTGAGCCGGGCGGTGGCCAGGTCGAACCGTACGGGTTCGCGGAGGTTGCGGTACCAGTAGCCGGCGTCGAGGGCGGAGGTGTCGAGCGGCTCGCCGGTGACCGTGGAGTAGAACGGGATCGCCGCCGAGCGGGGTGTGATGTCGGCCAGTTCGGTGAGCAGTTGCTCGCGGATCGCCTCGACCTGCGCGGAGTGGGCGGCGTAGTCGACGGGCAGGCGGCGGGCGCGGATGCCGTCGGCCTCACAGGCCGTCAGCAGTTCGTCCAGCACGTCGAGGCCGCCGGACACCACGACCGCCGCGGGTCCGTTCACCACGGCGGTGGTCAGCCGCTCGCCCCAGCGGGCCAGGTAGCCGGCAGCCTGTTCGACGGACAGTGCGAGGGACACCATGCCGCCCCGATCGGCGATGACGGCCAGTGCCCTGGACCGTAACGCCACGACCTTGGCGGCGTCCCGCAGCGACAGCGCGCCGGCGACGTACGCGGCGGCGATCTCCGCCTGGGAGTGGCCGACCACGGCGTCCGGCTGCACGCCGTAGGACCGCCACAGGTCGGCCAGCGCCACCATGACGGCGAACAGGGCCGGCTGCACCACGTCGACGCGGTCCAGCGAGCCGTGGCGCAGTTCGTCGACCAGCGACCAGTCGGTGTACGGGGCCAGGGCGGCGGCGCAGGCGTCGATGCCGGCGCGGAAGACCTCGGACTGCTCGTACAGGTCGTGGCCCATGCCCGCCCACTGCGCCCCCTGTCCGGGGAAGACGAACACGGTCCCGCCGGTACGGGCCGGCAGCCCCGGCGGGAGCGCGGCCAGGCCGGACAGCAGGTCGTCCCGGTCGGCGCCGACCACCGCGGCCCGGTGCTCGAACCGGGTGCGGGCGGCCAGTGCGCGGCTGATCGCGGCGGCCGGAACGTCGGGGTGGGCGGTCGCGAACGCGTGCAGCCGCTCGGCCTGGGCGCGCAGCGCGGCTTCGGTCTTCGCGGACAGCAGCCAGGCGGTGGGGGCGGCCTGGTCGGCGGGGTGGGGAAGGTGGCCCGGGTCCGGTTCGGAGGACTGCTCGATGCTGCTCTGCTCGATAATGAGGTGGGTGTTGGTGCCACTGATGCCGAAGGCCGAGATGCCGGCGCGGCGCAGGTGACCGCTGTCGGGCCAGGGCCGGGCCTCGGTCAGCAGCCGGACGCCGCCGGAGGCCCAGTCGACGTGCGGGGAGGGGGCGTCTATGTGCAGGGTTCGCGGGAGTTCGCCGTGCCGCATCGCCATGACCATCTTGATCAGGCCCGCGACGCCGGCGGCGGCCTGGGTGTGGCCGATGTTGGACTTCACCGACCCCAGCCACAACGGCTCGTCCCGGTCCTGGCCGTAGGCGGCCAGCAGGGCGTGGGCCTCGATGGGGTCGCCGAGGGTGGTGCCGGTGCCGTGGGCCTCCACCGCGTCCACCTCGGACGCCTCCAAGCCGGCATTCGCCAACGCCTGCCGGATCACCCGCTCCTGCGACGGACCGTTGGGCGCGGTCAGGCCGTTGGACGCCCCGTCCTGGTTGACCGCACTTCCCGCGACCACCGCCAGCACCCGGTGACCGTTGCGACGGGCATCCGACAACCGCTCCAGCAGCACCAAGCCGGCGCCCTCGGCCCAGCTGGTGCCGTCGGCCGCGGCGGCGAAGGGCTTGCTGCGGCCGTCCGCCGCGAGGCCGTGCTGACGGGAGAACTCGGTGAAGCCCAGCGGTGTCGCCATGATCGTGACACCGCCGGCGAGCGCCAGCGAGCACTCGCCCGCGCGTAGGGCCTGGGCGGCCAGGTGGACGGCGACCAGGGACGACGAGCAGGCGGTGTCCACGGACAGCGCCGGACCGCGCAGCCCGAGGTGGTAGGCGACCCGGCCGGACGTGACGCTGGTCGCGACGCCGGTGAACAGGTATCCCTCCAGGTCCTCCGGCAGACCCGGTCCGGTCGCGTAGCCGGACGACCAGACGCCGGTGAACACGCCGGTGTGGCTGCCGCGCAGCGAGGCCGGGTCGATCCCGGCGTGCTCGAAGGTCTCCCAGGCCGTCTCCAGCACGAGCCGCTGCTGCGGGTCCATGGCGAGCGCCTCGCGGGGCGAGATGCCGAAGAACGGAGCGTCGAAGCCGGCCGCCGCCTCCAGGAACCCGCCCCGGGTGGTGTACGTGGTGCCCGCGCCGCGCAGTTCCGGGTCGTACAGGCCGCCCAGGTCCCAGCCGCGGTCGTCCGGGAAGTCGCCGATCGCGTCCACGCCCTCCGTGACGAGCCGCCACAGGTCGTCCGGCGAGGCCACCCCGCCGGGGAAGCGGCAGCCCATCCCCACGATGACGACCGGGTCGTCGTGGGCGGCCGCGGCGGCGGGGGCCGGTCGGTCGCCGGGGCCGGTGCGCAGCCAGTCGATCAGCTCCGCGGGCGTCGGGTGGTCGAAGACCAGACTGGAGGGGAGTTGCCGATCCAGGGCGCCGGCCAGGCGGTTGCGCAGTTCGAGCCCGGTGACCGAGTCAAAGCCGAGGTCCTTGAAGGTGAGCTCGGGATCGATGTCCGCGGGGTTCTCGTGGCCCAGCACGAGCGCGATCTGCGCGGTGACCACGGCGGCCGCGTCGACCGCGGCGCCCGACTCGGGGTCGCCCGTGTCCATGCCGTCGGCCCCGGTGTCGCAGGCCTCCGGGCCACCGTCCGGCCGGCCGGCTGCGGCGGTCTCCGCCGCGGGAGTCCCCGGGCCGGCCGGGGTCCGTGGGCTCTGCCCGGCTGTCGCTTCGGGCAGCCAGTACGAACGACGTTGGAAGGCGTACGTGGGCAGGTCGACCGGTGCGGCCTCGGCGACGGCCGGGGACCAGTCGACCGGCACGCCGGCCACGAACAGCCGGGACAGCGCGGTCAGGAAGACGTCCGGTCCGCCCCGGTCACGGCCCAGCGTGCCGGTGGCGAGGCCGGGCACGCCGGTCCGCTCGCGGGCCTGTTCCAGGGTCTGTTCGAGGGCGGGCAGCAGCACCGGGTGCGGGCTGACCTCGACCACGACGTCGTGCCCGTCCGCCAGCAGTGCGGCGGTGGCCAGGTCGAAGCGGACCGGCTCGCGCAGGTTGCGGTACCAGTAGCCGGCGTCGAGCTCCGTGGTGTCGTCGAGGAGGCCGCCGGTGACCGCGGAGTAGTACGGGATGGTGCCCTGCCGCGGCCGCACACCGTCCAGTTCGGTGCGCAGCCGCTCGCGGATCGCCTCGACCTGCGCGGAATGGGATGCGTAGTCCACCGGGACGACGCGTGCGCGGACACCGTCCGCCGCGCAGGACTCGACCAGTTCGGACAGGGCCTGCGTGTCGCCGGACACCACGACCGAGCCGGTTGCGTTGACCACGGCGACCGTCAGCGCGCCGCCCCAGCGCGACACGTAGTCCTCGGCCCGCTCGGCGGACAGGGCCACGGACACCATGCCGCCCCGGCCGGTCAGCGCCACCAGCGCGCGGCTGCGCAGCGCCACGATCCGGGCCGCGTCGGACAGCGACAGCGCGCCCGCGACGTATGCCGCGGCGATCTCGCCCTGCGAGTGCCCGACCACCGCGTCGGGCTCGACACCGAAGGAGCGCCACAGTGCCGCCAGGGACACCATCACCGCGAACAGGGCGGGCTGCACGATGTCCACGCGGTCGAGCGGGGCGCCGTCCAGGACATCGGCCAGGGACCAGTCGGTGTAAGGGGCCAGGGCCTGGGCGCACTCGTCCGCGGCGGCCCGGAAGACGGGGTACGCGGCGTACAGCTCCCGGCCCATGCCGACCCACTGCGCGCCCTGGCCGGGGAACACGAAGACGGTACGGCCCGGGGTGCCGGCCCGGCCGACGGCGACCTGGGCGGAGTCGAGCAGGACCGCGCGGTGCGCGAAACGGGTTCTGGTGGTGGCCAGCGCGTGCGCGACCTTGGCGGCGGTCAGGTCCGGGTGGCTGCGCACGTGCTCGCGCAGGCGCTCGATCTGCGCTCGTAGCGCCTGCTTGGTCCGCGCCGTGACGATCCACGGCGCCGGCCGGGCCTCGGGGGCGGGCCGGCGGGTCGGCGGCGCGGCCGCATCGGGCGCCTGCTCGACGATCACGTGCGCGTTGGTGCCGCCCATGCCGAACGACGACACGCCCGCGAGCAGGGGCGCGTCCGGCCGCGGCCAGGGGGTCAGCGCGGTCTGGACCCGCAGCGCCAGTGCGTCGATAGGGATGCCGGGGTTGGGGGTTTCGTGGTTCAGGCTCGGCGGCAGTGCACGGTGGTACACGCTGAGGACGGCCTTGAGCAGACCGACGATGCCTGCGGCGCCTTCCAGGTGGCCGACGTTCGTCTTGGCGGATCCGACCCGCAGGGCGCTGTCGGCGTCGCCGGACTCGGCCGGGTCGCGGTAGGCCGCCGCGAGGGCGGCGGCCTCGATGGGGTCGCCGACGGCGGTGCCGGTGCCGTGCAGCTCCACGTACTGCACGTCCGCGGGACGCACGCCGGCGCGGGCCAGTGCCTCGCGGATGACCTGTTCCTGGGCCTGCGCGCTGGGCACGGTCAGGCTCTGTGTGGCGCCGTCGTTGTTGACCGCGCTGCCCCGGATGACACCGTAGACGCGGTCCCCGTCGGCCAGGGCCCGGTCCAGCGGTTTCAGGACGAGGAAGGCGCCGCCCTCGCCGCGGACGAAGCCGTTGGCCCGGGCGTCGAAGGTGAAGCAGCGGTCGTCCGGGGACAGGCCGCCGAACTCCGCCGCCCCCTCCTCGCGGGCAGCGGTCAGGTTGAGGTTCACCCCGCCGGCCAGGGCGAGCGCCGACTCGCCGCGGCGCAGGCTCTCGACCGCCAGATGCACCGCGACCAGCGCCGACGACTGGGCCGTGTCGACCGTCATGCTCGGTCCGCGCACACCGAGGAAGTGCGAGACGCGGTTGGCGATGACGCCCCGGTTGGTGCCGGTCAGCGTGTGCGGCGTGATGTGACCGGGGTAGGTCAGGGACGTGTAGTCCTCCCACATCGAGCCGACGAACACCCCCGCCGGGCCGCCCGTCAGCGTGCTCGGCACGATCCGGGCGTCCTCCAGGGCCTCCCAGGCGAGTTCGAGCATGAGCCGCTGCTGCGGATCCATGCCGGCGGCCTCGCGGGGGGACACACCGAAGAACGCCGCGTCGAAGCCGTCCACCCGGTCCAGGTAGCCGCCGTGCCGTACGCCCTGCCGACCCACGGGCGGCGCGGTGATCGCGTCGGCCCCGTCGCACAGCAGGCGCCAGAACGCCGCCGGATCCGGGGCTTTCGGCAACCTGCCCGCCATTCCGATGACAGCGACACGATCAGCGTCCGAATCCAGGGGGAAGCGCATCACATCGACACCTCGTGAGCCGGGGGGATGAAGGAAGGTGGGGTGTTTCCGTAGCAGTCCCGATGGTGCGGCTCCGGCCGCGCAAGCGGCCGGAGCATCGAGCGCGCGGGCAGCCCGGCGACCCGGTGCTATCCGAACCCGGACTCGCCCGCGCTTCGGGCGTCTGGATCAGTGGAGCGGCCCTCGAAAGCGACAGCGTTGGCGACCCGTCGAGGAAGACGCACTGGTGAGCTGGACGCACTGGTGAGCTGAGCGTGGGGGTCGAGGCGATGATCGTTCCGCCGCGCAGATGAGCATGGCAGCAACATCACGCCCTCGCCACAGGCCGGGCGAAGGCTGTCTCAAAGGAGGCACACCACAACGTCATATGCCTGCACGAAAGAGGCACCGTGGCGAGATCCGTCCCGTGTGCCCCATGAAACGCGTCGTTTCTCACGGACGGCCCGTCGCGGTGTCCGCCGGCGGACCTGCCGGCGAATCTGCCGGCGAATCTGCCGGTGCGGTCACGGACGTGCGTCCACGCCCCGCACCGTCACGACCGGGCCGGGTTCATGGGCACCGTCGACACCTCCGGTGACCACGCCCTAGAATCCCGTTCGCACTCCCGCAGAAGCGTCCTCGACCGTCATCCGGCCACCCGGGAGAACCTCCGCACGGCGATCACCACCCGGATCGAGCGAACCGCCCACCGGCGCCGTCGACAGCTCCGGCTGAACCGTTTGACCCCTCATCGCATTCGAGACGATCGCGAAGCGCCACCGCCCCCGGCGGCACACAACCCAGCTGTCACCGATCCGCGCATCGGTCCCGGCCGTTCGCGCCCGGCACCCGGTGCGCGGACCTGGTGACATCCAGTCAGGAGGCAGCGATGCAAGCCACGTTTCCCTTCACCACCCCACACCACCTCGACAACGAGCCCGAAGCCGAGGCTCTGCTCGCGCAGGCTCCGGTCGTCCACGCGACGATCGGTCCGGCAAAGGTCTGGCTCGCCCTTTCCTATCAGGCGGTGCGCCAGGTTCTGAGCGACAGCCGGTTCAGCCGGGAGGCGGCCACGCTTCCGGGCAGCCCACTGCAACTGACCGTCGCCGCCGACCCGTTACTGGTCACCAGTCTGGACGGCGAGCGCCACGCCCGCCTGCGCAAGCTGATGTCGCAGGCGTTCAGCCCGCGCATGGTCGACCAGCTCGAGCCACGCGTGCAGTCCCTGGTGGACTCCCTGCTCGACTCCCTCGATCCAACCGCGGACCTTGTGGCAGGTCTCTGTACCCCGCTGCCGTTGATGGTCATCTGCGAGCTGCTCGGCGTGCCCTACTCCGAGGCGGAGGCCATCCGCAGGTGGACCAGGCGGCTGTTCGTCACGGACATCACTCCGGACGAACTGCGGGCCGCGCAGAGCGAGATGCAGGACTGGCTCGCCGACCTGGTGCGTCAGAAGCGGGCGCAGCCGGACAACGGGTTGATCTCGGCCATGGTCGCCGCCAACGACGAGGGCGACCACCTCACCGAACCCGAGCTGCTGGCCAACCTCGAGGGCCTGCTGATCGCCGGCCACGAGACGACCGTCAACCAGCTGGGCAACTCGTTGCTGACCCTGCTGCGCCATCCGGACCAACTCGCCCTGCTGCGGTCGTCACCGGACCTGATCGGTCCGGCGGTCGACGAACTACTGCGCTACAGCAGGCTCTTCACCTCGGCCGAGGTCCGGGTCACGACCGAGCCCGTCGATCTGGAGGGCGTCGAACTGGGGGCGGGCGAACCGGTGTTGCCGGTCATCGTCGCGGCCAACCGCGACCCCGGTGTGTACCCGGATCCCGGCCGCTTCGACATCACGCGCGAAGGACCGGCAGCGCACCTCGCCTTCGGGCACGGGCCGCACTTCTGCCTCGGCGCGATACTGGCCCGCCGGGAGATGCGGGTGGCGATCGGGTCCGTGGTGAAACGGTATCCGGGACTGCGCCTCGCCGTTGACGAGTCCGAGCTCACCTACGTACCGGAACTGGTCTTCCGCGGCCTGCAGGCGTTGCCGGTCACTTGGTGATCCATGGTCTCCCACACCGCGGGCGCGGGAATCCGACGGGATCGACTGGTCGGGGCCCGACACGACCGATGACCCTTCCACCACCTTCGACCAGCGGTACGACCGGCACCGCGAACTCGTCGGCGTCCATGCGCTCTACGGGGCCGCCGAGCGGTTGACGGCCCACGCTCCACTCAGCGGTGCTCGGGGTTCTCGAAGTCGAAGCGGCAGCCGGCGTCCCACTCCGAGCGCTGGTTGCCGTGCGCCGGAATGCCGCCGGCGTCCTTGAGCATCCGGGCCAGGTGGAGCTGGTTCCAGGTCATGAAGGTGGTGTTGCGGTTGGTGAAGTCGTTCTGCGGGCCGCCGGAGCCCGGGTCCAGGTAGGACGGCCCGGGGCCGGCCTCGCCGACCCAGCCGGCGTCCGCCTGCGGCGGGATGGTGTAGCCGAGGTGCTGGAGGCTGTAGAGCACGTTCATCGCGCAGTGCTTGGCGCCGTCCTCGTTGCCGGTGATCAGGCAGCCGCCGACCCGGCCGTAGTAGGCGTACTGACCTTCGGAGTTGAGAATCGACGAGCAGGCGTAGAGGCGCTCGATGACCTTCTTCATCACGGAGGAGTTGTCGCCGAGCCAGATCGGCCCGGCCAGGGTGAGGATGTCTGCGGCCATCACCTGGGAGTAGATCACCGGCCACTCGTCGGTCTCCCAGCCGTGCTCGGTCATGTCCGGCCAGACGCCCGTCGCGATGTCGAGGTCCACCGCCCGCAGGACATCGACGGTGACGCCCTGGCGTTCCAGGATGCCGGTGCTGACGTCGATCAGGCCCTGGGTGTGGCTGCGTTCCGGGGAGCGCTTGAGGGTGCAGTTGATCACCAGGGCGCGCAGGTCGGCGTACGAGGTCGTCGGGTCCGGCACGGGGGTCTCCTTCGGGCGGCGGGGAGGCCGGGCGGGTGGCAGGCTCCGGGCACAGCTCACCAGGCCGGTTCGCGGAGCGCGCGCGGTGCTGGGCCGGTCGCCTGACGGGCGGCTCTCCGCCCCTGTTCGGTCGAACGCCCGTTCAGTAGCATGAACCCGCCTCCTACCGTGGCCCCGAGGGGACGAGTGACCGCCGTGATCACCCTGACCGCAAGCAGCCTGTCCGTCGACGTCGTGGACCTGGATGTCATGGACCTGGATGTCGTGGACATCGACGTGGACGTCGACCTCGTCCTGGCCGGCGACGCCGACCCGGACCGCGCGGCGTGGGGCACCCTCGCCTCCGGGGCGCCGGTGCTGATGGTCCCGCCGCAGAGCACCCAGGCCGTCTTCGAGTTCGACGCGCCGATCCCGCTGGAACCCACGCCGCAGGTCATCCAGATGGAGCCGACGCCGCCGCAGGTCACCCAGATCCGCGTCGACCTCGACGACCCGGTCCTGGCGGAGCCCTCGTCGCAGCTCGTCCAGACCTACGTCCAGCTCGACCCCCCGGTCCTGGTCGACCCGCTGCCGCCGCAGGTCACCCAGGGGATCGTGGACGTCGTCGAGGCGGTCGACACCACGGACGCGGTCGACGCCACGAGCGCCGTCGACGCCACGGACGCGGTCTGAGGCCCGCGCCGCCGCATGGACTCCGACCGCCCCTCCGCACACCGCTACACCCGCCCCTTCGACCGCTTCCCCTCCCGTCGCGAACACGAGCTCCGCTGGGACGAGTTGACCCGGGCGATCGCCGCAGCCGGCCCGCCCACGGGTGAACCGGCCGGTCGGCTGGGCGAGTTGACCGTCCTCGGCTCCGGCATCGAGGCGGCCGGCTTCACCCGGGCCGACGAACGCCTGCTCCGCGAGGCCGACCACGTCTTCCACTGCGTGGCGGACCCGGCCACGGTGGTCAGGATCAACGCCTGGCGTCCCGACGCCTACGACCTCGGCGTGTTCTACGACGACGCCAAGGACCGCTACCTGACGTACGTCCAGATGTCCGAGGCCGTCCTGCACTTCGTCCGCGCGGGGCGGCGGGTCGCGGCGGTCTTCTACGGCCACCCCGGCATCTTCGTGCTCTCCAGCCACCGCGCCGTCCGGATCGCCCGCCGCGAGGGCCACCGCGCCGTGATGCGGCCCGGTATCAGCGCCCTGGACGTGCTCTGCGCGGATCTCGGGGTCGACCCGAGCACCCCCGGCATGCAGACCTTCGAGGCCTCCGACCTGCTGATCCGCGACCGGCGGATCGACCCGGGCCTGCACCTGGTGCTCTGGCAGGTCGGCATCGTCGGCGAACTCGACTACCAGCGCGCCGGGTTCACCAACCGCCACCTGCCCGTCCTGCTGGACCGGCTGGAGGAGGTCTACGGGCCGGACCACACTGTGGTCAACTACGTCGGCGCCCGCTACCGCGGCCTCGACCCCGTCACCGCCGAGCACACCGTCGCCGCCCTGCGCGACCCCGCCGTCCAGCGCACCGTCACCAGCGCCTCCACCTGGTACCTGGCGCCCACCGAGGCCGCTCCGGCCGACCCGCAGGTGCTCCGCCGCCTCGGCCTGCTCCAGCCCGGCCAGACCGTGCGCCCGCCCGACGGCCCGCTGCGCATCATCGACGAGTACGGCCCGCGCGAACTCGCCGCCCTGGACGGCTTCGCCGGCTTCCGCGTCCCGGCCGGCTTCCACTGGCAGGAGGACACGCCCGGCGCCCGCTTCGTCCTCGCCCTCGGCGAGGACAGCGCCCTGCGCGAACGCTACGTCCGGGAGCCGGCCGCCGCCGTGGCGGACTGGGCGCCGCCGGAGCTCGGCGCGGCCGAACGCGCCCTGCTGGCCCGGCGCGAGGACCTCGCCCTCCAGGCCGCCGCCCGGGGCGTGCGACAGCGGCCCGCACCGGAGGCGGCCCGGCGGCTGCGCACCCTGCTCACCCGCAAGTCCGAGGCGCGCAGGCTGCTGCGGGACGGCTCCGCGGGCTGGCCGTCGATCCGCCAGGACCTCGACTCCGTCCTCGCCGGCGCGCTCTACCCGTGGACGGGCCTGTACGGCACGCCGGACGGCGACCTGTCCGTCTACGTCCTCGGCCGCGCGGGCGACCCTCCCCGGCACCGGGTCCACGTCGACGGCCGCCGGATCGCCGACCCGCGCTACGAGCGCGGCGTACTGCGCTGGCACGAGCCGGACGGCGGCCGCGGCGAGCTGCGGACCGAGTTCGGCCGCGACGGGCGGCGCCGACTGGTCGGTACCGTCGGCGCTCTCGGTGCCGGCGGGCGCGCAGTGTGCCTGACGGAGTACCCGCTGCCGGAGACCCCGCCGCTCGCCGACCTGGTCGGCGGGTACCGATCCGAAAGCGGCGAGGGCGGCGAGGGCGGCGAGGGCGGCGTCCGCGTGGACGTGGCCCCCGGCGCCCCCGGCACGGACCCGCGCCTGCGGGTCAGTATCGACGGCGAGCCCGTCACGGCGGCGGTGCTGATCGGGCCGACGGGTTTCGACGTGGACGGCGTCACCGTCCCCTTCGCCCGGGCGGTACCGGACGTCCCGCCGTGCCTGTACGGGGACTACCGGCTGCGACTGCCCTCGCGCCCGGCCGGCGGCGCGGAACTACGGGTGTCGGCGGAGGGTGTCGCCCTCGGCGCACAGCCCGTGCCCAAGGCCGAGGCGAGCGGCCGACGCCTCGGCTGGCAGGACGGCCCGGACGCCGTACCGACCGCCGACCTCACCCTGCTGCTCGACCCGCTCACCCTGCACCCGATGCTCCACGGCACCGGCCGCACGGCGGACGGCGAACCGTTCCCGCTGGTCGGCATGGTCCCGGTCGACGCCGAGGCGGCCCAACGGCTCGCCGAGCGGCCCCGGTTCGGCATCCCGGCGGGCCCGTGGGCCCAGCTGACCGCGCTCGCCGCCGAGGCGAGCCGGGACGGCGGGCTGTTCTGGTGGCACGGCTGGGAGCAGTCGGCCACCGCCCTGCGGACCGTCGAGCGCGCCCTGTGGGAGGGCGGCCGGTAGGCCTCGCGCTGACGGACGGTCCGGAGCGGCGGTCCGGGGACGGGAGGTCCGGGGACGGGAGGTCCGGGGACGGGAGGTCCGGGGGCGGCGGTCCGGGGCGGCGGTCCGGGGCGGCCATCGGCCAATGGTGCGGACAGGGTAAGGAGCGCGCGCGGGTCGTTGGCGCGCTCCCCGCGGCTGGGTAGAGTCGCCCGCCCGACCGGACGTCAACTCCCCTCCGGTACCGGAACAGCACAGCACCACCCGGGACACCAGGCACCTCCCCGCCGACGACCATGGGGGTCACCATGCACTTCCGCACCAGAGCGTCGCTCGCCACCGCGACCGCGGCCCTCGTCCTCGCCGCCCTCACCGGCGGCGCCCCGGCCGGCGCGAGTACGGCCGGAGCGCCGCTCGCCCTGCTCTCGCCCGGCGATCCGTACGCCGCCTGCGACCTCGCCGCCGACGGGCCCGGCACCAACTCCCCGGCCGCCGAGGACGAACCGTACGCCGCCGCCAACCCGCTCGACCCGGCGAACACGATCACCATCTACCAGCAGGACCGCTGGTCCAACGGCGGTGCCCGGGGCCTGAGTTCGAGCTACACCACGGACGGTGCGCACTTCACCCAGACCGCCCTGCCGTTCACCCACTGCGCGCCGGGCGGGCTGGCCTACCAGCGCGCCTCCGACGGCTGGGTGAGCTTCGGCCCGGACGGCGCCGCCTACGCCAGCGCCCTGGTCTTCGACGCCACCACGGCGCGCAGCGCGGTGGCCGCCGCCACCTCGACCGACGGCGGGCGCAGCTGGCAGCACGTCACCGAGCTGATCGCCGACGACGACCCGGCAATCACGGACGACAAGAACGCCGTCACCGCCGACCCGGTGCACCCGGGCGTCGCCTACCAGGTCTGGGACCGGGTGGACCAGGCCGCCGGCCCGACACCCGTCTTCGACGGACCCGGCTACCTGTCGATCACCCGTGACCACGGCCGCACCTGGTCCCCGGCCAAGCCCTTCGTGATCACCGGCACGACGCCGAACACCCAGACCATCGGCAACCAGATCGTGGTCGATCCGCGGACCGACACGCTGTACGACTTCTTCGACTGGATCACCTTCACCGACGCGACCGCCAGCACGGTCAGCGACGTGCACTACGGCATGGTCAGCTCCACCGACCAGGGCCGCACCTGGAGCCAACCGGTCCGGGTCGCCGCCGACACCTCCGTCCCCGAAGTCGACCCGAACGCGCCCGCCGACGCCACCAAGTCCCTCCGGGCCGGCGCCGGCCTGCCGAGCGTGGCCATCGACCCGAGGACCGGCGAGCTCTACCTCGCCTACGAGGGGTCGGAGTTCACCGGCGGCCGGTACGACGCGATCCAGCTGGTGCACTCCACGGACGGCGGCCGGACCTGGAGCGGTCCCGCCCGGCTCAACCAGGCCCCGGGCTCCCCGGCGTTCACCCCGTCCATCACCGTGACCGCCGACGGCACCGTCGCCGTCAGCTACTACGACCTGCGCTACCTCACCCCGGGCAACACCACCACCCTGCCCACCGCCGCCTGGCTGCTCAGCTTCCCGCGCGGCGGCGAGGACAGCCCGGTCGAGCGGCAGATCACGCCGGTCTTCGACTGGCTCCAGGCGCCCGACGCCGGGGGCCACTTCCTCGGCGACTACCAGGCACTGATCAACGACGGCCGTATGGTCCGCCCGGTGCTGGTGACCGCCAACAGCGCCGCCCCGCTGAACTCCACCGACGTGTACAGCGGCCGCTTCCAGCCCGGCACCCTGCGCAGCCCGGCCGCGGGCGCGCCGAGCACCCCGGCGGCGCACGCCGCGGCACCCGCCACCACCGCGCGCGCCGTCCAGCACCTGCGGCGCTGAGCGAGACCGGGCAGGACGGCGTCCCACGGCTCCGGGAGCCGCGGGGCGCCGTCCTCGTTCCGTGGGGTCAGGCCCGCACCGTCCGGGCCCGGTCCGCACGGGCGACCGCCGCCGGCCCGCCTGTCTCCGCCCCGCCCACCGCCGGCCCGCCCGTCGCCGCCCCGCCCGCAACCGCCCCGCCCACCACTGCCCCGCCTGCGGCCGAGACCTGCCAGGCGGCCCGGCCGAGCAGCAGGCAGAGCGGGGTGTACAGCAGCAGGTTGAGCCAGTAGAAGGTGTCGCCCGGGTCCGCCCAGGCGCCGGTCACCCAGACGAGTCCGGCAGTGCCCCGGGCGAGCAGCCCGGCGGCCACCGCCCGGCTCGCCCAGCGCGGCAGCACGGCGGGCAGCCGGCGGGCCAGGGCCGGCAGCCGTCCGCCCTGGACCAGCACCAGCGTCGCGCCGGAGAGGAGCGTCCCGGCGAGCGGGAGCAGCGTCTGCGGCGTGAACGGCACCTGGGTGTTGAGCACCAGCTGCGAGAGCCGGGTGGTGCCGTCCACCGGCCAGGTCCGTCCGGTGGCCCAGTAGAGGTGGACCAGACCGTCCACCGCCAGCACCGCGCCGACCGCGGTGGCCCTGCTGCGGATCTTCGTCGACTTCATGCCGTCACCTCGCGGAGTGTCAGGACGCTTGGACACCAGGAGGAGCACCCCGCCGGCCGATCCGTTCCTGTGACGAGGAACACTGCCGTCGGGCGGAAGCCGCGCGGAACCTTTCGCCCTCCCGGGGCCTCCCTCCACGGACCCCCTCGTTTGCCCCTCGACGGAGAGAGCGGAGAGCGCACCATGCAGGAGCCACCGCCCGGCCTAGCCGAGCTGGTCCGGGCCGCCCAGGGCGGCGACCGACTCGCGGCCGGCCGGCTGCTGGACCTGATCACCCCGTACGTCCGCCGGCTCTGCGGCCCGATCGCCCTGGACGACGGCGCCGACGCGACCCAGGAGGCGCTCATCGTGGTCTTCCGCAAGCTGCGCCAACTGCGGGAACCGGCGGCGCTGTACGGCTGGGTGCGGGCCATCGCCGTCCGGGAGGCGGTGCGGTACGCCACCCGGGCGACGCGCTCGCGGCCCGCCGAACTGAGTGAAGTGCCCGCGCCCGGTGACCCCCAGCTCGCCGCGGACATCCGCGACGTGCTGTCCCGGCTCTCCCCCGAACACCGCGCGGTCCTGCTGATGCGCGACCTGGAGGGCCTCGACGAACGACAGACCGCGGCGCTGCTCGCGGTCGCACCCGGGACGGTCAAGTCCCGTCTCTCCCGGGCCCGGCTCAGCTTCCGAAAGGCGTGGCAGCAGTGACCGACAGCCCGATCCCCGAGATGCCGCGCATTCCACAGCCGCCGCAGTGGCCCGTCGCCGACTTCGACCCGGTCCGGCGGCTGCGGGTGATCGCCGCGACCGCACCCGGAGCGGCACGGATCGGCGAGACCGTCCTGGACGCGCCGTTCGAACGGGTCTGGGCGCTCGCCCAGGACCTGGAGCGCACGATGCCGCTCTGGATCCCGGACGTCCGCACCGTGCGGCTCACCCCGTCCGAGCCGGCCGGCCCGCCCACCGCCGGCCCACCCACCGCCGGCCCACCCACCGCCGATTCGCTCCGGACCGCCTCGCTGCAAGCCCGGATCCACGGCCACACCCGGCTGCGGGCGACCTTCGGGATCGACCTCGCCCCCGGCTGGTGCCTGATGCAGAGCCGTCTGGTCCTCGGCGGGATGGCGGCCCGCCCGGAGACCGACCGCACCACCCGCTTCGCCTTCCTCGGCGGCCTGCGCTTCCCCGGGGCGCGCCTCCTCGCCCCGGCGCTGCGCCCGTTCACCGGGGATCCGCTGGCCCGGTTCGCCGCCCTGCTGGACGAGGGGTAGCGGATACCCCGTGCTGACCGCGGGCACGCCGGTCAGGAGCGGCGCAGCGCCTCGGACAGGTGGCCGGCCGCCTCGAGGACCGCCTGGGAGAGGCGGGCACCGGGGTGCCGGGTGAGCCGTTCGATCGGGCCCGAGACGGAGACGGCGGCCACTACCCGCCCGGCCGGGCCGCGGACGGGCGCGGCGACGGAGGCGACGCCGGGCTCGCGTTCGCCGACGGCCTGGGCCCAGCCCCGGCGCCGCACTCCGCTGAGGGCGGTGGCGGTGAAGCGGGCGCCCTTGAGGCCCCGGTGGAGGCGCTCGGGCTCCTCCCAGGCGAGCAGCACCTGGGCGGCGGACCCGGCCTTCATCGGGAGGGCCAGACCGACGGGGACGGTGTCGCGCAGGCCGAAGAGCCGCTCGGCCGCCGCCACGCAGACCCGGACCTCGCCCTGCCGGCGGTAGAGCTGGGCGGTCTCGCCGGTGAGGTCGCGCAGCTGGGTGAGGACCGGGCCGGCGGCGGTCAGCAGGTGGTCCTCACCGGCGGCGGCCGACAGTTCGGCGAGCCGCGGCCCGAGGACGAACCGGCCCTGCAGGTCACGCCCGAGCAGGCGGTGGTGTTCCAGTGCGACGGCGATCCGGTGGGCGGTCGGCCGGGCCAGGCCGGTGGCGTCGACCAGTCCGGCCAGGGTGGCCGGGCCGGCCTCCAGGGTGCCGAGGATCGAGGTGATCTTGTCGAGCACGCCGACACCGCTCGTGTTCTCCATGGACGGGTACTCCAGTCTCAGATCCCGTGGGCCGTGGGTGGGTCCGGCTCACGGGCGCTCCGGTGGGGTGGGAGCGGGGTGGTCAGCGAGGACAGGCCTGCGAAGCGGGCCGAATGCCTGCGCCGGACACGAGATGGGTACGCGAAAGGGCCGGGGCGGGAAGCGCCCGGGCGAAGGACAGCACAGAGAGCACCGTGTCTCCTCATCTTTCCCGCGCCACGTTGGCGACAGGCCGGAGTTGGCACTGACCCCGGACAACACGGCGCGTACTTCGGACGCCGGGTCGAACGGGGAGTTGCCGGGGCTTCGTAGGGCCGGTCCCTCCACCCCTCTGGATGATTCGCGGAGAACCATACAAGATTCCCCGGGTGCCCCGCCAAACCTTTTCCACACCCTCCACACCCGGAGCCTCCGCAACCGCCTGCCCTGCCGGGAATCCCGGCGCCCCGCCGCGAGGACGCGACGCACCCGGCGGAGCACGGCCAGGTCCGTCAGCGGATCGTTGTCGACGGCCACTCCTCCACCGCTGGGCGCCGATCATCCTCGGGCGCACCATCACCGCCGGCCGTCCATGGGGCCGCCGTCGCCCGGCCGTGGTGATCAGCGGCGCCCGGGCACGGAAGAATGCGACGGGTGACCAGCACTCAGCCACTTCCCCGGGGCCTCACCGCCCTGATCCCCGACGCCCGCGCCCGGGCCACGCCCGGTGAGCGGGCCGCCTCCCAACTCCTCCACCTGCGCGAGGCGACCGTGCCCGTGCCGGTCCTCGCCGCGGCCGTCGAGCTGATCGCCCCTCAGCTGCAGGACCCCGACCCGGCCACCCGCGCGGCCGCCACCGCCGTGCACACCCGGCTGCTCACCGCCATCGAGGACGCCGCACCGGGCCGGTAGCCGGAAGGCCCAGGGGAGTTCGCCTGGGCGTTCGATCGAACACCGATGTCTGAGCCGTCCGGCCCCCCGGGGTTCAGACCCGGGCGCTCCGGGCCCGGCGGACGGTGAGCATGTCCTGGGTGTGGCCGATGGCGTAGCTGCCGTCGGGCTGGGCGAAGTGCTGTCGGACGTAGGCGGTGAGGGCGGCCCGGGTGGGGCGGGGGTCGAGGGTGGCGAGGTCGGCGACGTTGACCATGAACTCGGCGACGTCGACGGCCTCGGCGAGGTGGGGCGTGCGGTAGTGGAGGTCGAGGGTCTCCAAGGCGTAGGTGTGGGTGGGGTGGTGGGCGCGCAGACCATCGAGGAGGGCGCTCAGGTCGTAGCGCACGCCGGTGAAGTGGGCGGCCATCCGCATGCAGGGGCTCTCGGGGTTCTGCAGGACGACCAGCAGGGTGCCGCCGGGGGCCGTCCACTCGATGGCGCGGGTGACGGTGGGGAGCCAGTCGGACTCCGGGACGTAGTAGAGCACGTGGGAGAGGTGGACCAGGTCGGCCGGCTCGGACGGCTCGGCGCGGTCCAGCGGCTCGGGCAGGACGCGGGCGCCCGGGCAGGCGGCGATGAGCTTCTCCCGCATGGCGGCGCTCGGTTCGACGGCGATCGTGCGGTCGAAGTACCGGGCCAGGTGGGCGGTGGTGCGGCCGTCGCCCGCGCCGAGGTCCAGCAGCACCCGGCGGTGCGGGAGGCCGGTGGCGACCTCGCTCAGCCGGGCGTGGGTGCGCGGCTTCTCGTCGGTGCCGGCGAGGAAGAGGTCGAAGGCCCGGCGGTAGTCGGTGCCGGAGGTGTCCAGCACGCGGACCGGATCGGTGTCGTCGGTCAACTGTTCCATCTGGCGGCCCTCCTGCGGGGGGATCGGTACGGCTGGGGCGCGGTTCCGGTGGTCGGCTGCGCTGCGGATCGGATGGGCGTCCATTGCAGCCCGTCGCGGCGGCCGGCGGGTGCAGGCACGTTCCTGCCCGTGTGTTGCGCATCCATCGGATTGACTGCTCGTCGTCAATGCACCGAACGGCAACTTCACCTGGTGGGGTGGTTACGTTTCGCTTTTCCGTAGGCAGTCGAACCGACCTGCGATCTCAGGCCTGGTACGAATACGGAGCGACAGAAAAGTCCGTTACAGGCGGGGGAGTTGGTACGGATGACGACGGTACGGATGACGGCGAAGACGACGACGGAGACCCGGACGGTCGCCGTGGCCGGAGTCGAGTTCGGCTGGGGCAGTTCCGGCAAGTTGAGCGCGGTGCTGTCCGCCCTCCGACGTCGCGGCGGCGACCGGCTGAGATTCATCGGGCTGGCCTCCGGACTGGGCAGACCGGTGCTCGCCGAGCAGCCGGTGGAGCGCTGGTTCGACCTGCCGGAGCACCGGTCGGCCGAGGAACTGGCCCGGATCGTCCGGACTCAGCGCGTGCAGGCGGCGCTGGTGGTGATGGACGGCGCCTTGGCGAAGGCGCTGCGGGCCTGCGGGGTCCCGGTGGTGTTCGTGGACAGCCTGCCGTTCCTCTGGACGGACGGCGACCGCCCCGACCTCCCGCTGGACACCGAGGTGTACTGCGCCCAGCGGTGCGTGGCGCTGCCGCCGGAGGCCGCCCGGGTGCTGGCCGACGTCCACCGACTCCGGTGGGTGGACGCCGTGATCGCCGACGGCGGGGCCGCCCGCGGCAGCACGCCGACACCGCACCCCCGGCGCGCCCTGCTCAGCCTCGGCGGACTGCGCGCACCCCAACTCACCGACTGGGCCGGCTATCCGCAGCTCGTCCTGCCCGCGGCCCTGGACGCGCTCACCGCGAGCGGGGTCACCGAGGTGCACATCGCGGGCAACCTGCCCGCCTGGCTGGCCGCGCAGTTGGTGGACTCCTGCGCCCACCCGGCCACCACCACCGTCGGCGCCCTCCCCCATGAGGAGTTCCTGCGCCGCCTCGCCGAGTGCGACGTGCTGCTCACCTCCCCCGGCCTCACCACCCTCCTGGAGGCGGGGCAGCTCGGGACTCCCACCATCTGCCTGCCACCGCAGAACCTCAGCCAGATCTTCAACGGCCGATTCCACAGCCGGGCGCTCGGCACCGACACCCGCGTCCGCTGGCCGAAGGAGGTGTTCGACGAGGACGAGGCGCTGGCACTGCGCGCCCACGGCGAGGGCAAGGCCCTCGACCTGATCTACGGCGGCATCGCCCGCGCCGCCGACCTCGGCCGCCACCGGGCGACAAGGGCCGTACGGGAGGCCCTGGTCGAGCAGCTCGGGCAGCTGGCCGACCCGCCCGACGCCGACCGGACTGGTACCGATCGGACTGGTACCGACCGTCCCGGCCCCGACTGGACGGCGCTGACGACCGCCGTCGGCACGGCAGGCGCGGCGCAGGTCGCCGACGCCCTGCTCCAGCTCCTGGCCGAACGACCTTCAGGGGCCGACGACCCGGCCCGCTGATGTGTCCCCGCCGATCCGTCCCCGCGCCGCCCACGGAATCGATCCCCGACGGAAAGGCCCAGGTGTCCCCGTGTCCCCCACCACGCACCGGCACCCGCACCCGCACCCGCACCCGCACGACCTGTGCATCCGCATCCTCGAAGCCTGCAACGCCGACTGCTCCATGTGCGGCTTCGCCCGCACCCGCGACCTGCTGGAGCGCACCCTGTGCGTGCCGCTGTCGCCCGAACTGCCGCAGGAGCAGCGGGCCGTGGCGGTCAAGGCGATCCGGCGCGTCCTGGAGGCGATGTGAACGCGGACCCCGCGAACCCCGCGAACCCCGCGAACCCCGCGAACCGCGCGAACCCCGCGCGCGGCGCCCCGCCCGGAGCCGGCACCGACGCCCCGGCCGAGGCCCCGGTACTGCTCCTGGTGGACGACCGGCCGTCCTCCTTCACCCGGTACGCGGCCCGCACCCTCCCGGAGCACCTGGTGCTGCTGCGCTTCGAGGAGCTGCGCGGCGACCTCTCCGAGGACCACCTGCGCCGCACCGCGCACCTGCCCGCGTTCTGGGTGCGCGCCGACGTGCCGCTGGTCCGGGAGGCGGCGCGCTACCGCGAGTGGGTGGCCGGGCTCCCCGCACGGCCGAGCACCTTCTGCAACCCGAGCGAGCCGCGCCAGGCCCTCGCCCAGCGCTTCGCCAAGCTGGCCGGGCTGCCGCACCTGAGCAGCCGACAGGTCGCCTGGGTCCGCGACAAGGCCGAGATGAAGCAGCGCTTCCGTGAACTCGGCCTGCGAACGGCCGAGTTCACGCGAGTCCGGACGGTCGCCGAGGTCGCCTGGTTCGCCGCCACCTACGGCTGGCCGCTGGTGCTCAAGCCGGTGGACTCCTTCGCGTGCGTGGACACCCACCGGCTGGACGGCCCCCAGTCACTGGCCGGCATCGACCTCACCGCCCGGGACTGGATGGTCGAGCGGTTCCTCCGCGGCACCGAGTGGGAGGTCTGCGCGATCATCCACCGGGGCGAGGTGCTGGACGCCTGGCCGAGCGCCATGCCCTGCCGTCCGCTGGACATCGTGGACGGCGCGATGAACGCCAGCATCAGCGTCGGCACCGACGAGGCCCCGCCGGTCGACCTGCGCGTCCTGGTGCAGCGGATCGTCACCGGCATGGTCATCGACCACGGCTACGCGCACATGGAGTTCTTCCTGATCGACGGCCGGCTGTACGCCGGGGAGATCGGGCTCCGGCTGGCCGACTGTGAGATCCCGGCCAACCACGGGCACGCGTACGGCTTCGACGTCTTCGGCGCCACCCTGGACGTCTACCGGGGCATCCGCCCGGCGCTCGACTACCGCCTGCGCCAGTGCGCGGGTGGCCTCCTGCTGCCGCTGCCGGGCTCCGGGACGGTCCGGCGGATCACTCCGACGGAGGACCTGTTGCGTGTCCCCGGGGTGGTCGAGGCCGTTCTCACGGTCGGTGTCGGCGACGCGGTGTCCGCCCGGAGGGCCTCGCACAGTGCCTCGGGGTACGTCCATGTGGTCGGCGCCTCGATCGAGGAGGTGGAACGGCGGATGCGCGAAGTGCTCGGCGCGTTCACCATCGAGCTCGGCCCGGCGACGGACGCCCCGGCGACGGACGGTCCGTCAGCCGAGGGTCAGGCTCCCGAGCTCGCGGCTCCCGGCGGCGCGGTGCCGGGCAGCGACGCGATCCCGGGCGTCGGCGCGGCCGGCAGCCCGGCGACGGAAGGCGCACGGTGAGCGACACTCCGACCCGCGAGACCGCGCCCCCGCCGCCCCGCGCTCGCTCTTCCTGGCCGGCCCCTTCATCCAGCTGCCCGCCCCGGCCACCGGCGAGATACCGGCCGACGCCCGGGCGGTGCAGCGGGTGCTGGCCCGGCACCACCGCTGACCCCGAACGCCACGGCTCACCCCGAACGCCACGGCTGACCCCGAACGCCACGGCTGACCCCGAGCACCACGGCTGACCCCGAGCACCACGAACACCCCCACCATCGACAGGAGTTCACGACGTGCGACGCCCCCTCCCCCTACTCGCCGTCCTCGCCGTGCTCCTGTCGGTGGCCACCGCCCCGGTGGCCGCCGCCCCGGCAGCCGCGCCCCCACCGGCCCCCGCTCCGCCCGGCCGCGCCCCCGCCGACCCGACCCGCACCCCCGGCGCCCCCGCCTATACCGTCGAGCTGCGCAGCGACGCCACCGGCGCCCAATGGCGCGGCCACGAGCGGATCGCCTTCACCAACACCTCGCCCGAACCCCTCCAGGAGCTGTACCTGCGGCTCTGGGACAACTTCCGGGGCGGCTGCACGACCCCGTCCGTGCGGGTGAGCGGACTGGACGGCTCCCCCGAGGTCGACTGCACCGCCCTGCGGGTGCCACTGGCCCGCCCGCTGGCCCAAGGCGCCTCCGCCACCGTCGAGTTCGACCTCGCCGTCGACGTCCCGGACGGCATCGACCGCTTCGGCCGGGACGGCGCCTACAGCTACATCGGCAACGCCCTGCCCGTCCTCGCCGTCCGCGACGAGGCGGGCTGGCACCTGGACCGGTACAGCCAGCTCGGCGAGTCCTTCTACGGCCTCGCCTCCGACTTCGCCGTCACCCTCGACCACCCCACCGAGGTGCTGGTCCCCGCCACCGGCACCGCCGTCGACACCCCCGGCGAACCGGGCCGCACGATCACCCGGGTCGGCGCCCGGAAGGTCCGCGAATTCGCATGGGCCGCAGGCCCGTTCAGCCGCATCGCGGGCACCTCCGGCGACGGCGTCCGGATCGCCGTCTACTCGGCCCGCGGCATCACCCCCGACGACGCCCGCGCGATGCTCGACCTCTCCCTGCGCACCATCGACGCCCACTCGCGCAGCTACGGCGCCTACCCGTACGGGGACCTCGCCCTGGTCCTCGACAACGGCTTCGATTTCGCCGGCATGGAGTACCCGGCCTTCGTCCTCGACCGGATCCGCCCCTCCGCCGTGATCCACGAGCTGGCGCACCAGTGGTGGTACGGCATCGTCGGCGACGACCAGTACCGCGCGCCCTGGCTGGACGAGTCCTTCGCCGAGTACGCCATGGACCTCGCCCTCGGCGACACCGGCGAGAACTGCGCCGCCGCCACGCCCTGGCGGAGCGCGGACGAACACCTCACCAACCCGATGAGCTACTGGGACACCCACCCCGACCGCTACGAGGCGGTCATCTACGACCACGGCTCCTGCGCCCTGCACGAACTGCGCCGGCTGATCGGTGCGGAGACGATGTCCGCCCTCCTGCACGACTACGCCCGCGCGCACTGGTACGGCGTCTCCACCACCGCCGAGTTCAAGGCCGCCGCCCAGGCCGCGACCCCCGTCGACCTGGCCCCCTTCTGGCGCGAGCACCGCATCGACTGAGCCCGCGCCCGCGCCGTTAATCGGTGGCCCGCCCCGCTCACCGGCTCCTACAGTGTCCGCCGGATCAAGGACGTTCAGGGAGCCGGACATGCGAGTGCACTACCCCCGGACGCCGCATCTCCCCTGGTCACCGGGGGCCGCGGCGGACGACGTACGGACCGGGGACCTCTCCGGCCTGGCCGGGGCGGAGGTGGTCGTCACCGAGAAGCTGGACGGCGAGAACACCACGCTCTACGCCGACGGCCTGCACGCCCGCTCGCTGGACTCCGCCCACCACCCGTCCCGGGCCTGGGTGAAGGGCCTCCAGCACCGGATCGGCGCCCGGATCCCGGACGGCTGGCGGATCTGCGGCGAGAACCTGTTCGCCCGGCACTCCATCCCGTACACCGATCTGGACAGCTGGTTCTACGGGTTCTCGGTCTGGACGGACCAGGACCACTGCCTGGGCTGGGACGACACCGTCCGCTTCCTGCGCCGCCTCGGCGTCCCCGCGCCCCGGGTGCTCTGGCGCGGCCGCTACGACGAACGGGCCCTGCGCGCCCTGCGGTTGGACCTGAACCGGCAGGAGGGCTACGTCGTCCGGACGGTCCGGGGCTTCCCCCGGGCCGAGTTCGGCGAGCGGATCGCCAAGTGGGTCCGCCCGCAGCACGTCCGCACCGACACCCACTGGATGCACGCCGCCGTGGTGGCGAACGGCCTCGGCCCCAACGCCCCGCTCTGGGACGTGCGTTCGGGCCGACTGCCGGAACTCCCGCTGCTGGCCGAGGCCTTGGGCCTGACCGCACTCGACACCACGCCGCAGGAGTTGGCTGAGGTCTCGGCCCGGCTGGACGAACTCGGCCGCACCGGCGACGCCCGGCTGGCCGGCGTCCTCGCCACCGCGCTGCGCACCGCCCGCCGGGAGTCGCTCGCGCCCCGGCTCGCCGACCGGCTCGGCCTGCCGCTGGCCCGCCGGGTCGCCGACCTGGTCGGTCTCCACCCCGGCCTCCAGCAGCCGTACCCGGACGAGGAGCGCCGCACCGGCCTGGTCCGGCTCGCCGGCGCCGCCGACCTCGGCGTGCTGCACGCGGTGGCCGCGGTCGCCGCCCCCGGGCGGGCCGAGCGCGAGCAGGTCGCCTGGTCCGCCCTGCACGCCGAGGACGCCGGACTGCTCGAAGCCGACCCGCTGGCCTGGCTGCGCACCGGCCTGCGCGAGGCCCTCGCCGACGTCGACCGCCTCGCCGCCGACCGCTGCTGGGCCCAGGCCCGCGAGGCGTACGCGCTCGGCCGGATCACCACCGTCGAGGAGGCCGTCGCCGCCACCTGGCGCTGGCGGGACGCCCGCTTCCCCCGGCTGGTCCACCTGAGCGGCCCGTCCGGCAGCGGCAAGAGCACCTTCGCCGCCACCCTGCCCGGCGTCACCGCCCGGATCAGCCTGGACGACCTGCGCGCCGCCCGGGGCTCCCGCGCCGACCAGCGCCACAACCCCGAGGTGCTGCGCACCGGCCTCGCCCGGCTGGACACCGCCCTGGCCGACCCGGCCGCCACCGTCGTCTGGGACGCCACCTCGCTCAACCGCGAGCAGCGCTCCCACGTCCACGGCATCGCCCGGCGCCGCGACGCCCTGCTCACCCAGGTGGTGCTGCTGGTCGGCGAGCCGGAGCTGCTGCGCCGCAACGCCGTCCGCCCGCACCCGGTACCGCCCGAGGTGCTCACCGCCCAACTACAGCGCTACAGCCCGCCCTACCCCGGCCAGGCGCACCGCACCTGGTACGTCGGCCCGGGTGGCACCGTGGCGGACACGGCCGGCACGCTCGACTCAGAGGAGGACTGATGCGCCCCATCGAACAGGTCTGCCAGCGCATCCGCTGGGACGCCCGCTTCGACCCGGCCCGCTTCACCCTGGGTGTGCGCCAGCGCGACGACCGCACCAAGCGCGTCCCGCTGGAGGCCTTCATCGCCTCCGGCGAGATCCCCTGGCACCGGGTGCACTGGGTCGAGGCCGACGGCGTGGTGGTGTGGGACCGCAGCACCGGCGTGGACCTCCTGGACACCACCACGGCCGGACACCGCGCCGAACCGCGCCGACTGCCCGCACCGTTCTTCACCGCCACCACCCCGTACGCCTGGCGGCCGGACGGCGGCTGGCAACCCCGGCAGGCCGGGGGCGGCACGCCGACCGGGGACACCCTGCGCGTGGTCACCTGGAACACCCTGTGGGACCGCTACGACGCCGACCGGATCGACACCGCCCGCCGCCGACCGCTGCTGCTCGCCGCACTGGCCGCCGCCGACGCCGACGTCATCGCGCTCCAGGAGGTCGAGCCGGCCCTGGTCGTCCAGCTGCTGGCCGAGCCCTGGGTCCGCGACCGCTACGCCCTCGGCGCCGACCCGGGCGGCCGCGACGTGCCCGAGTACGGGCTGCTGCTGCTCAGCCGCCTCCCCGTGCTGGAGGCCGGCCGGCACGTGCTGGGCCCGCACAAGGCCGTCACCGCCGTCACCGTCCGGACCGCCGACGACACGCCGCTCACCGTCGCCGCCGTCCACCTGAGCAGCGACCACTCGACGGACGGGCCCGCCCGCCGACAGGCCGAACTCGCCCGACTGGCCGAGGGCCTGGCCGGCGTCGAGGGCGAACTGCTGCTGCTCGGCGACTTCAACGACGCCCGCACCGGCCCGGCCGGCCCCGCCGCCGCCCTCGGACTGCACGACGCCTGGAGCGAGGTGCACGGCCCGGCCGACTCCACCCCCACCTTCGACCCGACCGTCAACCCGCTCGCCGCCCTCTCCTCGCTCACCGGCCGGCCCGGCCGGATCGACCGCGTCCTGCACCGCTCCGACCGGGCCCGCGCCACCACGGCCACCCTGCTCGGCGAGCGGCCGACCGCCGACGGCCTCCACCCCTCCGACCACTACGGCGTGGCCGTCGACCTCGCCCTCGGCGGCGGCGCCCCGCAGACCCTCGACGCCGCCCCCACCGCCCGCACAGCCGTCGCCTGGCTGCCGCCCGAGGAGCTGTGGCCGCCGATCCAGCGGCTGCGCGCCGCGTACGACCCCCAGCTGCGCCGCTGGCCCCCGCACGTCAACCTGCTGTTCGGCTTCGTACCGGAATCCGACTTCGACCGCGCCCTGCCGCTGCTCGGCGCGGCCGCCGCCGAGGCCGCCCCGTTCACCGCCCGACTGGAGGGCGTGCACACCTTCGGCCATCGCGAGGACGCCACCGTCTGGCTGGACCCGGCCGCCGCCGCGCCCGAACCCTGGGCCGCGCTGCGGCACGCCCTGGAGCGCCGCTTCCCCCGGTGCCGGGGCCACGCCGAGGGCTACACCCCGCACCTGAGCCTCGGGCGCAGCGACGACCCCCAGCGGGTGGCCGCCGACTGCGCCGCCCGGCTGAGCGGTATGGAGGCCCTGGTGGGCGAGCTGGTGGTGCTCTCCCGGCGGGGCGACGAGCCGATGCGCCCGCGCGCGGTGGTCACGCTGGGGACGGGCGAGGTGCGCGTGCTGCCGGAGGAGCCGGAGGTGTCACTGCACGTCGAGTCGGCCGAACGCACGGCCGGCGCGGTCGAGTTGGCCCGGCGGATCGCCTCGGCGCTGCCGGCGGGCGTCGTGCACACCGTCGGCTCGCGCCGGCTCGGCTGCCAACTGGACGGCGGCGACCTGGACTTGGTGGCGGCCCTGCCCGGACCGGCCGACCTGCCCGAGGTGCTGGCTCGAGTGGCGGCCGCCCTGCCGCAGGCCCGGCGGCTGCGCGAGGTGCGCGGCGCCCGGATGCCGGGGCTTCGACTGGAGGCGGACGGGCTGGCCGTCGACCTGGCCGTGGTGTTCACCGGCATCCTCGACCCCGCCCAAGCGGTGCCCCGGCGCGCCGAGTTGGGCGAGGCGGCGGCCGTCGCACTGAGCGCCGTCACGGACGCCGAGGCGATCCTGGCGGCGCTCGGCGAGCGACACGGCCGCTTCGTCCGGCTGGCCCGGCAGGTCAAGTCCTGGGCGCGGGCGCGTGGCCTGGACGGTGCCCCGTTCGGCCAACTGCCCTCGCTGGCCTGGTCGGTGCTCGCCGCCCGGACCGTCCTCGACGCCTCCGACGCCTCCGACACCACGGACACCTCCGACACCTCCGACACCTCCGACGCCGCCGAGGACGACCTGTTCCAGCGCTTCACCGAGACCTGGGCCTCCTGGGACTGGCGCCAACCCGTCACCCTCACCGCCGAGTTCACCGATCAGCGACCCGCCCCACTGACCGTCCTCACCCCCTCCGCCCCCGTCCGCAGCTGCACCACCCAGGTCGGCCCGGACACCCGCGACCTGCTCACCGAGGAGCTCTACCGGGCCTGGGAGCTCACCACCGCGAGCCCCGACCCGTGGCCCGCCCTGCTCACCCCTCCCCCGCTGCACCGCCGACACGCCGCCTGGGCCGTCGTCACCGCCGACCAGGAATCCGCCGGCCCTGTCCGCGGCCGCCTACGCACCCTGCTCACCGCGCTCGAAGAAGCCGGCGCCACCCACCTCCACGCCTGGCCCCGCCCCTACCGCACCCGCGACGGCCGCACCCACTTCCCGATCGGCCTCGGCCCCACACCGCTCCCCCGCACCCAGCTCACCCCCATCGCCGCCGCCTGGTCCCGCGGCCTCCCCGGCGTCCACATCGACCACGTCGAGTGCGGCGCCGTCCCCACCCTCACCGGCCATGAGTAGACGAGACTGCCGTGGCGGCCCACCACGACCCGCCCGTGACGGGTCTGGTCGGGTTCCATGCCGACATGGCCGTCCCCGGCTTCGGCGGGGCCTGGCAGTCGGCGTCCGTGGCGCGCCAGGCGGAACTCGAGAAGCTCTACTCCAGGCTGCTGACCGGTACCGAGCCGATCGGCGCGCTGCCGACGAGCCCGTCGTGGGAGTGCTGGTTCAGCACGACGCGATTGATCACCCCGCCGATCAGTCGGCCTTCGACACCACCGGGACGCCCCCAGAACAGCACCGCGCCGTCGAACCATTCGAGCGGCAGCGCGAAACGCGTCGCCTCCCCGACCCTGCCGGAGCTGGTCCTCGACGTCCTCGACGACCGTGACATCCGGTCCGGCTGTCGTACGGCCAGGCCCGCGCCCTGCTCGACGCCCACACCGCAGTCGGCGGGGTGCCGGGCACAGGCTGGGACCTGCACGAATACCGCCATTCTGGTCTCACCCACCTCGGCGAGGCCGGGGCCAGCCTGCCCATGCTGATGGCGAAGTCCCGGCACAAGAAGCCGGAGAACGTACGGCGCTACTTCCACCCCTCGGCGGAGGCGATCGCCGAGGTCACCAGCCTGCTCGCGCCCGGAGACAGCAGGCGCTGAGGTCTTGGCCAAGGCTGAAGCGTACGACCGAAACTCGTCGACTTCACCTATGCGGCGGGGTTCGTGGGCAGGAGCCGGGCGAGCCAGTCGGTGCGGGTTCGGCGGGCTGTGGCCGAGATGTGTGCCTGCGGGTACAGGGCGTCGAATCCGTGGAAGCCGCCTGCCCAGACGTGGAGTTCGGCCTGGCCGCCGGCCGCCCAGATGCGGGTGGCGTAGGCGGTGTCCTCGTCGCGGAAGACTTCGGCGGAGCCGGTGTCGATGTAGGTGGTCGGCAGGCCCGCGAGGTCGCCGGCCAGGGCGGGTGAGACGTACGCGGGTACCTCGTCGTCGGTGAGGTCGCCGAGGAGGCAGCGCCATCCGAATCCGTTCATCTCGCGGGTCCAGACGCCGGGCCCGTTCGAGTACTGGAGGCTGGAGGTGGTGGTGTTGCGGTGGTCGAGCATGGGGCCGATCAGGACTTGGGCGGCGATCGTCGGGGTGCCGAGGTCGCGGGCCAGCAGGGTGACGCCGGCGGCGAGGCCGCCGCCCGCGCTAGCGCCTGCGACGATGATCCGGGCGGGGTCGATGCCCAGTTCGGCGGCGTGGTCGGCGATCCAGAGCAGTCCCTGGTAGCAGTCGTCGACCGGGATGGTGCCGGTGGACTCGGGCGCGAGCCGGTAGTCGACGGAGACCACGACGGCGCCGAACTCGTCGAGCCACTCCAGCGGGATGTCGATCTGTGAGAAGCGGTCGCCCATGACCATCCCGCCGCCGTGCATCCAGTAGACGCAGGGTGCGGCAGCGGTGCGATCGCTGTTCGCGGGGCTGAAGACGGACAAGGGGATCGGGGTGCCGTCCGGACTCGCAACGGTGACCTCGCGCCGGTCGATAGCGCGACCTTCGAGGAGGGGTTCGACGGGCATCGAGGCGAAGGGGCGTACCTGCGCCAGCACTTCCGGGCTGAGCTCGGACATCAGCGGCATGTCGGCCAGGAGTTCACGCAGTTCGGGGTCGAGGGAGGGGCGTGCTGTGGTCATGGTCGTTGCCTCTCGTGGGTGGTGGCGGGACGGTCGGGCGAGGACGGGGGCCGCCTCGGTGGGCACCGAGGCGGCAGAGGCCGGGGGTGGGGTGCCGGCGGTCCGGCGGGTCAGAGGGCCGATTTGCCGCCGATCGGAACAAGGTCGGTGTACTCGGAGTCCTTGGCGAGCAGCGGGTCGATCTGCGCCACGATGGCCTGGGCGGTCTTGCCGGCGAAGACGCGGTGGTGGTCGTCCTCGCTGGTCCAGCCTTCGGCGACGTGGACGACGTCGGGGTCGGACGCGGAGCGGGAGACGAGGTAGACGAGGCAGTATTCGCTCGCGCCGGGGCTGCCCTCGTTCAGTCCGGTCAGCAGCAGGTCGACGAGCTGGTCGCCCATACCGGGCCTGGCGGTCAGGGTGGCGCCGAAGCCGTAGTCGGCAGTCATGGATTCCTTCTCTTCCTCTTCAGCGATGGAGTGCGGTGATTCCATTCAAGTGGGTTGAACTGCGGAAACGTTAGACCGATACTCTTTTGCACTTGCACGATCCTCGCGACTTTGGGAACCGCGGCGCGGAATGGTGCTGCAATGGACGCATGTACCTCGAAGAACTCCGCACCCTGCTGGCCCGCCATGCGCGGCCCGACTGGACCACCGCCGTCGACGGCGTCCTCATCTCGAAGGTCGACCGCCCTGATCCGCCGGCGCCTTCGATGTCCGGCACGCTCCTGGCGGTCATCGCGCAGGGCGCCAAACGCCTCGCCCTGGGTGAGAGGGTGTTCGAGTACGGACCCGGGCAGTACCTGGTCGCATCCGTCGATCTGCCCGTCACAGGGCAGTTCACCCGGGCCGACCCCAAGCAGCCGGCGCTGGGGTTCGGCCTCGTCCTGGAACCGTCCGCCATTGCCGAGCTGCTGCTCGAGGCCGGGCCCGGAGGCGCCCCCCCGAACAGCGGGGGCGCGCCGTCGGGGATCGCCGTCAGTGACGCTCCGGCCGCGCTGCTGGACGCGGTGGTCCGGCTGTTGCGCCTGCTCGACGAGCCCCGCGACCGGGCCGTACTGGCCCCGCTGGTCAAGCGCGAGATCCTGTGGCGTCTGATCACCGGCGAGCAGGGTGCGACGGTTCGCCAGCTGGGCCTGGCCGACAGCAGCCTCAGCCACATCTCGCGGGCCGTGCGCTGGATCCGCGAGCACTACGCGCAGCCCTTCCGGGTCGAGGACGTGGCGCGGCAGTCCGGCATGGGCGTCTCCGCCTTCTACCGCAACTTCCAAGCGGTGACCGCGATGAGCCCCATCCAGTTCCAGAAGCAGATCCGGCTCCAGGAAGCCCGGCTGCTGCTCGCCACCCATCCCGGAGACGTCACCGGAGTCGGCCACCGCGTCGGCTACGACAACCCGTCGCAGTTCAGCCGGGAGTACCGCCGCCAGTTCGGCGCGCCCCCCAGCCAGGACGCCGCCCGCCTGCGTCAGGCCGTACGTGCGCCGGCAGGTCTCCTGTCCTGAGCTGGTGCCCCTTCCGGAGGATCGTGCAAGGAACAGCGAGGATAGTTCTACTATCTCCGCAGGTCAGAGCGATTCAATGGGATTACCGATTCTCCCGTGGAGCAGGAAAATGCCTGCCCGCCCGAATGGATCCCACCACACGCAAAGGGGCACAACATGAAGACGGTTCTGATCACTGGTACCTCATCCGGGTACGGGCGGGAGACCGCCCGCTACTTCCACTCGCAGGGGTGGAACGTCATCGCCACGATGCGGACGCCGCGTCCAGACGTCCTTCCTGAGTCGGACCGGCTCCGCGTCATCGAACTCGACGTAACCAGGCCCGAGAGCATCACCGCGGCCTTCCAGGCAGCCGGGCCCATCGACGTCCTGGTCAACAACGCGGGCGTCCCATCGATCGGCGTGTTCGAGGGCACCCCCATGGCCCGGGTACGGGAAGTCTTCGAAACCAACACGTTCGGCGTGATGGCGGTGACCCAAGCGGTGCTGCCCCGGTTCCGTGAGCGCGGCTCCGGGGTGGTGGTCAACGTGACCTCGAGCGTGGTGCTGGGGCACATGCCGCTCACAGCCGTCTACAAGGCGAGCAAGATGGCCGTCGAAGGGTTCACCGCTTCCCTCGCGCTCGAACTCGCGCCCTTCGGCGTCCAGGCGAAGACGGTCGAGCCGGGCGCCTGCCTGACGACGAACTTCGCAGCCAACGCGGCCAACGCGGCGGACGGGGCACCGCTGGACGAACTGATCCCGGCGCCCTACGCGTCATGGGCGCAGAAGGCCATGGGCGACTTCACGGCGCAGGACCTGTTCACCAGGGAGAGCGACGTCGCCGAGACGGTGTGGCGAGCCGCGCACGACACGACCGGCCAGTTGCGATTCCCCGCCGGCCCCGACGC
Source organism: Kitasatospora sp. NPDC023176 (assembly GCF_055560495.1). Classification (NCBI taxonomy): domain Bacteria; kingdom Bacillati; phylum Actinomycetota; class Actinomycetes; order Kitasatosporales; family Streptomycetaceae; genus Kitasatospora; species Kitasatospora sp. NPDC023176. Next base: position 156,245 of record NZ_JBVHIP010000014.1, on the reverse strand, counting down.
GGTGTTGCTCTCCCAGGCGAAGTGATCAGCCGGCGGGCACGGTCACGCCGCCCTGGACCCAGGAGCCGACTCGCGCCCGCGCACGGGTCGGCTCACCGTCGGGCGCTCACCCCGATGAACGGGAACCTGACCAATGACGAGAAGCCGGACCGGTTCGCCTGGGCCGCGGTCACCGCCGGGACACCGCGTATGACCGGCCCGCCTGCCGACAGAAGGCGTACCGGGCACGCTGGGCCGCCGAACGGATCCGCGAAGCCGTAAACAGCTCCGGTCGGTGTGACGGCTCCCGTACCCCTCTCCGGGGCCTGGCCAGCACAGACGCCTAGGTCAAGATGGTGGCGACCACGACGAACCATTCGTATGACGTCACTCGTGCCCGCAGCGCCGACGCCCCCTCCGCGGTCGCCTCGAAGTCCACCACCTCCACCAGCAGCTTCAGGAACGGCCTCACCGTGGAGAACCGGGAGACCAGCATCCGCCGCCACGCCTCGTCCGCGTCCGAGTCCAGGGGCGGAGCCAGCTCGACCATCGCCGCCACCGCCGCGGCGAACTCCTTGCGCGGCTCCACCGCCTCGATCGCCTCCCACATCGCCGCCAGCGTCGCGACCTTCGGGCCGGTGATCTCCCCGGTGGAGGTGTCCACCTGTTCGGCGGTCTCCTCCAGCACCACCTGCAGCGCGGCGGCTCGCTTCGCGCCGGCCCGCGCTGAAAGATCGGAAACGTTTCTTGCGCAGTTTTCATTGCGCAACTTTCCCTTCGGATCTACCGTGGAGGCATGGACCAGCCGCACCCCCCGCAGCACCCCGAAACCGAGCGGATCACCGACCTCTCCCGGCTCAAGGCCTTCACCAACCCGCTGCGCATGCAGCTCTACCGCCTGCTCTACATCTCCGGCACCGCCACCGCCTCCCAGCTCGCCGAGCAGGTCGATCAGGCGCCGTCACTGGTCAGTTACCACCTGCGCAAGCTCGCCGAGCACGGCTTCGTCACCGAGGCGACCCCGCAGAGCAGCGACGGACGGGAGCGCTGGTGGCAGGTCTCCTCGGAGGAGGGCTGGGGTTTCCGCGAGTCGGACCTCGCCGGTACGCCGGAGGGTGCGGCCGCCGTCGGGGTGGTCACCCGTGGCCTGGTGGACACCCGCGTCGCCCAGTACCGCGGCTACCTGGACCAGACCTCCGCCTGGGGCACGGAGTGGACCGACGCCGCGTTCGGCGCCGAGTGGCTGCTCGACCTCACCGCCGCCGAACTCGCCGAGCTGGACGACGAGTTGCAGGCGCTCGGCCGTCGCTGGCGGCAGCGCGGCAAGGCGGCCCGGGCGGCCGGCGACACCGCGGGCCGCGAACACGTGTCCGTCCACCTGTACGGCTTCCCGTTCCGCCCCTGACGCCGCCCACCCACCGACTGGAGCCCGCCATGGCCACCTTGGAGACGACGCCGGCCGTCCGCCCCGCCGCCGCCGCTCACCGCGACCCGAACGTGCTGCGCTGGCTCACCGCCTACACCGCGTCCCTGGTCGGCGACAGCATCTACTTCGTCGCCCTCGGCTGGTCCGCCCAGCGCGCCGCCGGCCCCGCCGAGGTCGGGCTGGTGATGGCCGCCGGCGCACTGCCCCGGGCGGTGCTGATGCTGGGCGGCGGGGTGGTGGCCGACCGGTTCGATCCGCGCCGGGTGATCCTCGGCAGCGACAGCCTGCGCTGTCTGCTCATCCTCTCCGTCGCGGCCGCCATCGCCCTGACCACGCCCGCCCTCTGGCTGCTGGTGGCGGTGGCGCTGGTGTTCGGCGCCGTGGACGCCCTGTTCGTCCCCGCCGTCGGCGCCCTGCCGCCCCGGATCACCGGCCCCGGCCAGCTGGCCCGCGTCACCGGACTGCGCACGCTCGCCATGCGCGTCGGCCAGGTCGCCGGCCCGCCGATCGGCGGCCTGGCCATGGGCCTCGGCGGCCCGGCCACCGCCTTCACCGTCGCCGGCGCACTGTTCGCCCTCTCCCTGCCCTTGCTGCTGTCGGTCCGGATCAGTCCCCTCGCTCCGCCCCCGGAACACGTCGCCCCCGCCGAACGCAGGACGGCCCGCGCCGACTTGACCGACGGCCTGCGCTACATCCGCCGCCACCGCCTGCTCGGCCCACTGGTCCTGGTCGGCGCCGTCTGCGAACTCGGCCTCACCGGCACCCTCAACGTCGGCATGGTGCTGCTCAACGCCGAGCGCGGCTGGGGCCCCTCCGGCTACGGCCTGATCGTCGCCTGCTTCGGCGCGGGCGCCACCGTCGGCGCCACCCTGCTCGCCGTCGTCGGCCGACTGCCCCGGGCCGGTCTCACCATGGCCGTCACCCTGCTGCTGGGCAGCATCGGAGCGGCCGTCATGGGCCTGGTCCCCACCCTGTGGTCGGCTGCGGTGCTCGCCGCACTGGTCGGTCTGAACGCGGGCGTCTTCGGCACCCTGGACGGCGCCCTCGTCCAGACCACCGCCGACCCCGCCTACCTGGGCCGGGTCACCTCCGTCGTGATGCTCACCATGGTCGGCCTCGCCCCGCTCAGCTACCCCGTGGTCGGCGCCGCCATCGGCGCCTGGGGCGCCGCCCCGGTGTTCCTCGGCTGCGGCGCCTTCTCCTGCCTCGGCGCGCTCTACGCCCTGGCCTCCCGGTCCGTCCGGCGGGCCGAACTGCCCCGACGGTAGGGTCCTGCCGCAGACGGAAGGGCTCGGACGCGATCGACCGGACGGGGCTCCCACGCCCCCGACCATGGTTCCGGACGGGATCGAAGCCCCGCTCGCAACCGCCGACGGTTCGCCGGTGGTCGAGTGCTCGCCTCCCCCGAACGCCTCACCACGTGGGCAGCAGGGGGACGGGGCTCGTAGCTTCGCCGTGGCACTGGTCCGGCTCCCGGGACGCCTCCGCGGTGTGCGAACCCCGCGACCGGCCAGGCCACCGGCCGTGGATTGGCCTGCGACACCCGCTCCGTCCGGCACTAGCCTCGGTCTGACCACCGATCAACGGAGAACCCCCATGCACCCCGAACTCACCGCCGACCTCGACCAGTTGCCCACCCTGCTGGAGGAGGCCCGACAGCGGGCCGTCGGCTTCCTGGCCGGCCTCGACGACCGGCCGGTGATCCCGCCGTCGGCCGACCGGCCGACCGCGACGGGGCCACTGCCCGAGGACGGCGGCGGACTGCGGGCGGCGCTGGCGGAGTTCGGCGAGCGCTGGGAGCCGAGGCTGTCGGCCAGTGCCGGGCCGCGCTACTTCGGGTTCGTGACGGGCGGGGCGACCCCGGCCGCCCTGGTCGGCGACTGGCTGACCGCGACGGCCGACCAGAACTCCAACTCCTCGCTCGACCCGGCCGGTCAGCAGTTGGAGCGCGAGACGGTCGGCTGGCTGCGCGAGCTGTTCGGGCTCTCCGCCGCGCACAGCGGCACCTTCGTCAGCGGCGCCACCCTGTCCAACACGGTCGGCCTGGCGATCGCCCGGGAGTGGCTGGGCGAGCGGCTCGGAGTGGACGTGGCCGAGGACGGAGTCGCGACGCTGGGCCGGGTGCGGGTGCTGTCGGGCGGCGCGCACTCCAGCGTGTCCAAGGCGCTGTCCGTCCTGGGCCTCGGCCGCACCGCGCTGACCACCCTCCCCACCCTGCCCGGCCGGGAGGCGGTGGACGTGGCCGCGCTGGAGCGGGCGCTCGCCGAGGCCGACGGCCCGTGCGTGGTGGTCGCCAACGCGGGCACCGTGAACACCGTCGACTTCGACGACCTGCGTGCGATCGCCGCGCTCCGGGAGCAGTACGGGTTCTGGCTGCACGTGGACGCCGCCTTCGGCGCCTTCGCCGCGCTCTCCCCGCGGCACGCGGAGCTGGTGGCCGGGCTGGACCAGGCCGACTCGGTCTGCGTGGACCTCCACAAGTGGCTCAACGTGCCCTACGACAGCGCCGTGCAGTTCACCCGCCGCCGCGACCTCCAGGCCAGGGTCTTCCAGAACGCCGCCGCCTACCTCGGCCCGGTCGGCGACCACCCGGACCTGGTGCACCTGACACCGGAGAACTCCCACCGGCTGCGCGCTCTGGCCGCCTGGTTCACCCTGCGCGCCTACGGCCGGGCCGGCCACCGGGAGATCGTGGAGCGCTGCATCGCCGGCGCCCACGCGCTGGGCGAGGCGATCGGCGCGATCGACGGGCTGCGCCTGCTCGCCCCGGTACGCCTCAACGTCGTCTGCTTCACCCTCGCCGAGGACCCCACGCCCGAGCGGCTGGCCGCCCTCGCCGCCGGGATCTCCGACCAGGCCTTCCTCACTCCGACCCGCTACGCCGGTCTGCCCGCCCTGCGCGCGGCGTTCAGCAACTGGCGCACCACGGAGGCGGATGTCCGGCGGACGGCCGCCGCGCTCGCGACGGCCGTCCGCCCCTCGGAGTTCGCCTGACCGGCTCCCCGCCTCAGAGCCACGTCGTACTTCAGACCCGACGAAGTACTGCTAAGGATGCGCCCCGCCCGCGTACCCGCCCCGCGAGGAGTCCGTCAGGCTCGCCATCAGCTCCGCGTGGGCGAGGTTCAGGTACCGCAGCGCCCGCCAGCGGGGGTTGTGGCCGGGGTGCTCCCGGAAGCCGTCGGCCGTCTCGCACAGCCGTTCCCACCACAACATCACGTCCTGGCGCAGCCGTTGGACCTCCCCGGGCACGTCGACCCGGTCGTCCATCACCACCTCGCTCCAGGCGAGCAGCAGGTCGCCGAGGTGGATGCAGTCGCTGAGGGTGATGTCGGCGAGGCGTTCGGCCGCGAAGCGGGCGGCGCTGCCCTCGGGTTGGGCCTCGACGACCTCGCCGAGACGGGCGGACAGGAAGGCCCGCAGCGGGGTCACGTCCTCGTGGTGCAGGTCGTCGGAGAACTCCAGCAGTTCCCTGGGCCGGTAGTCGGCAGCCATCGTGCGGTGCTCCCTCGGTTCGGATCAGCACTCGGGTCTACGCTCGGGTCTACGCTCGGATCGGCGCGGGGACCAGCACTCGGATCAGCACTCGGATCAGCACTCGGATCAGCGCCAGATGACGGGTCGTCACATCCCGTCGCGTCCCGACCCTAGACCGCCGGCCGCGCCCGCCACCGGCGATTCCGCGAATCCTCATCTTTCGGGGTCAACCAGGCGTCAACGGCGCAACACACCTGCCGTGCCTTGCCCTTCACACCGGCCCGAGGCCCGATGATGCTCCCATGACCGCCACTGCTCACGACCCGTACGCCCTGCTCGCACAGAGCCGCCTCGGCATCCTCGCCACCATCAAGGCGGACGGGCGGCCCCAGCTCTCCCCCGTCCTGCCGTTCTACGACCGCGCGGCGAACGTCATCCTGATCTCCACCCGGGACGGCCTGGCGAAGACCGCGAACCTGCGCCGGGACCCCCGGGTCAGCCTGGAGGTGACCGGGCCGGACGGACGGTCCTGGGCCACCGCCGAGGGCGTCGCCACCCTCACCGGGCCGGCCACCGACCCGGACGGGCCGGAGGCCGAGGCGCTGGTCGACTACTACCGCCGGGCCGCCGGTGAGCACCCCGACTGGGCGGAGTACCGCGCGGCGATGGTCGCCGACCGCCGGGTGCTGCTCACCATCCCGGTCGACCACGTGTACGGCGCCGCGATCTGACCAGTCGTCCCGGCCACCCCGACGGGGGGTGGTGGCCGGGGCGGCCCTGCTTCCGGGTCAGCTCTTCGTCGCCGTGACCACGGTGGCGTCCAACTCCTCCGCACGGCTCACCGCCGCCGCCAGACCCACCGACCGGGCCACCACCAGCGCGTCGGCCGCCTGCCGCTCACTGGTCTCGAACAGCAGCGACCCGCCCGGCGCCAGCCACCGCGGCGCCGTCACGGCCACCCGGCGCAGCACGTCCAGCCCGTCCGCCCCGCCGTCCAGCGCGGGCCGCGCCTCGTGCAACCGGGCCTCCGGCGGCAGGAGTTCGATGTCACCGGTCGGTACGTACGGGACGTTGGCGATCAGCACCTCCACCCGGCCGCGCAGCGCGTCCGGCAGGGCGGCGAACAGGTCGCCCTCGAAGACCCGTGCTCCCGTTCCGGCCAGGTTGCGCCGGGCGCAGCGGACGGCGGCCGGGTCCAGGTCGGCGGCGTACAGCTCGACGGGGTGTCCGGCGCCGGCCGCGACGGCGGCGCCGAGTGCGCCGCTGCCGCAGCACAGGTCGACCACCACCGCGCCGGGACGGGCCAGCCGGGCGGCCTCGGTGGCCAGGAACTCGCTGCGCCGGCGCGGGACGAACACACCGGGGTCGACGGCGATCCGCAGCCCGGCGAACTCGGCCCAGCCGACGACGTGTTCGAGCGGCCGGCCCTGGGCGCGGGCCCGGACCATGGCGGCCAGTTCGGCGGGTGTGGCGGCGGCGGTGAGCAGGATCCGCGCCTCGTCCTCGGCGAACACACAACCGGCGGCGCGCAGTCGGGAGACGACGGAGGAACGGAGAACAGCGGAGGCGAAGACCGGCAAAGGGAACCCCTTGGGCAGGACAGGAGGAGAACGGAGGACTCCGTCAGGGCTCCCGCCAGGGCCGACGCCGCGTCGGTGCGCCCGCGCTACGCGCGCGGTGCGCCCGCACGGCCGCGCTCCGGGAGCACCCGCTCGGACATACCGGTAATGGGTCTCACCTCCCTGGTGCGTGGTCGTGTTCAGCGTCGGTCACCCTACCGCACCCGCTCCGCACGGCGAACGGGCCGACGAAAGGGCCGACGAACGGGCCGCTGACCGGGCCGATGCCCGGCCGTGGGCTCAGCCGAGGAAGTCGGCAACCAGGACGGCGAACTCCTCCGGGGTGGTGACTGGCACTCCGAGTTCCTCCGCCTTGACGCGCTTGGAGCCCGCCTTCTCGCCCGCGACCAGCAGGCTGGTGCGCTTGGACACCGAGGAGGAGGCCTTGCCGCCCGCGCGTTCGATCAGTTCGTTCATCTCGTTGCGGGAGAGTTCGGCGAGGGCACCGGTCATGCTGCCTGTCACCACCACGCTCTGCCCGGCCAGCGGACCTGCGGCCGTCCCCTCGCCCACCACCCCCTCGCCCACCGGGCCCACAGCGCTCGCCCCGCCCGTCGCCGCCGCCGCTGCCACCACTGCCGCCGCGGCGACCGGCTCGGTGACCTCCGTCCCCACCCCCTGCTCCGCCAGTCGGTCCAACAGCGCTGCCAGCTCGGCGAGTTCGGTCACGATCACGGCCGCCTTCTCCGGCCCGATGCCGTCCACGCCCGCCAGCGCCTCGGCGTGGGCAGCCCGGATCGCGACCATGCTGCCGAAGTGCGCGGCGATCCGGCGCGACATCGTCCGCCCGGTGCCACGGATGCCGAGGGCGCAGAACACCCGGTTCAGCGGGCGGGTGCGGGCGGTCTCGATGGCGCCGAGCAGGTTGTCGGCGCTGGTCTCGCCCATCCGCTCCAGGGTGAGCAACTGATCCTTGGTCAGGGTGAAGAGGTCGGCGAGGTCGGCGACCAACCCGGACTCGACCAACTGGACGGCCCGGGTGCCGCCGAGGCCCTCGATGTCGAGCTGGTCGCGCCCGGCCGCGTAGATCACCGAGGCGACGGCCTGGCAGCCCCGGCCGCGCACGCAGCGCCAGCGCTGCTCGGCCCGGTCGATGGCGTCGCCGCAGCGGGGGCAGACCTCGGGGAAGGCGATCGGCTGCTCGGAGCCGGTGCGCTCGTCCACCAGCGGCGCCTCCACCCGGGGGATGACGTCCCCGGCGCGGTAGACGAACACCTGGTCGCCGATCATCAGCCCGCGGCGCTCGATGTCGGCGGGGTTGTGCAGGGTCGCGTAGGCGACGGTGACGCCGTCGATGACCACCGGGTCGAGCACAGCGCGGGGCGCGATGATCCCGGTGCGGCCGACGTTCCACTCCACCCCGAGCAGCCGGGTGACCTTGTGCTGGGCCTGGAGCTTGCGGGCCACCGCCCAGCGCGGCGCCCGGGAGCCGGAGCCGGCCTGCTCCTGGTCGGCGACCGCGTCCGCCTTGACGACGACGCCGTCGATACCGAAGGGCAGCGCGGCGCGCAGGGCGGCGATCTCCTCGATCCGCTGCTCGGCCTCGGCCAGCGTGGCGCAGCGGCGGGGGGCGGCCTCGGTGCTGGCGGCGGTGTTGGCGCCGAGTTCGGCGAGGCGGGCGAGCAGCTCGGCGTGGTCGAGGCCGGGCAGGCCGTGGGCGTCGTAGCCGAAGAAGGTGAGCTCGACCCGGTAGGGGCGGTCCTTGGCGCGCAGGGTGCCGGCCGCGCCGCTGCGCGGGTGGGCGAACGGGGTGGCGCCGTGGGTGGTGCGCACCGCGTTCGCCTGTTCGAACTGTTCGTGGGTGAGCAGCACCTCGCCGCGCAGTTCGACGTCGAGCGGTTCGGCCAGCCGGGCGGGCAGGCCCAGGACGGCGTCCGCCGCATGGGTGATGTCCTCCCCCGCCAGGCCGTCGCCCCGGGTGAGCACCTGGGTGAGCCGGCCCGCGCGGTAGCGGGCGGCGACGGCGAGGCCGTCCAACTTGGGCTCGACGCACCAGGCGGCGACCGGCCGGCCGAGCCTGCGCTCCAGCCCGGCGGCCCAGGACTCCAGCTCCTCGGCCGAGAAGACGTTGTCGAGAGAGAGCATCGGCGTGCTGTGCGGGACGTCGCCGACGGCCGCGCCGCCGGCCACCTTGCCGGTGGGCGACTCGGGCAGCACCTGGTCGGGGTGCTCGCGCTCATAGGCCTCGATCGCCCGGACCAGGGCGTCGTACTCGTCGTCCCCCAGCGGGGTGGAGCCGTCGGCGTAGTACGCCGCGGCGGCCCGTACGGCGGTGGCGACGGCGTCGGCGTAGGCCTCCGGGGAGGCGGGAGCGGCAGGGGTGGCCGTGGTGGCTGCGTCCTTCATACCGCCATCATGGCGAGCCGCACTGACATTCGACCTGCCCCGCCGCGCGGGCGGACGTCAGACCGGTTGCGGCGCCACCGGCCCCGCCTCGGCCCGCGACTCCGCCGACCGCCCGTCGCCGCCCTCCTCCGCCTGCCGGGCCGCCGCGACCTCGGCGACCACCTGGGCACCGCGGTCCGGCCCCATCCGGAGCGAGCCGAGCACCCCGGGCACCGCGACGCTCGGCAGCAGGTGCTGGAACAGGCCGGACACCCGGAGTTCCAGGTCGGCCCGGCCGGCGAGCTTCTGCGACTGGATCTGAACACCCGTCCAGGCGGCGGTCATCAGCCACGCGGTGTCGGCCGGGACGACGTGCGGCAGCAGTTCGCCGCGCTCGCCGGCGGCGACCAGCAGCGCCTCCATCCGGCTGATCCAGCCGGGGATCACACCGCCGCCGAGGTCATCGAGGACGTCCTGGCCGAGCGTGAGCCGGGCGCCCGCGCTGAGCAACGGGTCACGCGGCATCAGGTGTGCGACCACCATCCCGGTGTCCACGAACTCCTGGAGCTTGCAGCTACGTTCGGGCACTCCGTCCTGGACGAACTGCTCCTCGACGACGCCTTGCGCGAGATCCCGCTTCGAGGCGAAATGGAAGTACACCGCACCTCGCGTCACCCCGGCCCGGGAGACCACCTCCCCGATGGTGGCGCCCTCGTAGCCGAACTCGTCGAAGACCGACGCCGCGGCCTCCAGGATCAGCCGACGCGTCCGGAGCGCTCGTTCCTGCCGTACCACCGCAACCACCCCGCCCTGAGCTCCGGGAAAACAAAACCAAACACCCCGTATCCTAGCTACGGGCTCCCCACGGGCGACAAGACGATGTCGGGGAATCAGCGACTCCTCCCCTCCTCCCCCACCTGTTCCACTTCTTCTCTCCTACGGTCCGTCAGATCCCGACCGGACGAATGGAAGTCACACCTCTCCGGAGATCCGCCGACGAACACGGCTAGCACCCCGGCACTCTCGCCTGAAAACCGAACGATCGGTTTCTTCTGATCGGCCGCTTCCCTCCGAAAGCCCGCCCCCACCACTTCCGCAACCAAACAGTTGAGTACGGAGGCGTAGCGGAGTAGCGTTGTTCTCAACCAATCGGTTGCGGATGAACAGAGGTGTGCGGTGGCCGTCGACCAGCTCTCCCGGGCGTTCGTCGCCCTGGCCGATCCGACCAGGCGCGACATCGTCGCCCGGCTCTCGGTCCGGGACGCGACCGTCGGCGAGCTGGCGGAGTCCTACGCGATGTCCATGCAGGCCGTCTCCAAGCACCTCAAGGTGCTGGAGGAGGCCGGACTGGTCAGTCGCCGCCGGGACGCCCAGCGGCGGCCGTGCCACCTGGAGCCGCAGGTGTTCGACTTGATGACGAGCTGGATCGAGCGCTACCGCCGCCAGGCCGAGGCCCGCTTCGGCCGCCTGGACGCCGTCCTCGCGGCCATGGCCGACGCAGACGCCAACACAGACGCAGACACCGGCGCAGACACCGACGCAGACGCCAACGCACACGCAGACACCGGCGCGGACACCGACGCCGACACCGACGCGGAACCGAAGCCGACCGGTGCGGACGACCCAGAGAGCCGCAGCCGCCCCGACCGCCCCCGGCACACCGAAGGAGCCCCGCAATGACCTCCACCACCGGCCACCAGACCCACATCGAGGCGGACCCGACGCTGCCCACCATCCGGATCGTCCGCGAGTTCGACGCCCCGCAGGAGCGGGTGTTCCGGGCCTGGATCGAGCCCCAGCTGGTCGCCCGTTGGCTCGGCCCCGAGGACCTCGACCTGAAGATCGACGACTGGGAGCCCCGCACCGGCGGCCACTACCGCTACTCCATGCACCGCGAGGGCCAGGAGGTCGCCGCCTTCTACGGCTCCTTCCATGAGGTCCGACCGGCCACCCGGCTCGTCCAGACCTTCACCTTCGAGGGCGTACCGGACGGCGTCGCGCTGGACACCGCCGTCTTCGAACCCGCCGGCGAGGGCCGTACCCGCGTGACCGTCCTGTCGGTGGTCGACAGCCTGGCGGCCCGGGACGCGATCCTGGTCAGCGGTATGGAGCGCGGCGTGGTCGAGGGCTACCGGAAGCTGGACGCCCTGCTCGCCGCAGCCTCCTCCTGAGCCCCCGCCCCCGGGCCCGTCAGGGCAGCACGGCCACCGCCTCCACCTCCACCAACTGGTCGCGGTAGCCGAGCACCGAGACGCCGAGCAGCGTACTGGGGGCGTCGTGCGCCCCCAGGTACTCCCGGTACACGTTCCAGACCTTCACCAGGTCCGCCTGATCGCCGGAGGCCACGTACACGGTGGTCCGGGCGATGTCCGTGACCCCCGCACCCGCCTCCTCCAGCACGGTTATCAGATTGCGCATCACCTGGTGGGCCTGGCCCTCGTAGTCCCCGACGGCGACGGTGCGCCCCTCCTCGTCCAGCGGGCACGCTCCGGCGAGCCAGAGCGAACGGGCCGGGGCATCGACCACCGCCGCGTAGGCGTAGTCGACGGCCTGGGTCAGACGGGTGTTGCGGACCAGCTTGACGGCGCTGTCCATGAGGGCCTCCGAGGTCGTCACCGAACGTTCGCGCCCATCGTTGGCCCCTCACGAACGACCGTCAAACCGATTTCCGGTGAACTCCCGGGCCCGCCAAGGCCTGTGTGCCCACGATTCACCGCTGCGGGTGATGGCGGACGGCGCCGCCGGACCGCGATCCTGGTGCGGACCCGCGCCAACCCCGCGACCAGCCCAGGAGAGCCGACCGATGGAGTCCCGACCCCCCGGCCATGACCAGGCCTCCGGAGTAGCCCGCCGCCGCATGCTCGGCCTCGCCCTCGGTGCGGGCCTCGCCCCGGCCCTCGGCGCCGCGGCCCAACCCGCCCACGCCACAGGCCGGTCCAACCCGTCTGACCCATCCGACCCGTCCGCGGCCTCGCTCGCCGCCGCGGCCCTCGGCCGCCGGGTCGCCGCCGTCGCCGAGGCGCAGATCGGCGTTCCGTACGCCTGGGGCGGCGGTGACCGGCTGGGCCCGGGCCTCGGCTTCTGCGACGAGGAGAACGGCTATCTCAACGGCGTGTGCCTGGGCGAGAGCACGGTCGGCTTCGACTGCAGCGGGCTGTCCCTGTACTGCTGGTACCGCGCCAGTCACGGCACCGTCGAGCTCGGGCACTACACCGTGGCCCAGTTCCACCGCGGCGCCCCGGTCGAACGCGACGCCCTCGCCCCCGGTGACCTGCTGTTCTTCTCCCGCCCCGACGCGCCGCTGCACCACGTCGGCGTCTACGCGGGCGACGGCGCGATGATCCACGCCGAGCGCACCGGCACCCTGGTGGCCCGGGTCGAGAAGGTGCTCGACCTCCCGCGCTGGGCGGGCGAGTTCGCGGGCGCCCGCCGCCCGGGGCCGCCCACCGGCTGAGCTCAGACGGCGCCGCGCCGCAGCGCCTCCCCCTGGTTCACCCGCCGCAGCAGCTCCTGCAGCACCCGCCGCTCCGCCGGGTCCAGCGGAGCCAGCACCTCGTCCTGCACCGCCCGGGCCTGCGCGTCCAGTTCGGCCAGCAGCGTCCGCCCGGCGGCGGTGACCGACACCGAGACCCGCCGCCGGTCCGCCTCGTCCCGGCGGCGCTCGACGTACCCGGCCGCGCCGAGCTGGTCGGCGACCTTCGCGAGGTCGCTCGGGTCGATGCCCAGCCGCCGCACCAGGTCCCGCTGAGCCTGCGGCCCGAAGTCGGCGAGCGCCGCCAGTACGGCCATGTCCCAGAGCCGCAGGCCGCGTTCGGCGAGGTGCTCGGCGAGCCGGGCCCGCGCCGTCCGGCCGATCCGGGCCAGCAGGAAGGTGCTCAGGTCCAGCAGGGTCGGCGGCAGCGCGCCGGGCGGGGCGGGGTCCTCGGAGGCCATGGCGGTATTCTAGGGTCACTCCCTATAGTGGGTGCTGACCCAGAGATTCAGAGCCCACCTGGAGCCCGACCGTGGACGCCCTCTACCCCCGCCTGCTCGTCACCCGCTTCGCCGAGACCTTCGGCTTCTACCGCGCCGTCCTCCCCCCGTTCACCGGCGCCACCCTGATCAAGGGCACGCCCGAGGGCCCGTACGCCAACTGGGACGTCGACGACCAGGCCGTCCTGGCGCTCTTCGACCGCGCCGCGATGGCCGCCACCCTGGGCACCGCCGGCCTGCCCGCCGACCCCGGCGCCCCCGCCCAGGACCCCGCGATGCTGGTCTTCCGGGTCGACGACGTGGACGCGGCGCTCGCCCTCTGCCTCGCCCACGGCGGCACCCTCGCCGCCCCGGCCGCCGACCGCCCGGAGTGGGGCCCCACCCTGCGCAGCGCCCATCTGCGCGACCCCGAGGGCCACTTGATCGAGCTGCAGTCCTACTGACCGCCGGGGGCACCCGACCCCGGCGGCCGGCGACACCAGGATCGGCGCCGCCGGGGCCCCTCAGCGATGGAAGACCTGCAGCTCACGGACCGCGTCGTTGAAGTTCCCGCCCAGCTGGGGAGCCGGCAGGTCCATGGTCTTCTCCACGCTGAGGGTCGACCAGAGGTGGACGGCGTTGCAGTTGTTGTAGCCCTTCATCGAGGAGACGCTCAGCGCGACACCGAAGTAGTTGACCAGGTGGTAGCCGGTGCCGTCGCAGCCGCCGGCGTCGCCGAAGAAGGAGTAGATGACGCCGCCCTGGTAGTCGACGTCCTTGAACTCCTCCAGCAGCAGCGTCCGGTCGGTCGGCTGCTCTGCCGTGCGGGTGCGGCCGTCGGCCTCGGCGAGCGCGTCGGCGCGGGAATCCCACGAGCAGGCCCGGCCGAGCACCGGGGAGGCACCGTCGGCGCCGGGCAGGTGCCCGAGCACGGCGGCGCAGTACTGGACCTCCGGCACCGGCAGCGGGCGGAGCCTGGCCGAGCCCGCCGGGGCGGCGGCGACGGCACCGGCGAGGGCGAGACAGACGGTGAGGACGGGAGCGACGAGCCTGCGCGATCCGCGCATGGGCACCTCCGGGACGATGGGACTGGTGGGGACGGCGGCGGCCGTGGACCCGGCCGCCGCGCCCATTCGACGGGCGGCCACCGCCCCCGGCCCCGCCGACACTCCGCGCGCCGCACTAGTCGTACGTATGCTCCCGGCCCGCCGTCCGGTTCAGCCGGCGGGCGCGTCCCGCCACAGCTCGGCGCTGCAGTCCGCGACCAGCGCGCCGATCCGGGCCCAGGCCTCCTCCGCGGGCATCGGCTCCAGCCGACGGCCGTCCCGCAGCCGCAGTGCGACCCGCTCGTCCACGGCCTCCTTGGCGCCGATCACCGCCTGGTAGGGCACCAGCCGGGCCTCCCGGATCCGGGCGCCGAGACTGCCGTGCTCGGGCCCGGCGACCTCGGCCCGCAGCCCGAGGTCCAGGCAGCGTTGCCGCAGCCGCTCGGCCTGCGGCAGCTCGGCGTCGGAGATCGGCACCAGCACCACCTGGGCCGGCGCGAGCCAGGCCGGGAACGCCCCGCCGTACAGCTCGATCAGGTGGGCGACCACCCGTTCCACACTGCCGATCACGCTGCGGTGCACCATCACCGGGCGGTGCTTGGCGCCGTCCGGGCCGATGTAGTGCAGGTTGAACCGCTCGGGCTGGTGGAAGTCGATCTGCACGGTGGAGAGGGTGAACTCGCGCCCGGCACCGTCGGCGATCTGCACGTCGATCTTTGGACCGTAGAAGGCGGCCTCGCCCTCGGCCGCCTCGAACGGCACCCCGGAGCGCTCCAGCACCTCGGTGAGCAGCGCCACCGCCCGCTCCCAGAGCTTCGGGTCGGCCACGTACTTGCCGCCCTCGCCGGGCAGCGAGAGTCGGTAGCGGACCGGCACGATGCCGAGCGCGCGGTGCGCCTCGCGGATCAGCTCCAGGGCGGCGACGGCCTCGTCGGCGGCCTGCTCGGGGGTGCAGAAGACGTGGGCGTCGTTCAGCTGGATCGCCCGGACCCTGGTCAGCCCGCCGAGCACGCCGGACAGCTCGGAGCGGTACATGCCGCCCAACTCGGCCATTCTTAGGGGCAGTTCACGGTAGCTGTGCGGGCGTGAGCGGAAGATCAGGGCATGGTGCGGACACAGGCTGGGGCGCAGCACCATCTCCTCCGAGCCGAGTTCCATGGGTGGGAACATGTCCTCGCGGTAGTGGTCCCAGTGGCCGGAGATCTCGTACAGCTCGCGCTTGCCCAGCACCGGCGAGTAGACGTGGCGGTAGCCGGCCCGGCGCTCGCGGCCCCGGATGAACTCCTCCAGGGTGTGCCGGATCGCGGCGCCGTCGGGCAGCCAGTACGGCAGGCCGGAGCCCATCAGCGGGTCGGTGTCGAACAGGTCGAGCTCGCGGCCGAGCCTGCGGTGGTCGGGTGCGGGCCGGTCCTGGACGGACTGCTCGTTCATGGTGGTCTCCACTCGGGTTGGGCGGGCGAGTGGGCCGGGGAACGACGAAGCCCCGGGGCACTCGCCCCGGGGCTTCGGACTTGGTCAGCAGTCAGCGCGCCGGGACTCTTTCCGGCGTCGTCGTGGCGAGTGCAGCGCGCTTCATGCGTTCCACGGTAGCAGCTCACCGGCGTCCGCGTTGATCTTTGCGGGCGGGATCACAGCAGGACCATGCAGCCACGCTCGATGAGCGCCTCCATCAGGTGATCCGGGACCTGTACGTCGTTCCACCGCAGGTCGAGCTTCTCCAGCGCGGGCAGCGCCGCCGGATCGGCCAGCCAGTCGGGCAGTTCGGTGATGCCGTTGGTGCGGAGGTCGATCCGGCGCAGCCTCGGCAGCCCGGCGAGGACGGCGGGCAGTTCACCTAGGGCGTTCTCCCTCAGTTCCAGCTCGCGCAGTTCGGAGAGCAGCGTGAATGAGGCCGGCAGGGCGGTCAACTCGTTCCCGCGCAGCCAGAGTTCGCGCAGCTCGCCGAGGGCGCCGATCGACTCCGGCAGGGCGGTGAGCCGGTTGTGCTGGGCGCGCAGTTCGACCAGCTCGGCCATCTTGCCGATGGCGAACGGGAGTTCGGTGAGCCGGTTCTCGCCGACATTGAGGTAGCGCAGCCGGGTGAGCCGCCCGAGGCCGTCCGGCAGGGTGGTCAGCTGGTTGTCGTGCAGGTAGAGGAAGTCCCGGAGCCAGGTGAGCCGGGTCAGTTCGGCGGGCACCTCGGTGAACAGGTTGTGTCCGAGGTCGAGGGTGCGCAGCCGCATCAATCTGCTGATGCCGGGCGGGAGTTCGGAGAGCGCGCCTTCGGCGAGGATGAGCACGGTCAGGTCGTTGCGTTCCCACACCGAGCTGAGCACCTCGGCGGCCACCGGACCGAGCGGCTGTCGCCAGAGGTTGAGCGTCATGTCTGTCACGTCCACCATTGTCCGCCCTCACCACTGCGCCGTCGGCACGTGGCGCGTCGTGCCACGGGTGGGGGCCCGGCGGCTTCGTTCACTTCACCGACGGCAGGCCTGCAGGTGATCTGTGGCGAGGGCGGTGCGGTCCGGCCGGTGACCGCAGGGAGTCTGCGGTCACCGGCCGGGAGAGGCTCAGGAGCCACGTGGTCGGGTTCGTGGACGACCATCCGGCCGGCCGGGGCCTGCCCTCCTCGACCGCCCTCGCGAGCACGGTCCGGAGCCGTCGGGCTCGGTCAGCCGATCGGTGGTGCGAGGTATTCCAGCGCGTAGCCCTCGCCGGAGGGGGTCACCCGGGCGATGCCGGGTGAGTCGAGGTGGGCGCCGGCTACGAAGTGGTCTGGTCGGGTCAGTTGTTCGAGGAGTGACGCTCGCGCGGCGCGGGCCTGCGACTGGTCGCCGTCGAACTCCCAGGACACGTTCGGCTGATCGAACTGGAGCGTGGGGACGTGCACGGTGTCGCCCCAGACGAGAAGGTGGGCGGTGCCGCTCCTGACGTCGTAGACGGTGTGACCGGGGGTGTGGCCCGGTGTCGGGATCGCGGTGCACCAGTCGTTGATCGCGACCTTCTCGGACACGGGCACGACCCGGTCGCGGATCGGCTCGAGCCGCCCCGTGAACACCGAGGTGTCGCCCGCGCCGATCCACACCCGCTCGAGTTCGGCGAACGCCTCCGAACCGTCCGGCGCGATCAGGCCGCTCACGTGGTCCTCGTGCTTGTGGGTGATGGCCACATCGGTGATGTGCGCGCGCTGGACTCCTGCTTCGTGGAGCGCGTCGTAGATCAGTCCCATGGTGGGGTCGTGCCAGACGTCGGACGCGCCGGTGTCGATGAGAACGGACTGCGTGCCGTCGGTGACGAAGAAGGCGTTGACCGACAGCCGTAGGTTGTCGCCGGCCAGCGGCACGGCGGCCGGCAGCACATCGAGCGCGCACCCGTCCTCGTCGCGGAGCCGTGTCGGCGGCATGTCGATGTACCCGTCTCGCAACGAGATCACCTGCAGGTCGCCGAATTCGAACGTGGCATGGTGCCGGCCACTCGAGATCAAACGCATGGAACCTCCGTCGTGTTGGGCGTGTCTTTTCGTTGACCACCGGGTGGGAGGCGTGCGGCAGCGCCCGGACTCGCCTGCCGATCGAACGGACCGGCACCGAGTGGCGGTTGGTGCGGACCGCGAGCCGGCCGCGGCGGTCGGGCCTCGGCACCGCCCTGCCCGTGAACGCCCCTGCCCCGGGCCGACGGACCCACCGGGCCGGCTCAACGGGGGCGCGTCAGCCACGCCGTAGGTGGAACAGCCCGTCCACGACGCGGTGGAGGAGCTCCTCCGGGAACTCGGCGAGTTCCCCGCGGGCCTCCTCGGTGAGGCGCATGGCGGTGGCGCCCTCGTGGAGGATCACCAGCAGCCGGGCGAGGTCGCGCGGGTGGACCTCCGGGGCGTGGTCGGTCGCCTCCTCGATCAGCTCCACCAGGCCGTCGATCAGCCGGGCCTCGTGCTCGGCGAGGCTGCGGGCGACCTCCGGGTGCCGGGCGGCGTGCAGGGTGAACTCCATGGAGAGCAGGAACCAGCCCTCGTCCTCCCGGCGCCGGTCGGCCAGTTCGCGCAGCATCCGGGACGGGACGTCCTGGGCGGCGGCGGTGGCCGTGAAGGCGGTGCGCAGATCGGCGAGCAAGCGGTCGATCTGCTGGTCGTAGAGAGCGAGGAACAGCTGTTCCTTGTCCTGGTAGTTGGAGTAGAACGCGCCCCTGGTCAGCCCGGCGCGGGCCACGATGTCGCGGATCGAGGTGGCATGGAAGCCGTGTTCGGTGAACAGGGCGAGGGCGCTGTCGTTCAGGGCGGCGACGGTCAGCGGGCGCCGCTTCGTGGGTGACTTGGGCACGAACTGCGGTCCTCGGCTCTCGTTCTTCGCTCGGCACGGTGCCGCCGGGCGGCCCGGCCCAGTCTACGGGCCGGGCCGGGGTCGCCGTCCGTGTGCCGAGCGGCCGCAGCGTGTCAGGCGGCAGCGGCGCCCCCGCCGGAGCCGCGGTCCGAGCCGCGGTCCGAGTCGCGGTCCGAGCCGCGGTCCGAGCCGGAGCCGTAGTCGTAGAAGCCGCGCCCGGTCTTGACGCCGAGTCGGCCGGCCTCCACGTACTCCTCCAGCAGGGTGCGCGGCCCGGCGGGCAACTCCGGGCGCTCGGCGGCGTAGTGCTCCTCGATGTCCAGTACGACGTCCAGCCCGACCTGGTCCATCGCCCGGAACGGGCCGCCCCGCAGACCGGTGTTGACGGACCACATGGCGTCCACCTCCTCCGCGGTGGCGACGCCCTCGGCCACCACCGCGAGCGACTCGCGCTTGATGGCCGCCCAGATGCGGTTGAAGATGAAGCCGGTGCTCTCCTTGCGCGCCTCGAACGGGAAGACGCCGTGGCGCGGCAGTTCGGCCAGCAGCAGGTCGATGACGGCCCGGTCGGTGCGGCCGCTGGACATCACGTCCACCGCGTTCTGGACGGGCGGCATGTAGAAGTGGATGTTGACCAGCCGCTCGGGCTCCCGCACCCGGTCGACGAAGTGGCTGGTCGGGTAGGACGAGGAGTTGCTGCCCAGGACCGCGTCCCGGTCGGCGTACCGGTCGAGGTCGGCGAAGACCCGCTCCTTGAGCTCCGGGCGCTCGGGCACCGCCTCGATCACCAGCCAGGCGCCGCGCAGTGCCTCGGCGAGGTCACCGGTGACGGCGACGGTGCCCGCCCCGCTCCCGCCCACCTTCGCGGCGACGGCGGGCAGCTGCTCCGCCACGTAGGCACCGGCGGCCGCGAGCTGCTCGGCCGAGGGGTCGTAGATCCGCACCTCGCCGCCGTCGGTGGCGAACATCAGGGCGATGCGGCGCCCGAGGGTGCCGGCTCCGACGACGGCGACGGGTCGGCCGGTGGGGTTGGGGGCGGTGAACGACATCGAGATCACTCCTTGGCTGTGCGGGTGCTGCTGCGCACCGGGGGGATGCGGGGGCGCCACGGGCGCCACGGGCGCCACGGGCGCCACGGGCGGTCCGGGCGGTCCGGGCGGTCCGGGCGGTCCGGGCGGTCCGGGCGGTCCGGACGGTTGGGGCGATTGGGGCACTACGGCGGCCCGGGTGTTCCGCGCGCTTGCACCGCGATCCCATCGGATGCATGGTGTATCCGATACATATCGTATCCGTTTGAGGGGACCGCACAACCCCACCCCGTCCGAAGGAGCCCCCCGATGCGTTCCGAGCAGGTCGTCCGCCACGCCGCCACCCCGCTGACCGCCCCCGTCTACCCCCTGCGCGCCACCCGCTTCACCGACCGCGAATACCTGAACGTCGTCTACCGGACCGACCCCGAGGCGCTGCGCGCCGTCGTCCCCGAGCCACTGGAGATCGACGAGCCGCTGGTGCGCTTCGAGATCATGAAAATGGGCGAGGTCGACGGCTATGGCCCGTACGTCGAGGCCGGGCAGGTCATCCCGGTGCGGCACAGCGAGGAGCACGGTGAATATCTGCACGCGATGTACCTGGACAGCTTCGCCGCCACCGCGGCCGGCCGGGAGCTGAGCGCCTACCCCAAGGTGATGGCCACGCCGCGACTGTTCACGGAGGCCGGCACCCTCGTCGGCACCCTGGACTACGGAAGCCAGCGGGTCGCCACCGCGACCATGGCCTACAAGTGGCAGCCGCTGGACCAGCGGGAGGCACGCGACCAGATCACCGTGCCCACCTTCGCGGTCAAGGTGATCCCCGACTACACCGGCGGCCTGCGGGTCTGCGACCTGGTACGCACCCGGATCAGCGACGTGACCGTCAAGGAGGCCTGGACCGGCCCGGCCCGTCTCCAGCTCAACGCCCATGTGATGGCGCCGCTGGCCGACCTGCCGGTGCTGGAGGTCGTCTCGGCGAGCCACATCGTCACCGATCTGACCCTCTCCCCCGTCGCCCCCGTGCACGACTACCTCGCGGAGCAGCGCCGCTCGGCCTGACGGCGGGGCCGGAGCCGGGGCCGGGGCGCCTCGTCGACCGATGCCGCCCACCGCGACCGGCCGCCCAACCCGGCCCGGCCCCACTCCCCACCCCCGGCCGCTGCGGCTCAGCCGAGCTTCAGCCAGGTGTCACCCCCGCCCTGGTGGGTGCCGCAGAACGCCTCCTCCAGGAAGCCGCCCTGCGCGGCGAGTTGCGCGGAGGCCTGCACCGCGTCGCCCCTGGACGTCACGGACATCGCGACCTGGCGGGTGCCCGAGCTCCACAGCTGCGAGCTGAAGCCGGGCACCCCGCCGTCGTGGCCGTAGACCGGACCGCAGGACAGCTGCAGCCGTGCCAGCCCCAGCCCGTAGCCCAGGCCAGGGAGCCGGCCGTCGGCCTGCACCGGGATGGTCGTCTTCATCTCCCGCATCAGCTGGGGCGACAGCAGCCGACCGCCCAACAGGGCCTGCTCGAAGCGGTTCAGGTCGGCCAGGGTGGATATCAGCTCACCCGCGGAGTTCGCCCACGTGACGCTGGACACCGTGACGTCCCGGTCGCTGCGATCCTCCGGCGCCGGCCCCTCGGCGAGCGTCCAGTAACCGTGGGCGTGCGGGCCGCGGATGTCGGTGGCCGCGCCGGGGAAGTACGTTCCGGTCAGCCCGAGCGGCCGGAGGATACGGGCGGTGATCTCCTGGGCGTAGCCATGGCCGGTCACCCGCTCGATGATCATGCCGAGCAGGGTGTAGTTGACGTTGGAGTAGCTGAACTTCGCCCCGGGCGGGAAGTTGGGCGCGTGCGCCACCGAGGCCGCCACCACCTGGGCCGGGGTGATGGAGCGGGTCAGGCCGCCCTGGTCGAGCCAGTCGCGGATCACCACCGGGTCCGTGGTGTGCGGGAACAGCCCGCCCTCCTCGTTGGTCGGATCCCACAGGCCGGAGCTGTGGTTGAGCAGTTGGCGGACGGTGATGTGCCCGCCGTTGGGGACCACCCCCAGCAGGTAGCGCTCGACCGGCTCGTCCAGGACGATCCGCCCCTCCCCCACCAGCTGGAGCACGGTGGTGGAGGTGAACGTCTTGGTGATGCTCCCGGCCCGGAACCGCCCGTCCGTCCGCACCGGCGCACCGGAGGCGAGGTCGGAGACGCCGGAACCCGCTCGCCAGACCCCGCCCTCGTCCCGCACCTCGGCTATCGCCGAGGCCGCCCCGGCCCCGGTCACCGCCTTCAGCGCGGCCGACCGCGCTTCACCCTCGACCCGGACGACGGCCGTGCCCGGCGCGGCGCTCCCCGATTCGGCGGCGCCCGCCGACGCGACCGGCGCGGCGAGCGCCAGACAGACGGCTGCTGCCGCCACCATCACGGAAACCGTACGACGTGTCATGTGACCCCCTCGTCCACGGCGGGCCCCCGCCCGCCTCCGAGACCACAGCCTCGCCGCAGGCCTGATACTCCGTCATCCCCCACCGGGAGGAACCGGTCGTACTCCGACCAACGTAGGCACTACGCCGAACGGCGGAGGCCGACCGGCCGACCCACCCCTTCGCCGGCACGCCCACCGGCAGCTCCCCCGCCGACTCCCGCCGACCCTAGAGCCCCGGCGTCGGCCGGACCGGGTGCTTGCTCATGATCGACACCCGGTTGAAGGTGTTGATGGTGATCGCCACCCAGATCACCGCCGAGATCTCCGCCTCGGTGAGCGCCTCCCGCGCCAGCCCGTACGCGGCCTCCTGCGCGGCCGCGTCCGAGGGGTTCGTGGTCGCCTCCGCCAGCGCCAGCGCGGCGCGCTCCCGCGCGGTGAACAGCTCGGTGTCCCGCCAGGCCGGCAGCACGCCGAGCCGCTGGGTGGTCTCGCCCTCGCGCAGCGCGGCCCGGGTGTGCACGTTCAGGCAGTAGGCGCAGCCGTTGATCTGCGAGACCCGCAGGTTGACCAGTTCCACCAGCCGCCGGTCCAGCCCGGCCTCGGCCGCGCCCTCGCGGGCCGCCTCGGCGGCGGCGAGCGCCGCCTTGTAGGCCTTGGGGCTCTGCTTGTCGATGAAGACCCGCCGCTCCGCCGGAACCACCGTCACATCACTCACCTGTACTCCTCGACTCCCGTGCCATCATCGGCGCACTGCCGTTCGACACTCTGCCATGCCATAATAGTTGAATCTAGAACTACCTGACAGTCGAGATCACCCTGGGAGGGACCACAGCCGTGAGCACCGCCGAGACCGAGCCGCGCCCCGCCGCCGGACCGCAGCACCAGCAGGACCCGTTCGTCGAGGTGCTGTCCCCCCGGGACGTCCCACTCGGCGGACCGCGCGCGATGACCGTCCGCCGCACCCTGCCGCACCGCTACCGCCGGCTCATCGGCGCCTGGTGCTTCGTCGACCACTACGGCCCCGACGATGTCGCCCGGACCGGCGGCATGGACGTCGCGCCCCACCCCCACACCGGCCTGCAGACCGTCAGCTGGCTCTTCACCGGCGAGATCGAGCACCGGGACAGCCTCGGCGTCCACGCCTTCGTCCGCCCCGGCGAACTCAACCTGATGACCTCCGGCCACGGCATCTGCCACTCCGAGGTCTCCACCCCCGCGACCACCGTGCTGCACGGCGTCCAGCTCTGGGTCGTCCTGCCCGACGAACACCGCGACACCGCACGGGACTTCCACCACCACGCCCCCGAACCCGTCGCCCTGGACGGCGCCGACGTCCGCGTCTTCCTCGGCACCCTGGCCGGCCGCACCTCCCCCGTCCCGACCTTCACCCCCCTCCTCGGCGCCGAACTCACCGTCGCCCCGCACGCCACCGTCACCCTGGCCGTCGACCCCGCCTTCGAACACGGCCTCCTCGTCGACCACGGCGAGGTCCGCCTCGCGGGCGCCGACCTCCACCCCGGCGACCTCGGCTACCTCGCCCCCGGCCCCACCGCCCTGACCGTCACCAACACCACCGACGCCCCCGCCCGCCTGATCCTCCTCGGCGGCGCCCCCTTCGAGGAGCAGATCGTCATGTGGTGGAACTTCATCGGGCGGTCTCACGAAGACATTGCCCGAGCCCGCGAGGAATGGATGAGCTCCGCGAACCCCGACCGCTTCGGCGCCGTCGAGGGCTACCCGGGCGACCGGCTGCCCGCCCCGGAGCTCCCGGGAATCCCCCTCAAGCCCCGCGGAAACGTGCGCTGACCTGCATGTCAGGCAATCGGGGGTGTGGTGGCCCGGGCCACCGCACCCCCGACCCGAAGTACCCCTGCGCTCACCTCGAAGCGCCCCCGTCGGCACTCGCTTCCGCACTCGACGCATGACACGGTTCGACCATCCGCGACAGCGTCTGACAGGACTGATGCTGACCCGATCCTGAGGCTGCTGCCGGTCCATCGGAATCGATCGCGGCACTCGCCCGGCCCCGCAAGCCGCCGCGGCGGGACTGGAGCGTGCGGTCACGCACCTGGGCCTGCGCGGCGCGATGCTGTACGGGCGCACCGGCTCCCTGCCGGCCGACGCCCCGGAGTTCGACGGCCTCTACGGCACCGCCGAACGGCTCGGCGTGCCACTGCACTTCCACCCGCAGACCCCGGTACAGGCGGTCCAGGACGTCTACTACTCAGGACTGCCCCACGGAGTCGGCCGCGCGCTCGCGACCGCCGGGCTGGGCTGGTACTACGACCTCGGCGTGCAGTACCTCCGCATGATCTTCTCCGGCGTCTTCGACCGCCACCCCGGCCTTCAGGCGATCGCCGGACACTGGGGCGAGGTCGTCCTGTTCTACCTCGACCACATCGGCATCCTGCAGGACATGGCCGAGCTGGAACGTCCCCTGGCCGACTACTTCCGGCACAACTTCTGGATCGCCGGAAGCGGCACGGTCAGCGAGCGCTACCTCCGCTGGACGGCCGAAGTCGTCGGAACCGACCGCATGCTCTACTCCACCGACTACCCGTACACCTACGGCACCCGGCCAGGAGGCTTCCCCTACCTCGACACCAGCCGGGGAGTCGCCCGCACCTTCCTCGAACAAGCGCCCTTCACCGAACAGGAGAAGGCCGCGATCGCCTCCGGCAACTGGGAGCGGCTGACCGGCCCGATCACCACCGGCCACGGACATCGGCCAACGGCCTGACAGGTAGGAGGACTGCGGCCGGGGCTGTGAAGTCCTCGACCCTGCCCAGCAGGCCGGCCTCGCCGCACTGGAGGATGAGATGACCTGAGGGCACCGGGCCGCGCCGGAAGGCGGTGATCCCCTCCCCGCAGGTAGGGCCAACCCCCGCCCCGATCCGGTGGTCACCGCCATCGCGACCGGCCGCGCCGACTTGCAGGCTTGAGAGTGTCAGAAGACCCTCGTAGCAGCGGACTTGCCGATGGCCGGCACCAGGTCTTCGCGCACCGGCAGTCCGCCCCTCGCGAAAGGCACTCCCGTGGCCGTCCCCACCTCACCGCGCCGCCGACTCCGGTATGCCGCAATCGCCTTGGCCGGCGTGACGGTCGCGACCTGCACCCTCGGCGCCTGCGACTCGACCAGGACACAGGCCGCGCCACCGGCCGGCGCCTCCGCGACCGCGTCCGCGCCCGCCTCCGGGGCGACTGCCGCCGAACCCTCGCTGCACATGATCACCAACGAGGGCCACAAGCTGGCCTTCTACGTCACCCCCGGCCGCCTCCCGGCCATCCTCCTGGACGCCGGCGGCGGACTCGACGCGTCCTCCTGGAGCAAGATCGCCCCCGCCCTCGCCAAGAACACCGGCTCCGAGATCATCACCTACGACCGCACCGGAGAAGGCAGGAGCGACGACGTCCCCGGGCCGTGGAAGGCCCAGAACGCCGCCGACGACCTCGCCGCAGGCCTCACCCAGCTCGGAGTCACCAAGAACGTCGTCCTGGTCTCGCACTCCCTGGCCGGCGAGATCGCGACCGCCTTCGTCCAGCAGCACCCGGACCGGATCGCTGGCGCGGTCCTGGTCGACGCCAACCTCCCGCAGTTCTTCACCGACAGCGAGACCGCCAAGCTCGTCGCCGCGAACACCCCGCAGATCGACGCACTCAAGCAAGCGCCCCAGACCCGCGAAACCCGCCAACTCCTCGCCGAGGCCGCCGACTACGGCCCCGTCCACCTCGCGTACCACCAGCTGATCTGGCCCCGGTCCGTCCCGGCCACCGCGATCGTCTCCTCCCAGACCCCGCTCCCGACACCCGACGACGCGCAGCTGTGGCGCCAGGCCCAGCAGGACTTCGTGAGCGCCGCACCCAACCGCCACCTCGTCACCGCCGAGAACAGCTCGCACGACATCCCCGACGACCGGCCGGACGCGGTCATCAACGCCGTGCAGGACATGGTGAACCAGGTCCGCTAGGCAGACCCGCGGCACCTTCGTGATCATTCACGCGACTGCGGACAGCCGCGCACACGTGACCAACGCGCCGATCCGACGGGGCAGCCCCCGCCACATCAGGGCGGTCAAGCGGTCGACGGGAGTTCGGGGTCAGCCGACGCGGCCGAGCGTGGCGCGGCCGACCTGCCGATGTCCTTCACCAGCTACGGGCGCTGCGGGTTGCGCATTTTCGTCAGCAGCGCCAGCAGGGTGTCCTGTTCCCGCGCGTCAAGGCCGGCGAACAGTCCGGAGGCGTGCAGCCGGGACCGGAGGGCCTCCCACAGTTCGTGGCCCTGTTCGGTGAGGACCAGGATGCGCTTGCGGCCGTCGGAGGGGTGGGGCCGGCGGGCGACGAGTCCCATGCTCTGGAGCTTGTCGGCGGCGAGGCTGACCGTGGAGGGGTCGCAGTTCAGGCGAGCCGCCACGTCCCGCATGGTCGGCGGCTCGGTTCCCGGGGCGAGCGCCCACAGCGTGCCGGTGACGGAGGTCGGGACCCCGAACTCGCCGAGCACCTGGGCCACGACCGCGTCCGCGGCGTTCCCCACCTCCACGAGAACACGGACGATCTCAGCCTTCCGCTCGACGTCCGCCGGGCTGGGCATCGATGCCTTCGCGGCATGGCTTGCGGTCATGACCCCATGGTAGCCTCTCAATATCAATGAGAAACTCAATGATATTGGGGGCTCACATGGCCGATACCCACTGCGGTGAGACGGTGCTCGTCACGGGCGGGACCGGCTACCTGGCCGGCTGGGTGATCGCGGGCCTGCTCCAGCGCGACTACCGGGTGCGCACCACCGTGCGCAGCCTCGACAAGGCCCAGCAGGTGCGCGACGCCGTGAGTGCGCAAGTGGGCCGGCAGGCAGCCGGGACCATCGAGTTCGCGGCCGCCGACCTCCTGGGCGACGACGGCTGGGACCGGGCGACCGCCGGCGCCGACTACGTGCTGCACACCGCCTCGCCGATGCCCTTCGGTCCGGGCACGGACCTCATCACCACCGCCCGCGAGGGCACCCGCCGCGTCCTGGGTGCCGCCGCCCGTGCCGGGGTCAGGCGTGCCGTGCTCACCTCGTCCGGCGTCACGGCCGACAGCGGCGCGCCGGACACACCCGCGACCGAGACGACCTGGAGCGAACCGTCCGGGACCCCGCTCCGCGCGTACCCCGACTCCAAGATCCTCGCCGAGCGCGACGCCTGGGACCTCGCCGCCGCCACCGGGCTCGAACTGACCGCCATCCTCCCGACCTTCATGCAGGGACCCACCCTGGGCACATCGAACAGGCCGGGCACGGTCGAGGTGATCCGCCGTCTGCTCGCCCGGGAGATTCCCGCCGTGCCGAACATCGGCTGGAACATCGTCGACGTGCGCGACATCGCCGAACTCCACCTCCTCGCCATGACGAGCCCGGCCGCCGCAGGCCAGCGCTACCTGGGTTCGGGCACCTTCCTGTGGTACCGGCAGATCGCCCGCATCCTGCGCGAGAGGTTCCCGGACGAAGCCGCGAAGGTGCCCGTCCGCACCATGCCCGACCTCGTGGTCAAGCTGCTCGCACGGCGCAATCCGCAGCTGGCGATGGTGCGGCACGAGCTCGGCCGCATCAGGCTCGTCGACAGCAGCAAGGCACGTACTCAGCTCGGCTGGCAGCCCCGCCCCACCGAACAGACCATCATCGACACCGCCGCGGCACTCATCGCCGCATCAAGGAAGGGCTAGCAGCATGCCGTTCCCACCGATGCCCCGTACTCCCGTTCCCGTCTACTCACTGGCCGAGCGAGACCGGCGCTGGGACCTGGCGCGCGGCTTCATGGAACGGGAGGGCCTCGACGCTCTGGTGGTGTTCGGCGAAGGAGACGCCGGGCCCGCGCCCCTCGCCTTCGACAGCTGGTTCACCAATGACCGGCCAGGCGTCCTCCTCGTCTTCCCGCGCGACCGGACACCGACAGCGCTCGTGCCGATCCCGACGTTCCTCTTCGACCATCGGGAAGCAGCCCACCGGGGCGAGGACCTGTGGCTTGCCGCGAACGACCTGCGTCTGGGCCGGCAGTCCCACCAACTCGTCCAGGTCTTGCAGGACTTGGGGCTCAGCAACGGATCCGTGGGGGTCATCGGCCTTGACCCGTACCTTCCCGCGCATCCCGAAGGGCGAATCCCCTACCCGTTCTGGGACACCGTGCTGGTCCTCCTGCCCCGCGTCGACTTCCGCGGTGTCGGGCACGCGTTCGCCCGTCTCATGATGCCGCTGGGCGACGAGGAGGTCGCCGTGGTGCGTCATGCCGCCCGCATCGGCGATGCGATGGCAGCGGCCATGGTGGCCACGGCCGCACCGGGCATCTCCGAAGCGCACGTGTTCGCCGCAGCCATGGCCACCGCGTACCGGCACGGCAGCCTCGCGCCCCACCTGCACTTCTGCTCGGGCCCGGCACCATCGGCATCCGGGCAGCCCGCCTGGGGCTACCGGCCGCAGGCGCCGCGCATCCTGCAGGAGGGCGACCTCATCGCCACGGAGATCTTCAGCACCTTCGGCGGCCGTCAAACGCAGCATCAGGCCGCCATCGCCATCGGCGAGGTCCACCCGATGATCGAGCACGCCGCCAGGATCGCGAACGCGTGCTACACCGCCGGTCTGGCAACGCTTCGCGCGGGCGCGACGTTCGGAGACGTCTCCGAGGCCATGCTGGCGCCCGCCGAGGCGGTCGGCGCCTGGTTCCGCGGCCCTCAGATCCATGGACTGAACCCCTACGGCGCCTTCAGCCGCATCCCTGGGGGACCCATCCAGGCCGACGGCGGTGACCGGTACCCGACCGCGGCGCCACGACCTGCGACGCTGGCCGGCATGACGCTGGAGCCCGGCATGTCCTTCGCCTTCGAGCCGAGCTGCGGAATCGGCGACCACATGGTCACCATCGGCGGGACGGTTCTCGTCGGCGAGGACGGGCCGGTCGAACTCAGCCCACTCACGGCAAGGCTGCTGCGGGCCGCCTAGGGCGTGTCTGACGATTCGCGTCGGATCAGCGCGCGGCGTAGGGGTGCGTGCATCGCAAGGCAGAGGAGGGAGTCCATGCGGACTTCCCTACCAGACCGGCCCGTTCCTCCTGAAGAAGTCGATCAGCCCTTGGGTGTCGGACTGGTAGACGTCCACCTTGCTGATCGTGCGGCCCCTCACCTCGTACCGCTCGAACTGCTGATAGCGGAAGGTCTCACCGCTGGCGCGCGCGGTGAAGACCGCGCTCCAGAGGCCGGCGAGCCGGTCGCCGTCCCCGAAAATCTCTCCCTCGACGAACTGCCACGTCGAGAACTGATCCAGCCAGCCCGGAACCTTCTGGAAGAACTCGTCGCGGCTCGTGGTCGTCCCGCCGTACGGCAGTGCCGAGGGCTCGGTGATGACGACGTCGTCGGCGAGCGCCGCGGCCAGTGCGACTGGATCCTGCGACTTCATCGCTTCGTAGAAGAACTGGATTACCGAGGCACTCATGGTCATCCCTTCGTTGAAGTTGCTGCTGTGCATCGGGCGGCATCGCGTCGCGCGAAGGCCGCTGTGCGGGCTGCGGGGTCGCCGCCTCCGCCGGCAGCGTCAGCGGCGACCCCGACGCCGAGGACACCGCCCACGCATACCTGCACGCCTGCGCCACCTCCCCGGCGGGCGGCGTCCCCCGAAGCTGCATGACCGACCGTCATGAGGCCGCGCCCGCGTCGCTTGCGGGCAGGCGTACTTCGAACAGGGCGCCGGTGGCAGAGCCAGGGTCGGCGGCGGCAACGGTGCCACCGTGCGCTTTGGCGATCTCCCGGACCAGCGACAGGCCGAGCCCCGCCCCGGAGTCGTGGCCGCCGCGGGCTCGGGAGGTCTCGAGTCGGACGAAGCGGTCGAAGACGCGGTCGCGGTCCTCGGGCGGGATGCCGGGGCCGTCGTCGCGCACCTTCAGCAGCGCGGTGCCCGGTGCCTCCATGCGGACGGTGATGTCGACGCGGCCGGCGGCATAGCGGGTGGCATTGTCGACGAGGTTGCCGAGCAGGCGCGTGAGCTGGTCCGGATCGCCGGCCACACCGACGGGCGCGTCGGCGTGTACCGCGACCGGGACGCGCCCGGCCTGGTCGTCGGCGAGATCGCGGGCCAGCGAGGCCAGGTCGACGGGTTCGCGGCGGGCGACGAGGGTGTCGGCATCGGAACGTGCGAGGAGCAGGAGCTGCTCGACCAGACGTTGCATGCGGGTGGCCTCGGTGACGGCCCGTTCGGCCAGCAGCGGCCAGGGGGCTCGGTCGGGGTGGGCCAAGCCCACTTCGAGGGAGGTACGCACAGCGGTGAGCGGGGTGCGCAGTTCGTGGGAGGCGTCGGCGACGAAACGCCGTTGCTGTTCTGCCGAGGTCTCCAAGCGTCCGAGCATGGTGTTCAGGGTGCGGGCGAGGCGCGCGATCTCGTCGTCGTTCCCGGGCTCGGGAATGCGCCGGTGCAGGTCGCTCGCGGTGATCTCGGCGGCCTCGGCGCGCATGCGTTCCACCGGTCGCAGGGTGCGGCCGATCAGGAGCCAGGAGACGCCCACGGCGGCGATCAGGACCGCGGGCAGCACATAGAGGAGGTGTCCTTGGATATCGCTGGTGAGCAGGGAGAGCAGTTCGGTGGAGCCTCCGACGTAGATGACCACGGGGGTGCTCCCCTCCATGTAGCGCTGGGCGATGACGCGCTCGTCGGCGGCCGCGCGGGAGGGTGCGGGCACGGGGGCGGTACTGCCTGCGGGGAGGGTGTAGCGCGCAGGTTGGCCGGCCGCGTTGGCGGTGGACGCGATGACCTGCCCGCTCTGGTCCACGACCTGGGCCCAGGCGTTGAAGCCCCCTGGTGCGGGTGGCAGCGGTTTGGGCCAGGTGTCGCCGACGTCGCTTCGGGCGATGGTGTCGGCGTAGGCGCTCAGGGTGGTCTTCACGTTGGTGCGCACGGCCTGGACGACGGTGGCGGCCAGGACGGCGACGGCCAGCGCGACGGTGACGGTGATGGCCGCTGCGGCCAGGGCGGTCAGCCGCAGTCGCAGCGAGGAGCGCTTAGAGCTGAACCGGTTCAACGCGGTACCCCGCTCCTCTGACGGTGTCGATGGTGCGGGTGCCGAAAGGCTGGTCGATCTTGCGGCGCAGATGGTGGATGCGGACCTCGACGACGCCGGGGTCGGTCTCGCCGAAGTCGTCCCAGCAGTGCTGGAGCAGTTCGCTCTTGGACACCACCCTGCCCTGCGCGCGCAGCAGGTACTCCAGCACGGAGGCCTCGCCAGAGGTGAGGGCGATGTCCGTGCCGGCGCGCCGGACGCGGCGGGTGGCGGGATCCATGACCAGGTCTCCCGCGCGAAGTTCGGCGGGGCGCTGCTGGGCGCGCCCGCGGAGCAGGGCACGCATGTTGGCGAGCAGGACCGGGTACTCGAACGGCTTGGTGAGGTAGGCGTCGGCGCCGAGGTCGAGGCCTTCGGCCTGGTCCAGGGCGGCGTCCATGGCGGTGAGCATCAGGATCGGCGTCCAGTTGCCCGCGGCGCGGAGCCTCGTGGTGATCTGGTAGCCGTCCAGGCCCGGCAGCATGACGTCGAGGACGATCAGGTCGAAGGGGTGCTCGGAGGCCTGCCACAGGGCTTCGTTCCCGTCGGCGACCAGCTCGACCGTGTATCCCTCGGCCCGTAGGCCCCAGGACAGGGACGCGCCGATGGTTTCGTCGTCTTCTACCACGAGGATCCGCATGGCTACACCTTCGCACTGGCGGCGCAGCCCGGGCCGGGGGCACCGCCTTGGCTCTTCCCGGAGCCGGCGGTGGGTGTGATGGTGATCGCGTCGTTGGTGGTCGGTTGCGGGGTTCGGTGCAGGTTCATCTTGCGGTTCCTTGGCCTGAGGGAGGAGCGGAGATCTGGGCGGACCGCGGGCTGGGGCTTGGGTGGATCGGCGGGGCGGGCCCCTGGGATGCCGGGGTTCGGCGTCTGGGGCCCGCCGTACGGGCTCTGGGTCAGGGGCGCAGGGACTGAAGGGCTGCGGTGCTGAGCCGGTCGTCGCTGCCGTCGCCGTCCTCGTCGTCGACATCGTGGTGGTCGGCAGCGGTGGAGGGCTTGACCCGCAGCAGGCGGGCGGCCCAGGTGGGCAGGTACCAGTTGGCCTTGCCGAACAGCACCACCAGGGCGGGCGTGAGCAGGGTGCGCACGACCAGGGCGTCGATCAGGACGCCGGCGGCCATGCCGGTGGCCATCATCTTGATGGTGACATCGGGCGCGGAGGACAGGGACGCCAGGGCCAGGAAGAGGATGAGGGCAGCGCTGGTCACGAGGCGTCCGGTACGGGCGATCCCTTCGACGACGGCGCCGTTGGTGTCTCCGGTGCGGTCGAAGGCTTCACGGACGCGGGCGAGGATGAACACCTCGTAGTCCATCGAGACCCCGAACAGGAACCCGAAGAGGAGCATCGGGACGAGCGGGTTGATCGATCCGGTGGCGGGGATGCCCCACAGGCTGTTGGAGCCGTAGCCGAGCTGCCAGATGAGCACCAGGACGCCGTAAGCAGCTCCCACGGAGAGGATGTTGAGGGCGACGGCCTTGGCGGGCAGCAGCAGGGAGCGCATGCCCCGGGCCAGCAGCAGGAAGGTGACCAGCGCGACGACGACGAACAGCAGCGGGAACCAGTGCATCAGAATGTGGGTCAGGTCGGTGTTCTGGGTCTGCTCGCCGCCGATGAGCGCGTTGTGCGGAGCCGCTGCGCGCAGGTCGGCCACGGTGGTTCCGGCGTGGGCGGTACCGACCTGGGCGTTGGGCAGGCCCATGATCACCGAGGTGCCGTGCTGGTTCCACTGCGGGGCGCCGGAGACCAGGACGCCGTGCATGGAGGGCAGCGCCCGCAAGGAGGCGGCGGTCGCGGCCGGGTCGGTGCCGACGGGCAGTTCGACCGGCACCGATGTGAGCACCCCGGTCGGGAAGCCGTCGTGCTGGAGCTGGACCAGGGCCTGCTCGGCGGGGCCGTTGGGGGCGAGCGAGGTGCCGGCGGGCTGGTTCATGTTGATGGTCGCGCCGAACACGCACAGCACTCCCAGGATCGCGGCGCCGATCGCGGCGGCGGTCTTGGGCCGCTTCACGATCTGCTGCGCGCTGCGGGTCCACGTCCGGCTGGGGGTGCTGACAACCTTGCGCTTGCGCAGTCGGATCCTGTCCAGGCGCGGTCCGATGCTGGACAGCAGCAGAGGCACCGTGGTCAGGGCGACGAGGGCGGCGATGGACGGGATGAACAGTCCCGACAGGCCGACGCCCTGGATGAACGAGACGGGTATGACGGTCAGCGCGAACAGGCCGAGGGAGGCGATCAGGGCGCTGAAGGCGACGGAGTGGCCGGCCTTCCTGAGCGACCGGACGACGGCCTCCTTGTTGTCGGCGCCGTTGTCGCGCTCCTCGCGCCAGCGGTTGACCAGCAGCAGCGCGTAGTCGACGGACAGGCCCAGGCCCAGCAGGGCGACGATGAACTGCACCGAGGGGTTGATGGCGAGGTCGGTGGCGTAGGTGAGGCCGTAGATGGCCACCTGCATGGTGAGCACCGAGACGATCGCCGAGATCAGCGGCAGGATCGCGAGCGCAGAACCGAACACCCACGCGAGGACGATCAGTGCGAGGCCGATACCGACCAGGATCTCGCTCAGCACGCTGCCGCCGGAGCTGGTGCCGCCGTTGCCGAGCTGCTCGAGGCCGGTGGTCTGCGCGTGCGCGCCGGGGACCTGGCGGGCGATGGCCGCTCCCATGGCATCCATCACCTCCTGCGGGACCGGGTCGCCCATGGCGGGCGGGTAGACCATGATCAGGGTTGCGGTGCCGTTGTTGCCGACCAGGGCCCTGTCGCCGGTGTTGGCGTAGGACAGGTCGCGTACCTGCGGCACCTGGGCGGCAACCTTGTCGGCCGCGGCCAGCCCGGCCCTGGCCTGGGGACTGTCGACGGTGGTGCCGGCGGGCAGGTCCACGACCAGGACGCTCGGGTTGGCCGCGACGCCGCCGTAGTGCTGTTGCAGGGACTTGTTGGCGGTGTAGCTGGGCGCGCTGATGGTCGTGCCGCTCTTGAGCCGGCCTGACACCTGCGGCGCCATGAGGACGCCGACGACCGTGATGGCGACCCAGATGAGCGCCACCCAGATGCGGTGCAGCATCACGAATGCGGCGAAGCGTTCCATGACTTCCTACCTCCAAGGCGGCGGGGGTCCGCAGTCGCAGACCACTCACGCTGCCGAAGCTAGGAGGCCGCAGCTTTCGGTTTGCTTAACCTGTCGCCCTCGCGCTGACGACCGTGCAGGTCGCGCTGGCCGCGGGGTGGCGTTGGTGTACGGACCTGCTTGTGCTCGACCTTGCGGGGCCGACGAACCATGGGGGACAGTCGGCCCCGTTGCGCGGAAGTGCGGCCTGCGCGGGCCGCGGCCGGGGCTCCAGCGTCTGTGCTGACCACTGCCCACGGTAGGGAGGTGGGCATCGTTTGCGCTTGAACCACAGCGCCGTACCCGTCACGTAGCAGCTGTGGTCGCGGGCCCAGTGCATGACCGGGCTGTCGGCGCGGGCGGCGGCGATCATCCGGTCGGGTTCCTCGTCGTGCTCGGCGCTCGCACGCCGGACGACCTCAGGGGGACGGCGATCGCAGACCGGCGCGCCATGCAGGTCGTGGCGGCAGGTGCGGATCACCCCGGTTGGTGTGCGGGTGGTGTTCTCACGTGTGCTGTGGCGTGGTGTGCAGTCCTTCGAGGAGTGTGGCCAGGTAGCGGTGTGCGGTGTCGATCCGGTCGGCGGGTGTGCCGCCGTGGACGTTGACGGCGTAGGCGATGCCGCACATGAGCGGGACGAGGTCGGTGGCGGCCAGGTCGCGTCGGACCGTTCCGGCATCGCGAGCCCGGCCGAGGAGTGCGGTGCCGACCGACCGAAGTGTCTCTTTGAGTTCCGTGGTGCGCGGCAGGGTGTCGGTGGCTGCCGCGGCGACCGGGGCGAGGGACGCGTCGGTGACCTGCGCTTCGACGGTGCGGTACAGGAAGCCTTCGAGGGCGCGCCAGGGGTCGGTGCCGGTCAGAGCTTGCCGGCCGTGGTCGGCCAGGGCTTCCAGGCAGGGAGTGGCGACGGTCTCCAGTAGCGCCTCGGGGGTGGCGAAGTGCCGGTAGACGGTGCCGACTCCGAGTCCGGCGCGGCCGGCGACGTCGTTCAGCTGCAGGGGTGTGCCCTGGTCGACCAGGGCACGGGCGACCGCGACGATCCGGTCCCAGTTGCGGGCCGCGTCCTTGCGCAGGGGCGTCGTCATGGGGGACATGATAACCGGATTCTCCATCCGGATGATGCCCCCCGACGGCACTCGCACCGCCTGGCGGGTCAGGTGACGGTGAGAGGTGCGTACCGTTCACTGAGCCGGCGCACGTCCCGGGCGATGCGGGGGTCGGTCGCTGCGCGCAGCGGCGACACCGGGTGCACCTGGGCCCCGATGACGATGCCGGTCCGGCCCGCGAGGGCTTCGTCGGTGGCGGCGACGATCGAGGGCCGGGCAGCCACGGACGCCGGGCCCGAGGTGGAGCGTTCGAACTTGCGGCGCACCAGCGGCCACAGCAGTCGCAGGGCCGGTGAGACGATCCGCGGGTCGGTCATGGTGCCGTTGGTCATGTCGGTCGCGGCGCCTCCCGGGTCGGCGGCGAAGACGGAGGCGGCCGTGCCCTTCAGCCGGTTCGCCAGGTCGAGCGTGTAGGCGAGGTTGGCGAGCTTGGCGCGGCCGTACCAGTGGAAGCCGTAGTAGCCGCCGGGCGGCTCGACGGCGTCGAAGGCCCTCTTCGCGAGCCCGACCGCGCCCGAGGTCACGTTCACGATCCTGCTCGGCGCCCCGGCTGTCAGCGTGGGCAGCAGCAGTTCCGTCAGCAGGTACGGCGAGAGGTGGTTGACGACGAACGACGCTTCGATGCCATCCAGGGTCTGTCGCTGCGGGAACATCGCCCCGACGTTGTTGACCAGCACGGTCAGCGGGTCGCCGGAGGCGGCGTGCTCGGCGGCGATCCGGTCGGCGAGCGCGCGCACCTGGTCGAGCGAGCCGAGGTCGGCGGGCAGGAACCGTCCGGGATGCGCCGGGTTCGTTGCGTTGATTCGGTCGACCGCCCGGGCACCGCGGCCGGCGTTGCGTCCGAC
This sequence comes from Kitasatospora sp. NPDC023176, assembly GCF_055560495.1. Classification (NCBI taxonomy): domain Bacteria; kingdom Bacillati; phylum Actinomycetota; class Actinomycetes; order Kitasatosporales; family Streptomycetaceae; genus Kitasatospora; species Kitasatospora sp. NPDC023176. The sequence goes on along the minus strand of NZ_JBVHIP010000014.1, from coordinate 120,595 downwards.
CACAGTGACCGAGAACCCGGCGTCGGCCAGTCCCAGGGCCGTCTCCAGCCCGATGCCGGCCGTCCCCGCTGTGACCACTGCTGTCTTCACCATGTGCACCTCCACCCAGATATTCGGATAGTTCATCCGCTTGCTGAGACAGTAGCACACAACCGGATGACCTATCCGCTTAGCGGTGTCGGGCGGCGGTCAGGCACTGCCGGGCGCCATGAGGCCGCGCCGATCCGAGCACGCCGGACGGCCTGGGCGCCCATCGGCCGCTACGCCCTGGACGCCTGACGTGCTCCCGCTCGGGCCGTAGGGTCAGTCCGTCGTGGTGGATCGCGCTGGACTGTCCGGGGCCGTCGAAGGTGAGGACGTGGTAGCCGCGCTCCAGCCCGCCCGCCGCCGTGGAGGAGCTGCGCCGGCGGCTGAGCGAGCGCGGTGTGGACGCCCGTCGGCTGCACATCGCCGCCGCCGGTCACAGCGCGCAGGTCGAGCCGATCCTGGACGAGTTCGCCGCCAGGATCTCCGAGTTGGATCGTCGCCGACCTGGTGCGGGCGGCGGTGCTGCTGGCCGTGCCCGTGAGCGCGCTCTGCGGGGTGCTGCGGCTGTGGGTGCTCTACCCGGCGGCGCTGGTGGTCGGGGTGATGACGGTCTTCTTCGACCTCGCGGCCCAGTCCTTCCTGCCCACCGTGATCGGTGCGGAGCGCTTGGTCGAGGGCAACTCCAAACTGCAGCTCTCCACCACGGTGGGGCAGTTGGGCGGCCCGAGCATCGGCGGCCTCCTGGTCCAGTGGCTGACCGCGCCCGTCGCGGTGCTGGCCAACTCGGTCGGCTTCGCGGTGTCCGGCGTGCTGGTCCTGCTGATGCGGGCACGGGAGGAGCCGCGCCCGGCCCGGGCGGAGCGGGCGGCGCTCGTCACCGAGATCCGGGACGGGCTGAGATCGGTCTTCGGCCATCGCCTGCTGCGGCCGATCGTGTTGACCGCGGGCCTGGGCAACCTGTTCGGCATGGGCCAGGCGGTGCTGCTGCTCTATGCGGTGCGTGAACTGCACCTGTCCGCGGGGGCGTTGGGTGGCGCGCTGGCCGTCGCCAACGGCGGTGTACTGGTCGGCTCGCTGCTCAACGAGCGGCTGACCGGCCTGCGCGGAGTCGGGCCCGCCCTCGGTGGCTCGGCCGTGCTGATGGCGGGCGCGCTCCTGCTGCTCCCGCTGGCCACCCCGACGAGCGCGGTGCCGGTTCTCGTCGCGGCCATGGCGCTGGCGGGGTTCAGCGCCGCCGTCTTCAACATCAACTCGGTGAGCCTGCGCCAGTCCGTCACCCCGCCCGAGCTGCGTGGGCGGATGACGGCAACGTTCCGGTTCGTCAACTGGGGCGCGATCCCGGTCGGCACCTTCGCCGGCGGTGCCCTGGTCGGGCCGCTCGGCCTGCGCACGGTCGTATGGCTGCTCGGTCTGGGCGGCCTGCTCGCGGCGCTGCCGGCGCTGGGGCCGGCCGTCCGCTCCCTGCGGGAGATCCCCGGCCCCACCCCTGCGAAGGAGGTCGTCCATGCCTGAGCACCGACCCGCACTGCTGGTCTGCCGCCGTCGGCGGCCCGATGCCGCAGTCCGGCTGTACTGCTTCGCCCACAGCGGCGGCTCGCCGGGGGAGTTCGTCCGCTGGGGCGACGAACTTCCCGAAGCCGAGATCTGGGGCGTGCAACTCCCGGGCCGTGGCTCGCGGATCGACGAGCCGGGGCACACCCGGATCGAGCAGGCCGTCGCCGACATCGTCGAACACGCCGACTTCCGGGGCCGGTTCGCCTTCTTCGGCCACAGCCTGGGCGCGCTCGTCGCGTTCGAAACGGCCCGGGCCCTGCGGGACCGCGGGCTGCCGCAGCCGGAACGGCTGTACCTCTCCGCCTGCGTCGCCCCCGACCTGCCGCGCGGCGTGCCACCGATCCACCACCTCGGCGACCGCGAGCTGTTCGCGGCCATCCAGGGCCAGTACGGCTCGCTGCCCGCCGAGATCGCCGACGACGAGGAGCTGCTGGCACTGATCATGGCCACCCACCGGGCCGACTTCGAGATGGTCGACAGCCACCGGCACACCCCGGGCGCGCCGCTGGCCCTGCCCCTGCACGTCGTCGCCGGCACCGAGGACCGTCTGTCCACCGCCTGCTCTGAGAATCGATTCCCAAACCGCGTGAGACGCCTCGTGGTCGATCGTTCGTCCGGATCGATCTCTTTCGGGTGGCCGCTCGACGGTGGGTGCATGAGAGAAGGCATCGACGACAAGGGTCGCCGGGTGGGTCCGCCGACTCGCTCCGCGTGCCCCGGGAGCCCACACCGCCGGGCCGGGCGGCCGGTCGGGGCCGTCCGGTTCAGGGCTCCCGCCCGCCCCCGTCATCCGACGGCTCCCGCCCCCGCGAACGGTGTCGCCGGACGTACCAGACCAGCAACACGGCGGCGATGATCACGGCGATCGTGAGGGCGGCGACCCGGCCGACGGTGCCCTCCACCCTGGTGTAGGCGGCTCCGGCGAAGTAGCCCAGGAGGGTGAAGCCGACGCCCCAGGCAAGCCCACCGAGGGCGTTGTAGAACAGGAACCGGCGGTACGGCATCCGGGACATCCCGGCCAGCGAGGGCACCAGCGGGCGGAAGAACGCGACGAAACGGCCGACGAAGACGGCGGCCGGCCCGCGTCGGCGGATCGAGTCCCGCACCGCGTCGACCTGCTTCGCATGGCGCCGCAGCGGCCGGGTGCGCAGGATCGCCGGGCCGAGGTGTCGGCCGATCTCATAGCCGGCGGAGTCCCCGAGAACGGCCGCGCAGACCACGACCAGGACCATCCAGCCGAGGGAGACGCTGCCCTGGTGGGCGATGAAGCCGCCGAGGACGGCGGCGGTCTCGCCGGGGATGAAGAAGCTGAAGAACAGGGCGTCCTCGGTGAAGACCATGCCGCCGACGACCGCGTACACCACCGGGCCGGACAGGCCGCGCAGCCAGTCGGTGATCGCATGCATCGGCCACACCTCGTCGGCGATCGAGCCCCTTTTCGCCCCAAATGTAACGCCTGCCCCGCGCCGGCCGTCGCGGTGGCGGCAGCAGGGCACGGGCGAGCGCCATCGGGCCCGGCTCCTGGCCGAGACCGACCGGCGCTAGGTGCCCCGGGTCGACAACTCGGTCCACGCGTCGGCGTCGTGGAAGGTGCCGTCCCCGCCGCGCTCGTACCCGAACCCGCCCGGTGACCGGTGACCGGTGGCCGACCTCCAGGGTGATCGCCCACTGTGACGACTGTCATGGCCATCCAGTGATCATCCGCGCTGGCGTGGGGCGCCGCCCGATTGCGAGGATGGGCCGCGTCGACGGGGCGAGGTGCCCCGAGGCTGTTCGAACGGGGGGTCGGCGATGTCGCCGCACGAAATCGGGTTGTACGCAAGCGCTGCCGTGGTGATCGGTGTGGGACTAAGGGCGTTGGTGCTGGTCAGCCCCACGAACGGCCCCACGAACGGCCCCGCGAGCGACTCCGGGGCCGGCGGCGCGGCGGCCGACCGCCCGGCGAATGCCGGCGGGCCGGGCGACGTGCTGGCGGTGGTCCGCGCGGCCCTGGCGCGGCGCCCCTGGGCCACCCTCGCCCTGTTCGCGGTGATGGCGGTGATGGCGGTGGTCCAGTACGCGGTGCCCTCCGTCGTCGAGGATCTGATGCGCCGGCCGGACGCCCTGTCGGACGGGCAGTGGTGGCGGGCCGTGACCGCACTGCTGGTGCAGTCCTCGGGCGCAATGCAGATCGCGATCAACCTGCCGGCCCTGCTCGTGGTCGGCGCGGTCGCCGAGGCGGTCCTCGGCTGGTGGCGGACCCTGGCCGTCTTCCTCGTCGGCGGTGTCCTGGCGCACGTGGTCAGCCTGGCCGGCTGGTCGCCCCGAGGCGGCGGCGACTCGGTGGCCGTCTGTGCCCTCCTGGGCGCCGTGGCCGTCACCTGCCTGCTCGGCGCGAACACCCCCCGCCGCCCCTTCAAGGAGATCTGGTACCTGCTCCTCATCCCCGCCGCGGGAACGCTGCTCTGCCTCATGCGGAACAACCACGGCATCGGCCTGGTCGCGGGCTGCCTGCTCGGCCTCGCCCTCACCCCTCGCACCAGGCACCGGCTCGCGGAGCCCGCCGCCGCGTAGCCTCACAGACCGGCCGCCCGACCCAGCCGTGCCCACCGCTTCCCGCTCCCGGGCCCGCCGGTGCAGGTGAACGCGAACAGCGGCTGTGGGAGGGTGGATCATGCCCTTGAGCGATTTCCACCTGCGTGCTTCGGTCGCCGTGTCCGACATTCAGCGAGCAGTCGCGTTCTACGAAGGAAAGCTGGGCCTGCGGGCCTTGCGGGCCGGTCCCAGCGCCGACATCCCCGACGGCAGCCGCGTCTACGGTTCCGGTGGCGGCCCGGCGCTGAACGTGTACCAGTCGGGCACCGCGGGGAAGTCGCGGGCGACCATGGCGGTTTGGTACGTCGACGACATCGAGCAGGTCGTCGACGAGCTCACCGCCGCCGGCGTCGACTTCACCCGCTACGACGGGCTGGAGCACGACACCAAGGGCATCACCGCGCGAGCCGGCGGTGGACGTATCGCGTGGTTTCAGGATCCGGACGGCAACACCTTCGCCATCGAAGCCGACGTCTGAGCGCCAGGACACCGTCCGAAGCCCCGGGACCGGGCTCAGCCTCCGTCCCGCCCGGCCGCTGTCGGGAGGACGGTTCAGGCGTTCCGCGGAGTTGCTCGTCGTTCAACCGACAGCTTCGGGAGCACCGGGACCGACTCCGACACCTCGATGCACGCCCAACCACGTGGTGCCCGGCGAACGGTCGGCAGCAGGAGCAGGCACGTCAAAGGCGCGTCACTCGCGGATCCGGGCGTTCACCGGGGGATGCGCGTCACCGGTGTCCGCGTCCAGGCCGGCGAGCAGGCGCAGCCCGTCCTCGGCGGGGCTGCCGGGGGCCGCGGACAGCACCAGGAGCTCGATGCCCGATTCGTCCGGCAGTGCGAAGTTCTCCTGGTGCAGTTCCAGCAGCCCGACCAGGGGGTGCCGGTACGCCTTGCGTCCATGGGTGCGGGCGCGCACGTCCGCGCGGGCCCAGAGGCGGCGGAAGCGCTCGCTGCCCATCGCCAACTCGCCGATGAGCGAGGCCAGTCCGGGGTCCTCGGGGTACTGGCCGGCCGCCAGGCGAAGGTGCCCGACCACGTCGAGGGTGCAGTTCTCCCAGTCCGCGTAGAGGCCGCGCTCGGCCTCCTCCAGGAAGATGTGCCGGGCGGTGTTCAGGCCCGGCATCGGGCGGCCGAAGAGGAGCCGGCCCAGGCGGTTCCCGGCGAGTACGTCCATGCGGTGGTTCATGATCAGCGCGGGTGCGTCGGTGACCAGGTCGAGGACGCGCAGCAGCTCCGGCCGGATCCGGCCGCCCGGCGACTTCGGACGGCGGCGGCGCTGCCGGGCGAGGCGGTAGAGGTGCCCGCGTTCGGTCTCGTCGAGGTCGAGCACGCGGGCGAGCGCGTCGAGCACCTGCTCGGAGGGCTGGGTCGCGCGGCCCTGCTCCAGCCGTACGTAGTAGTCGACGCTGACGCCGGACAGGTGCGCGACCTCTTCTCGGCGCAGCCCTTCGACCCGGCGGCGGTTGTCGGTGGGGATGCCGACGGCCGCCGGATCGACCCGGGCACGCCGGGTCCGCAGGAAGCCCGCAAGATCGTCCATGCCCCCCAGTATGGCCTCGGCCGTGTCCGCGAGGGTGGCCCTGCCATGACCAGGAAGTCCGGTCCGATGGACGCGGAGCCCCTGAACACCGGGCGCCGCGGCGTCCAGGATCGAGGACATCCGCACGGCATCCGATCCGAAGGAGTTCCCATGAAGACGCTGATCGTCCACGCCCACCCGGAGCCGAAGTCGCTCAACAGCTCACTGAAGGACCTCGCGGTGTCCACTCTGGAGAACGCCGGGCACCAGGTGCGGGTGAGCGATCTCTACGCGATGAACTGGAAGGCGGTCGTGGACGCCGCGGACTACGGCCCCGAGGCTTCGAGTCCGCTGAAGGTCGCCCTGGACTCGGGCCGGGCCTTCCAGGCCGGGACGCTCACCCCGGACGTCCGCGCCGAGCAGGAGAAGCTGCTGTGGGCCGACACGGTCATCTTCCAGTTCCCGCTGTGGTGGTACTCGATGCCCGCGATCCTCAAGGGCTGGGTGGACCGGGTGTTCACCTACCGCTTCGCGTACGGCGTCGGCGAGCACAGCGACACCAAGTACGGCGAGCGGTTCGGCGAAGGGACCCTCGCGGGCCGGAGGGCTCTGCTGTCGGTGACCACCGGCGGCCCGGAGTCGCACTACGCCGCCCGCGGGATCAACGGCCCCATCGACGACCTGCTGTTCCCGTTCCAGCACGGCATCCTCTACTACCCGGGCATCGAGGTACTGCCGCCGTTCGTGCTGTACGGCACCGACCGGTTGACCGACGAGGACTACCCGGCCGTCGCCAAGGCCTGGGAGCAGCGCCTGCTCACCCTGGAGTCGACCGAGCCGATCGCGTTCCGGCGGCAGAACTTCGGCGACTACGAGATCCCCTCGCTGCACCTGAAGGAGGGCCTGGAGCCCCCCGGCCGCACCGGCTTCGGGCTGCACGTACGCGGCTGACCGCCGGCGGCGGAACGGCACGGGACGGGACGGGACGAGATAGAACGGCGCGGGACGGGACGGGACCGGACGGGACCGCGAAGCGGTCGGCGCGGCCGGGTACATCGGGCAACGGATAATCCGGCGTTCAGGTTCATCCGAATTCACTTCGACCCGGCTTCTCATGAAAGGGCGCCAGGACTCCCGAAGCCGTCATATGGATTCCGTAAGGAGCGGCTGGACGCCGGATTTCATGGCCTACGATCCATCTTTGCCGAGTAGAAAGACGGATCTGACATGAAACCCCTATCCCGCCTGAAAAGCGCCCTGGCCTGCGGACTCGCCGCAGTCGCCATGGTCTCCGGCCTGACCGTTCAGGCCCAGGCCGCGCCCGCCGCCGGCCCCGTGGACACGAGCTGCGGAACCCCGGCCTCGGTGGGCGGCGGCAACTGCATGACCGCGCTGATCAATTCGGCCTTCGACATGATCAGGGGCATGCGCGACGCCGCGAACGTCAACAAGCTGGACAATGCGGAGTTCACCCAGAGCACCGCGACGAAGTTGAGTCAGAAGTTCCCGGGGTTCAACGTCATGGTGTACAAGACGGTGGGCACCGACCTGTATGACACCGAGTGGTTCAAGGGCGAGTACAAGGCCGATATGAAGGGGGTGCTGCTCGACACCACCTACAAGCTCAATCATTTCCTGGACAAGGAGAAGAAGGATCCGTCCGGCTACGACGTGTTCCGGATCTGGGTCTTCCAGGGGGATTCGACGTTTCGCAACCGGACCGACGGCGGCTTCATGAACTGGGCGTTCGTCGGCAACGACGGCGACAGCGTCAAGAAGGATTCCTGGACCTGCCGGTCGGGCACCGCGAGGCCCTACAAGTGCGACGGCGACGTGCGCACCATCCACTTCCCCGCGCGGTCCGGCTACGGCACCAGGACCGGCAGCCTGACCCCCGACTCCGCCCGCCCCGGCTACCACGCCTGCCTGGACGTCAGCGGCAACGGCACCGCGAACGGCACCCCCGTGCAGATGTGGGAGTGCAACGGCGGCGACGCCCAGAAGTGGACCTACAACGGGTACCGGCTCCAGGCGGCCAACGGCAAGTGCCTGGACCTGCCGGCCGACAACACCGCGCCTGGGACCAAGCTCCAGGTCTGGGACTGCCTGGACAACCCGGGGCAGCGCTGGAACATGTCGGCCAGTGGTGGCTTCCGGCACCTGGTGGACCAGGAGGACCGGTCCAAGGACGTCTGCATCGACGACTTCAGCGGCCAGACCGGCAACGGCAGCCCGGTGGTGGCCTGGGGCTGCGGCTCCGAGGACCGGCGGGACGCCCCCAACCAGAACTGGGCCTGGGGCGGCACACCGCCGACCACCAACCCGCCCACGCCCGGCGGCGGCGGTACCAACGGCGCCGACGTGACCCTCAAGCTCGACGACGGGCTGGGTGCCGTCCCGGTCAACGGTTCCGCCGGTGCGTCGGTCGTCGCCGGGATCCGTGGGGGCAACGAGTCCAAGTGGAAGCTCACCTCGGTGGGCGGCGGCCGCTACCGGATCACCAGCTCCTACGGGCTGGAACTCACCGAGAGCAGCAACTACATGGCCGAACTCCAGCCGTGGAGCAACTCTTCCCAGCAGAAGTGGCAGCTCGTCGCGGTCGGGAACGGCAAGTACCAGATCCGGATCTCCGAGGACGACTGCCTCGCCCACGACGCCGACTTCAAGCAGCTCGGCGTGTGGACCTGCAAGTCGGGCTGGCAGCAGCAGTGGGTGCTGGAGTCCGCCTCCGGCGGCGTGATCACGCCGACCGACCCGACCACCCCGTCGAAGCCGGACCCGAAGCCGAAGCCGGACCCGAAGCCGACCGGGGGCGGCGCCGACGTCCCCACCGAGCGGCCGCTGTTCCTGAAGCTCTCCAACGGGTTGGGCGCGTCGGCACCCACCGAGACCGCCAGCTGGGGTTCGCCGATCGTGGGCGGGATCCTGGGCTACAAGGGGTCCACCTGGACGATCAAGCCGCTGGGCGGGGACCGCTACCGGATCGTCAACGACCTCGGGTACAACCTCACCGAGAACCCCGACACCTACGTCGCCGAGCAGCAGGCGTGGGGCGACACCTCCAACCAGAAGTGGCAGTTCGTCAGCCTCGGCGACGGCAAGTACCGGGTCCAGATCGACGACGACAACTGCCTCACCCACGACGCCGACTTCAAGCAGCTCGGCGTGTGGACCTGCAAGGACGGCTGGAAGCAGGAGTGGACCTTCCAGCTCCGCTGACCGGTGGCCCTTGACTGCGCCGGCTCCTCCCACCCTCCGCCGAGAACGATTTCGGGCGCCGACCATGGCGGTCGGCGCCCGAAGCCGTTCAGCGGACGTCCCGCTCGAAGACGAGCTCCACCTGGACCGCTACCCGGTGGCCGTCGGCGTGGTTCACCTGGTGATGTCGCCGTCCGGCACGTCCCGGACGGTGACCTCCGCGCGCTGCCGGCCCAGGAGTTCGGCCACCGTGTCACCGATCCGCTGGGCGTCGCCCGTCGGCCCGGGGGGCGCCCCGTCGGTGTAGCGCTCGATGGACTTCTCGAAGTACGAGGGGTTCCAGGCCCCGACGGCCCCGCTGACGTCGACGGCCTTCACCGGCCGGTGGCCGACGGCGCGCCTGATGGCGGGGAGGATCTCGTCCGAGCTGTACTTCCCCGGGACCTGGAACAGGCTGGCGTGGCCGCCGACCTTGCCGCCGTGCCGCAGGTAGACGGTGACGACCAGGCAGCTGGTCACCGACGGGTAGGTGATGGTCCCCTTCGGGCCCACCTGGCCGACCTCGCCCTCGGTGATCGAGACGGCACTCGCGCCCGGCGGCCGCTGCCCGAGGCCCTGTGTACCGACCTGCCCCGCCCCGCCGACCGCTCCGTGCGCCGCCGCGTCAGACCTGAGCCCGGCAGCCGACGCTCCGCCGGCCGCACCGGCCGCCAGCACCAGCGCCACCCCGACGGCCAGACCGGCCCGTCCCATGCCCCGCCCGGACACCAGCAACGTCATGACCCCACTTCGGAGAACCGATTCTGCGTACACCCGTGCACCAGTGCACCAGTGCACCCGCGCACATGCACGGTGACACATGTTCCCGAGCACGAACGATCTCGTCAACTCCGTGCAGCGTCGGAACAGCTGGACGATCCTCGGACGGACGACCGGGCCACCAGGGCCTCCGTCCACCCGATCGGGCACTTCCCCGGAACATCCCCGAACGGTTCGGGACAGGAACGGGCCGGGTACGAAAGGCTCCGCCCATCCGGAGCGGGGCCCCGTGGCGCGGCGGCCGGGATCGGCCGGAGCGACCCCCACCGGGAAGGTGACATGACCGTTCAGGACGTCCCGACCGCCGGAGCCCTCCGGCACGGCGACTTCGCCGAGCTGCGGCGACGCGTCGCGGAGGCCGGGCTGCTGCGCCGGCGCCCGCTGTACTACGCCTGCCGCGCCAGCGCCCTGCTCGCCGCCTCGGTGCTGCTGCTGGCGGGGTTCACCGCGCTCGGGGCGAGCTGGTGGCAGCTCGGTCTCGCGCCGCTGTCCGCCTTCGTGCTGGGGCAGTTGGCGCTGCTCGGTCACGACGTCGCGCACCACGCCGTGTTCTCCGGGCGCCGGGCGACCGACCTGGCGGGCATCCTGCTGGGCAACCTGGTGGTCGGCATGAGCTACGGCTGGTGGGTCAGCGACCACAACCGCCACCACGCGCACCCCAACCGTGAGGGCCGTGACCCGGCGGCCGACGCCATCCTGTTCGTCCGCACCGCCGAACAGGCCGCCCGGACGAGGGGGTTGAGGCGGAGCGTCGCCAAGTACCAGGCGGAGCTGTTCTTCCCGCTGCTCTCCCTCCAGGCGCTCGGCCTGGTCGTCGCCACCGGGCTGACCCTGGTCCGCGGCCCGCTCCGGCACCCCGCGCTGGAACGGACCCTGGCCGTCCTGCACTACGCCCTGGCGGCAGGTCTGCTGCTCGTCGTCCTCACACCGCTCCAGGCGCTCGCGTTCGCCGTGGTGTGCGGCGCGGTGCTCGGCGTGTACCTGGGGTGCGTGTTCGCGCCCAACCACAAGGGCATGCCGATGACCGGCGCGGCCGAGGAGCACACCGACTACCTGCGGCGGCAGGTGCTGCCCTCCCGCAACCTCCGGTCCGGGCGGTTCGTCCACTTCCTGTTCGGCGGCCTCGACCTCCAGATCGAGCACCACCTCTTCCCGGCCATGCCGGTGGCCGCGCTGCGCCCGGCCTCGCGCATCGTGCGCGCCTACTGTGCGGAGATCGGCGTGGACTACTGCGAGGCCGGTCTCGTCGACTCGTTCCGGGAGATCCTGCGGGACCTCCGGGCGGTCGGCCGCTCCATCGAGGCGGAGCCACGGCCGACCGTGACCGGGCCCGCGACGGGAGCCGCCCGGTGAGCCGGATCCTGTCCGGAGCGGCGGTACGAACCCCGGGTGGCCCGGGGCGAGGCGGCGGCCGGCTGCGGGTGCTGATCGTCACCGAGTCCTTCGCCCCGCAGGTCAACGGCGTCGCCCACAGCGTGCTCCGGACGGCCGAGCACCTGGTGACCCGAGGGCACGAGGTGCTCGTGGTCGCCCCGGCGACCCGGACCCGGCGGGGCCCCGAGCGGGCCGACGGCTATGAGGTGGTCCGGGTGCCGTCCGTGCCGCTGCCCGGTTACCCGGAGGTGCGGATCGCCCTCCCCGGGCGCCGGGCGACCGGCCTGGCCGCGGCCGTCGGCCGGCACCGCCCGCACGTCGTCCATCTGGCCGGGCCGTTCGCACTCGGAGCCGCCGGGGCGGCGGCGGCCGGCCGGGCCGGCATCCCGACCGTCGCGGTCTTCCAGACCGACATGGCCGCCTACACCAGGACCTACCTCCCGGTGGCAGGCGAGCCCGCCGCCCGGCTCGCCTGGCGGATCCTGCGACGCATCCACACCGCCGCCGCCCGGACGCTGGCGCCGTCCCGGTCCTCGCTGCGCGCGCTGGCCGCCCAGGGCGTGCCCCGGCTGCACCTGTGGCCGCGCGGCGTCGACTGCACCCGCTTCCACCCCGGCCACCGCGACGAGGCGCTGCGCCGAACGCTCGGCCCGCACGGGGAGGTGCTGGTCGGCTATGTCGGCCGCCTGGCGGCGGAGAAGCAGGTCGACCGGCTGGCCGCGACGTCCCGGCTCCCGGGCGTACGGCTGGTGGTCGTCGGCGACGGCCCGTGCCGCGGCGCCCTGGAGGCCGCATTGCCGGACGCGCTCTTCCTGGGCCGCCGTACCGGGCACGAACTCGCCCGGCTCTACGCCTCGTTGGACGTCTTCGCGCACACCGGCCCGTTCGAGACCTTCGGCCAGACCGTCCAGGAGGCGATGGCCAGCGCCCTGCCCGTGGTCGCCCCGGCCGCCGGCGGGCCGCTGGACCTCGTCCGGCCGGGGAGCACCGGCCTCCTCGTCCCGCCGGGCTCGGGCGAGGCGTTCCGGACGGCGGTCGAACGGCTCGCCCGGGACGCCGGGCTCCGGGCGGAGTTCGGCCGGGCGGGCCGCGCCGCGGTGGCCGGGCGCAGCTGGGAGGAGGTCGGTGACCAGCTGATCGGGCACTACCGGCTGGCCATCACGGAGCCGACCGGGCCGCGGAGCCGACCGGTCGACGCCGGTTGACGCCGGTTGACGGCACCGGCTGACGACACCGGCTGACGGCGCCCGCCCGAGCCCCCCACCGAACCCCTGGAGGATCGCCCCACCGTGTACCAGCCCCTCGCCGCCGAGTACCTCCCCAGCACCGCGCCCACCGCCGACACCGCCGTGTTCCTGCACGGCCTCGGCGGGTGGACCCACAACTGGGCCGCGCTGACCGGCCTGCTGCGGCCGTCCGTCCACTGCCTCGCCCTCGATCTCCCCGGCTTCGGCAGGTCGGCGCCCCCGCCCGACGGGCGGATCACCGTCGCCCGGCTGGCCGCCGCCGTCGCCGGCCACCTGGACCGCGCCGGGCACCGCCGGGTGCACCTCGTCGGCAACTCCCTCGGCGCCCTGGCCGCGCTCCACCTCGCCGCCCGCCGTCCGGGCCTGGTCGCCACCCTCACCCTGGTCTCCCCGGTCCTGCCCGCGCTCCCGCCGGCCCAGACCCTGCGGATCTCCCTGCTCGCCCTGCCCGGCGCCCACCGCCTGTACGCCCGGCGCCTCGCCGACCAGAGCCCGGACCGCCAGCTCGACGACCTCTACCGGCTGATCTACGCGAACCCCGCCCTGGTCACCCCCGAGCAACGGGCGACCGAGGCCCGCGAACGCCTACGCCGCGCCGAACTCCCGCACACACCATGGATGTTGGCCGCGGGCGTGCGCGCGATCGTCCACACCTTCCTGCACCGCGGGCCGTCCTCCCCCTGGCAGCAGGCCCACCGGATCACCGCCCCCACCCTGCTCGTCTACGGCCGGGAGGACCGCCTCGTCCCCTTCCGCACGGCGCCCCGCGCCTATGCGGCCTTCCGCGACGTCCGGCTCCTGACCCTGCCGGAGACCGGTCACGTCGCGATGCAGGAACGCCCCGGGCCCGTCGCGGCCGCACTGCGCGCCCTGATCGCCGAGAACCGTCCCCTCTCACCGGCCCCCGGCACCTGGACCGCCCGCCGGCCCGCCCCCTGCCCGTAGGCGTCAACCCCGGGCGGGCCGGCGACGCGCCGCTACGCGACGCGGGCGGCGGCGCTCCCGGGGGCCCGGCGGCGGCCGGAGGTGCCCCGGTCGTCGCGCCGGGAGGCGGCGGTCCGGTTGTCGCCGGCGGTGCCGGTGGGGCGGCCTCGGCGGGCCCAACCCGCGGACTGGCCGCGGCGCGGCCGCTCGACGACCGGGTTGGGGATCACGGTGGGGATGCCGGTGGGCACCCGGGCACCGGTGATGCGGGCCAGGTCCTCGTCGCCGGCGCTGACCCTGGTGGTGACGGGGGTGATGGCAGCCGTGGCCATCAGGCGGGCCATCGCGCGGCGCTGGCTGGGCAGCACCAGCGTGACGACGGTGCCGGACTCGCCGGCCCGGGCGGTGCGGCCGCCCCGGTGGAGGTAGTCCTTGTGGTCGGTCGGCGGGGCGAGGTTGACGACGAGGTCGAGCCCGTCGACGTGGATGCCCCGGGCGGCGACGTTGGTCGCGATCAGGGCGGTGACCTGGCCGGTGCGGAACTGCTCCAGGGTGCGGGTGCGCTGGGGCTGGGACTTCCCGCCGTGCAGGGCCGCGGCCTTCACCCCGTTCGCGAGCAGGTCCTCGACCAGGAGGTCCGCGCCGTGCTTGGTTTCGGTGAACATGATCACCCTGCCGTCGCGGGACGCGATGTGGGCGATCGTGGCGTTCTTGTCGACGTTCTGCACCTGCAGCACGTGGTGCTCCATGGTGCTGACCGCTCCGGCGGACGGGTCCACCGAATGGGTGACCGGGTCCTTGAGGAAGCGCCGCACCAGGCGGTCGACGTCGCGGTCCAGAGTGGCGGAGAACAGCATGGTCTGGCCGCCCTCGGCGACCTGGGCGAGCAACTCGGTGACCTGCGGCAGGAAGCCCATGTCGGCCATCTGGTCGGCCTCGTCGAGCACCGTGACGCCGACCTGGTCCAGCCGGCAGTCGCCGCGCTGGATCAGGTCCTTGAGCCGGCCCGGGGTGGCCACCACGACCTCCGCCCCGCGGTTCAGCAGCCATGCCTGGCGGGTGATCGAGGTCCCGCCCACCACGGTCGCCATCCGCAGGCGTACGGCGCGGGCGTAGGGGGTGAGCGCCTCGGTGACCTGCTGGGCGAGTTCGCGGGTGGGGACCAGCACCAGCGCCAGCGGGCGGTTCGGCTCGGCCCGCTGCCCGGCGGTGCGCGCCAGCACGGCGAGCCCGAACGCGAGGGTCTTGCCGGAGCCGGTGCGGCCGCGTCCGAGGACGTCGCGGCCGGCCAGCGAGTTCGGCAGCGTCGCGGCCTGGATCGGGAACGGTGTCGTGACGCCCTGGCGGGTCAGCACCGACAGCAGCGACTTCGGCAGGTCCAGCTCGTCGAAGGCCTCGACCGCGGGCAGCGCCGGGGTGGTGCTCACCGGCATCGCGAACTCGCCCTGAGCCAAGGCGTTCTGACGGCCGCTCAGGCCGGAGGAGCGCCGGCCACCGGCCGGCCGGCCACCGTGGAAGGACCCGCCGGCGGAGCGGGAGCCGGCGTTCTGGTACGGGGAGCGACTGGAGCGGTTCATGCGGGAGACCTTCCTCGGGGCGGCGCGTCACGAGGAAGGCTCCGCGGCGCGGGGCGCCGGGCGGAGACCGCAAGGGAACGGGCCGGAAGTATGACGGTCGGAGCGTGGACGGTGGAACCGTGCGGCACGTCACCTACGGTCAGCGCTCACCGCGGAAGGCGGGAGCGAAGAACCTCGAACCGTGAACTGTCACGGCAGGGCGCCGATCCGGACGCGGCGCTGGGCGTCTCGCGTGGGGATGGCTGCCGGTGGCGGAGCCAGGGGCCTGAACGGCGGGGGGTGCCGTGGCGGAATAGCCAAGGGGGGCCCGCACCGGGCATGTGCGCGGTACGGGCCCCTCACTGCCAGGCGTGTGCCGTGGCAGAAGTACTACAGCGGGCGAATGTTCTCGGCCTGCGGGCCCTTCTGGCCCTGCGTGACGTCGAACTCGACCTTCTGGCCCTCGAGCAGCTCACGGAAGCCATTGGCGTTGATGTTCGAGTAGTGGGCGAAGACGTCCGGGCCGCCACCCTCCTGCTCGATGAAGCCGAAGCCCTTTTCCGAGTTGAACCACTTGACGGTGCCATTAGCCATAGAAATATCTCCTTCAAGGGACTGTCCGAAGCACGCACTGCGCGAGCCTCGAGTCACCGGAGCGCCCACCGGGGAAGAGCCGGGGAACAAAAAATGCGCCTGCCAAGTATCAGCAGGCGCACACAAAGTTCATGGGAACCACTACTGCAACTGAGTCGACTGTAGCAGGTCACGGCCCGCCGCGACATGATCTGCCGCCCTCGGTTCGGCGGAAGCCTTCCCGGGGGCGGCAGACGCGACATTCCGACCCGGGTCGAACCCGTGTCCACCGGAAAGTCCCGCGCCCGCGTTTCCAGGCGCATACTGGCTGCGATGACGAAATTTTCAGCAGGTCGCCGCCCCCTGCCCACCAGTCCCTTCAAGGCTCGCGCGGAGGCGCCGCGCAAGCACTTCGCCGTCGGAGACCGGGTCACCCACGACAGGTACGGCCTCGGCCGGGTCATCGGCGTCGAAGGTGACGGCGAGGGCGCTGTACTGGTCGACTTCGGCTCGCTGCGGGCACGCATCACCCACCCGTACACCGCGATGTTCAAACTCTGACCCCGGACGCCCCGGACGCCCCGGAGACCCCGGTACCCGGCCGATCGGGCCGCGTGGCTAGCCGTGCCGGCCGTCGGCCAGTGGGGCCAGGGTGCCGGGGTAGAGGTATTCCTTCGACGGCATGGTCGTGCCGTGGGCCCAGGCGTCGAAGAAGCCCTTGAGGTCCTTGCCGGACACCTTCGCGGCCAGGGCCTCGAACTGCGGGAAGGAGGCGTTGCCGTAGGCGTGATCGGCGGTCCAGCGCTGGAGGGTGCCGAAGAAGGCGTCGTCGCCGACGGTGCGCCGCAGGGCGTGCATCATCAGGGAGCCCTTGAAGTAGAGGGCCTGGCTGAGCTCGTTGCCCTGGCCGGGGTCGTACAGCTTGGTGGACCAGTACGCCGGGTTGTTCCTGTTCTCCTCGACGCCCCGGGCGTAGAACGCGGTGTCGAGGTTCGATCCCTTGTGCTCCTCCCACAGCTGGTTGGCGTACTGGGCGACGCATTCGGCGATGCAGCCGTCGCGCCAGTCGGTGAACGACACGCTGTCGCCGAACCACTGGTGGGTGTTCTCGTGGACCACCGCGGCGTCCCACAGGTAGTTGGTGTAGGTGGGTCGGCTCTGGGTCTCCAGGTCCGGCGCGCCCGTGCCCGGCTCCTTGGGCCAGCTGCGGACGATGGCGCCGGCGGAGGAGAACGGGTACGGGCCGAACTTCGAGGCCAGGAAGGCGAGGATCTCCGGCTGCTGGGCCTCGGCCGTCTCGTCGATCGGCACGCCCGGGCTGTAGGCCGTGATGACCGGCGTCCCGTCGGGCAGCTCCGAGCGGTGGACGGTGAACCTGTCGATCGCGACCGTGCCGAGGTAGGTCGCCATCGGCTTGTCCTCGCGCCAGCGGAAGGTCGTCGAACCCCCCGCGCTGGTGGTCGGGCCGGGCCGGCCGTACCCGATGGCCGTCCAGCCGTCGGGTACGGTCGCGGCGAGCGAGAAGGTGGCCTTGTCGGACGGGTGGTCGTTGGACGGGAACCAGGAGGTCGCGGCGTGCGGCTCGCCCATCGCGTTGACGCCGCCGGACACCAGCAGGTGCCAGCCCTCGGGGTCGGGCTTTCCGGCGTACACCACCCGCACCGCGAAGGTGGCGCCGCCGGCCACCCGGCGGGCGGGTTCGATGTCCAGCTTGTGCGCGCCGGAGCGGGAGAACGACTTCACCGGGACGCCGTTCACGGTCACGGAGGCGACCTGGAAGCCCTTGAGGTCCAGGGAGAGGCGGTCCAGCGACCGCAGCGCCCGGGCGGTGACGGTCGTGTCGCCGTTCAGCAGGTCGGGCCGCGCCGGGTCGTAGGCGATCCGGACGTCGTAGTTCGCCACGTCGTAGCCGGCGTTGCCGTCGTCGGGGAAGTACGGGTCGCCGGCCCCGGCCGCTCCCGCGGGGACGGCGGTCAGGGCGACGCCGAGGGCAGTGGCGGCCGCCACCAGGGTGGCGGCCTTGCGGCGGTGGCAGCTCAGCGGTGTGCGCATCTGGGACTCCTGGGGACGGGCGGTCAGGACCGGGCGGTGGCGGGGGCGGTGGCGGCGGGCGTCTTGCCGGCGAACTGCCACACCACGCCGATCAGCGCGTTGGTGCTGGTCACCTGGGTCGCGGGGTCGACGTTGGCGAGGTTGTCGCACGCGTCGTGGAGGCAGTCCGAGACCCCGCTGCTGAAGCCGGACGACGGGATTCCGGCGGCCCCGAACGGCTGGTTGTCGGAGCTGTCCAGCGGGATGTCGAAGGTGGCGAACCCCCTTGCCCCGAACCAGTTCTCGAAGGCCTGGAAGGCCGCGGTCCCACCGTTCTTCGGGTCCTTCACCACGAGGTACTGCTGGACGTTCTTGCTGCCCGCCTGGTCGAGGTTGAGGTACAGGTCGATGGCCTTGCGGTCGCCGGCGGACAGGTTCTTGACGTAGTCCGCCGAGCCGACCATCCCCAGCTCCTCCGCCCCCCACCAGGCGAAGCGCAGGTGCCGCTCGGGCGTCAGGCCGGCCCTGGCCACCTGGAGGGCGGTGGCCAGGACGGCCGCCGAGCCGGAGCCGTTGTCGTTGATCCCCGGGCCCATCGGGACGCTGTCCAGATGCGCTCCGGCGAGCAGGACGTGGTGAGGGTCGCCGCCCGGCCAGTCGGCGATCAGGTTGTAGCCGTCCTTGCCGTCATGGGAGAAGCGGCGCAGCTGCGTCCGGAAACCGGCCCGGTCCAGGGCCTGCTTCACGTACGCCACCGACTCCGTGTACCCCCGGGTGCCGTGCGCGCGGTTGCCGCCGTTGCGGTCCGCGATCCGTTGCAGGGCCTGGAGGTGCGGCATCACCTCCGCCGTCGTGACGGTGGGCGCGGCGGCCGGCCCGGCAGTGGCAGCCGCCGCCGTGCCGGCGGGGACGCCGGACAGCAGCAGGGCCGCCCCGAGGGCGCGGGCGGTGAGGGAGACCGGACGGGAGGGCATCACGCGGGAGCCTTTCGGAGGCGGAGCCGGGGCGCTCCCCCGGCGGGTTCCACCCACCCTGGTCCGTCGATGTCAGGAACGTGTCGAGAGGCTGTCGTGATCCGATGGGGTGAACCGGTGAGGTGATCCGACGGGGTGATCCGATCGGGTGAACCGATGGGGTGAACCGATGGGGTGAACCGGTCCGGCGGGCGACTCACGCGCCCCGCTGCGCCCCGGCACGTGTGCACCGTGCGTCCCCACGCCCGCCGCCCGGCCGGAGGTCCTCGGCGGCCGGTGGCGGCGCCCACGGAGCGCCGCCACCGGGTGATCACCCAGGGTGGTTGGCGGGGACCACCGCCGGGACGGGGCCCGGGGCGTCGAGGGCGAGCACGTCGTCGGCGAGGGGCAGCAGGGCCCGGTCGTGGGTGATCAGGATGACCGTGCGACCGGCCATCAGGCGGCGCAGCGGGGCGATGAGCTGTTCGAGGGTGCGCGGGTCCAGTCCGGTGGTGGGTTCGTCCAGGACGAGGACCGGGGTGTCGCGCAGGAAGGCCCGGGCGATGGCGACGCGCTGGGCCTGACCGCCGGAGAGCTGGAAGCCGTCCGCACCGATGACCGTGTCGTAGCCGTCCGGGAGTGCGGTGATGAAGTCATGGGCGCCGGCGTTCCGGGCCGCGTGTTCGATCTCGTCCGGCCGGGCGTCGGGGCGGCCGTAGGCGATGTTGTCGGTGATCGAGGCGTGGAAGAGGGGTGCCTGCTGGGGCAGTAGGGTCACGGCCCGGCGCAGGGAGGCGAGGGTGAGCTCCCGGATGTCCCGGCCGTCGAGGCGGACGGTGCCGCTCTCCGGGTCGAGGAAGCGGACCAGCAGTTTGGCGAGCGTGGACTTCCCGCTGCCGCTGGGCCCGACCACGGCGAGCGTCCCGCCGGGACGGAGGTCGAAGTCCAGGCCGGCCAGCGCCGGGGGCCCGGAGCTGCCCGGGTAGGCGGCACGGACACCCTCGTAGGTGATCCGGCCGCGCACCGGCCCGGCGTCCCGGGCGTCGTCGCGTTCCCGCACGGGGCTGGTCAGGTCGTGCAGCTCCAGGACGCGTTCGCCGGAGGCGCAGGCGGCGCCGGCCAGCGGGACGAGCCCGGCGAGCTGCTGGGCGGGTTCGAAGAGCTGGGCCATGAAGGCCGCGAACGCGAGCAGGCCGCCGAGGCTCAGGTTGCCGTGGATGACCTCGAAAGCGCCGACGCCCACCACGACCAGCCCGGCGAGCAGTTGCAGCACCCCGATGAAGGGCTGGTAGAGGTCGGCCACCCGGGCGGCGGACAGTTCGGCGGCGAGCAGGGCCCGGCCCTCCCGGTCGACCCGTTCGACCTCGCGGCTCTCCTGGCCGTACGTCCGGGTGACGACGGCGTTGCGCAGCGTCTCCTCCAGCAGGGCGGTGACGCCGCCGGCGCGGCGCTGGACCTGCCGTTCCCGGCGGCGGATGCCCCGGCCGAACAGGCCGGTGGCGAGGATGAACAGGGGTGCGGCCACCAGCGCTGCCAGGGTGAGCGGCCAGCTGAGGTAGAACGCGGCACCGGTGAACAGCAGCAGGCTGACGGCGGCCACCCCGCCCTCGACCAGCCCGGTCGCCACCATCTGCTCGATCGCGGCGATGTCGGTGGTCAGCCGGGCGACGAGGTCGCCGCGCCAGCGGGTCTCCAGGGTGTCGGGGGGCAGGGTGTGCAGGTGGGCCAGGGTGCCGGTGCGCAGCCGGAGCATGTAGCGTTCGGCGGTCCTGGTGCTGGTGTACGTCCCCGCGTAGGTGAGCAGCCCGGCGACGACGGCCGTGCCCAGCATGAGCCCGGCGAGCAGCCAGAAGTCGGCGAAGCGGCGCGGCACGAGGACGTCGTCGATCAGGTCCTTGAACAGCCAGACCGAGACGACCTCGCCGAAGGCGCCGAGGACCAGCAGGACCGCGCTGAACGGGAGCCAGCGCAGGTCCGGGCGGACCCACGGCCAGAAGCGGTGGAAGAGCTCGCGCAGCGGAATGTCGGGCGAGTCCGCCACCGGTCCCTGGTCGGCCGTCGCGTCGTCCCGGCCCCCCGAAGGCGTTGCACCGTGCACTGCGGCACCCCGTTCAGAGTCCGGAGGACAGGATGAAGGGCCGGCGGCGGCGCCGCCGGCCCTCGGGTGGAGCTATGACGGGCTGTTGGAAGCAGCCCTCATCGGCCTCACCGTCACCACAGTCCGAACCGCCTACGGCGGTTGTAACGACGGCGGCGGCGACGACGACGTCCCTCGCCATGGCCTCGACGGTCGAAGTAACTCATTGCTGACTTCTTTCTCTCGTCTCACCGGCGGCCCGCCCCACGACCGTCGCCGAAGCGATTGGCCGAAAGGCGCATACGGCACCGGATCTGCCGTGTCGTGGTCGAATCCGTCCGGTGTGGCCTCTCGGGCAACGCTCCGCGCGGATTCGTTCCACTCCTCCAGTATCCGCCGACCACGACCCGGCGCAGCTCCAGAGCGGCATTGGAGCAGCCGCACCCGCCCTGACCAGCCGAAACGTCGTACGGATTGGTCGGCCGACTGGGCCTATCAGGCGGCGATCGGACCGTCCCGACGGCGCCCTGGAGACGGTTCGCGCAGCGCTGGCCCGGGTTGCCCCGGAGGGGCGAGGAGCGCACGACGGACGACGACCTCGCCCGGCTTGCTCCGAGGCTTCGCGGGGGCGCTACCGCTCGACGTCGGGCGCCGTCCCGCACGGGCGGAGGACCGGCCGCACGTGGCCCGGACCCTCGGCCGACTCCCTACGGAGGAGGCGTTCATGACGCTGCGACAGATCGTCGGCGAACTCCTGCGGGCCGAGCAGGACATGACGGACCGAGCGGAGGACGACTGCGGCCACCGCGGGAACCCCAGGGCCGTACCGAACCCTGGAGAACGCGCGGTGGCCGCGGAGCACGACACGGACCCGCCCCGGCGGAGCGGGATCAGCCGGCCTGCTCCTGCTCGGCCTCCACCTCGGCGTTCCAGTCGCGCTTGGCCGCCCGCCAGGCCTCGTCGCTCTGGCCGAGCCGCCAGTAGCCCGAGACCGACAGCCGCTCGCGCGGGACGCCTCGCTCCACCCGCAGCAGGCGCCGCAGCTCCTTCACGAAGCCCGCCTCACCGTGGACGAACGCGGAGGCCGTGCCGGCCGGGAAGTCCAGCGCGCCCACCGCCTCGACCAGCGCCTCGCCCACCGGGCGCGTGCCGCGGTGCAGCCAGCTGATCTCGGCCCCGGCCGGCGAAATGATCTTCTGCTCCTCCGCGGCATCCGCGACCTCGACGAAGGCGTGCACCACGGCGTCGGCCGGCATCCGCTCCAGCGCCGCGGCGATCGCGGGCAGCGCGCTCTCGTCGCCCGCCAGCAGGTGCCAGTCGGCGCTCGGATCGGGGACGTAGCCGCCGCCGGGGCCGAGGAAGCGCACCGTCTCGCCGGGCTGGGCGCGGGCCGCCCACGGGCCGGCCAGGCCCTCGTCGCCGTGCACCACGAAGTCGACGGTCAGCTCGCGCGGCACCGGATCCCAGGCCCGCACGGTGTACGTCCGGGTGACCGGCCGCTGCTCGGGCGGGAACTCCTCACGGATCCGCGCCAGATCGAAGGGCTCCGGGTAGCTCACGCCCTCGGGCGTGAAGAGCACCTTGATGTAGTGGTCGGTGAACTCGGCGGCGTCGAAGTCCGCCAGCCCCGCACCGCCGAGGACCAGTCGCACCATGTGCGGCGTGATCCGCTCGGTGCGCAGCACCCGTGCTTCACGGGCCCGCGGTGTGCGGCGGGTCGGTTGGTCTGTCATGGTGCCCCCCTGGGCTGTGTGATCGCGCATCCTGCTTAGGCCAGCCTAAGCTAACACTCCCGAGGAAGCATGCGGCTCTGGGCCGTCGTCCTGAGCCCGGCCGGCCGGCGGCCGGCCGGGCTCAGGACCCGGTGGCCGGCCGGGCTCAGGACCCGGTGGCCAGCCAGACGGCCACGGCGGCGGCGGTGACCAGACCGGCGTTCAGGCCGATCCGGCGGTCTCCACCGGTCAGGTGGACGACGATCGCCCCGCCCTGCAGCAGGACGAAGCCGATCGCCGCGGCCGGCGCCAGCGCGGGCGCGATGCCGGTCAGCGGCGGCAGGACCAGGCCGGCCGCGCCGAGCACCTCCACCACCCCCAGCGTCCTGAGGGCGGCGAGCGGCACCCGGTCCACCCAGGCCATCATCGGCCGGAGCCGATCGGGGCCGCGGACCGTCTTCAGCGTGCCCGCGTAGCCGTAGAAGAGCGCCAGCGGGCCCGCGACCGTCCAGTAGGCGATGCTCATTCGGTGTCCGGGGCGGCCGTGGTCGCGGGCGCGGCGGCCGGCACGGTCGCGTAGCGGCTCATCGTCTCGATGTTCGCCCGGGGTGTCAGCGGGCGGCCGGCGGCGAGCACCTGCGCGAGGTCCCGGAAGTACTGCACGTACAGGTCGGGGGTGAACGTGCTGAGCAGGACGGCGGGTCGGTCGGTCCGGTTGGCGAAGGTGTGCGGGGCGCCGGGTGGGACGAGCACGAACGTGCCCGCCACGGCGTCGTGGTCCTGCTCCCCGACGGTGAAGCGCACGGTGCCGGAGAGGACGTAGAAGCCCTCGTCGTGCTGGGCGTGGCGGTGCTGTGGCGGCCCCTCGGTGTGCGGGGCGAGCACGGACTCGGCGATCGCGAGGCGGTGCCCGGTGTGGCTGCCGTCCTCCAGGACGCGCATCCGCGTGGGGCCCAGCACGATCGTCTCGCCCTCGCCGGGGCGCACCAGGACGACGGCGGGGTCGGCGGTGCGCGCGGGGTCGGCTTCGGTGCCGGCTGCGGTGATGGCTGCGGTGCCGGTTGCGGTGTCTTCGGTCATGCCCACCACTCCACCGCCGGGGCCCGCCGGCTGTCCAAGACCAGTCCCGCAGCACCGATACCGGATGGGTATCGTGACAGCGTGGACTTGCAGAGCCTGCGCTATTTCGTCGCCGTCGCCGAGGAACTCCACTTCGGCCGGGCGGCCCACCGGCTGCACATGACCCAGCCACCGCTGAGCCGGGCGATCCAGCGGCTGGAGACCGAGGTCGGGGCCCTGCTGTTCACCCGCTCCCCCGCCGGCGTCGCACTCACCCCCGTCGGCGCGGTGCTGCTCGACGAGGCACGGGGGCTGCTCGAACACGCCGACCGGCTCCGGGCCCGGGTGGGCGCGGCGGCCGGCGTCGCGACCGTCACCGTCGGCATCCTGGGCGACGGCACCGACCCCGGGGTCTCCGGCCTGGCCGCCGCCTACCGCCGACGCCACCCCGGCATCGACATCCGCGTCCGCGACACCGACCTGACCGACCCGACGTGCGGGCTGCGCGCCGGACTGGTCGACGTCGCCCTGACCCGGGCGCCGTTCGACCGGACCGCCCTGACGGTCCGTACCCTCCGGGCCGACCCGGTCGGCGCGGTCCTGCGCGCCGACGATCCGCTGGCCGGCCGCGACGGGCTGCGGCTCGCCGAACTGGACGGCCGCCGCTGGTTCCGGTTCCCACCGGGCACCGACCCCGCCTGGCAGTCCTACTGGCACGGCGGCAGCCCGCGCGAGGGACCGGTGGTGCGGGCCGTCCAGGAATGCCTACAGGCCGTGCTGTGGAACGGCACCGTCGGCCTGATGCCGCTCGGACACGACCTGCCCGCGCAACTCGCCGTGGTGCCGCTGGCCGACATGGCGCCGAGCCGGGTGGTGGTGGCGTGGAACGAGGGCGACACCAACCCGCTGATCCGCTCCCTGGTCGAGATCGCGACGGCCGTCTACCGCCGCTGAGCACCGGCCGCCGCCGGGCGCGACCTGCGGGCCCCGGCCGGGCCCTCAGCCCTCCCGCAGGTCGCGGGCCAGGCGGCTGACGGCCTGGGCGAAGGCGAGGCCGTCGCCGTCGTCGTGGAAGTCCGGGATGTAGTACTCGCGGATGGTGCGGGCCACGTCGTAGCCCGCATCGGCGTCGAAGAGTTCCCAGCCCAGCAGCCACTCGTGGGCGACGATGCGGATCGGGAAGAGCTTTCGGGTGCCGCTCTGCCGCTCCGCCCGTACGGCCCGGCCGATCTCGGTGGCCACCCAGTTGCTGGCCATGCTGGCCTCGGACAGCACGAGGATCATCCGCCCCCGCCGCTGGATCTCCTCGGTGATCTGCTCCAGGATCGTCCGGCCGCCGCGGATGTCGTGCGGGGCGAACCAGGTGTCCACGCCGTTGGCTTCCAGATGGCTGCGCAGCTTGGCGGCGAAGGACTCGTCGGCCGAGCTGTAGCTGATGAAGACGCTGGGGCGGGCCGGCTCTCGGGCGCTGCGTGCGGCGTCGCGGTACGCGCGTACGGCGTCCGGGTCGGCACCGGCCCGGACGAAGAACCTCTCCAGGCCGGCGAGGTCGCGGGTCAGCTCCTCGACGGCCCGGTCGTCCGGCAGCTGCTCGCGGGCGACGTCCAGAACCCGGCCGTTCAGGATGAAGGAGGCGGCGATGGTGCGCTCGTCGATCTGGCACAGCCCGTTGACGACCACCGGGTCCAGCGTGGTGGCCACGAACTCGGCACCGGCGAAGACGTTGAACCCGAAGTGGGCGTCGGCGAAGACGGCGCCGTTGAAGGTGATCTCGTCGAAGACCGCCTGGACGAAGAACGCCTCGCGGTAGTTGCCGCCGAACGTCCCGCCGCGGAAGGTGGCCTTGAAGAAGTCGGCGGCACGGAAGGCCGCCTGTGCGAGGTCGCAGTGCAGGAACCGGGCCTGGACGAAGCTGGCCTGGATGGCGTTGACGCGGCGCAGGCGGCAGCCCCGGAACTCGCAGCGGTCGAAGGTGCCCATCGCGAGGACGCAGTCGTCGAACTCGCAGTCGACGAAGACGGCGTCACTGAGGTCCTCCCGGCCGAGCCGCAGCCCGGTGAACGTCCGACCGCCGAACTCGCGGACACCGGCAGCGTATTCGGCGAGCAGCGCCCTGGTGACCTGCTCGCCGTTCGGGGCGGCGGCTCCGGGGTCGGTGTCGCGGGCGGCGTCGGTCATGGGCAGCCCCCGGGTTCCTGCGAGCATGGCACGGACACTTCGAACATAGCACCAGGACACGGGAGTTGGGTTCGGTTCCGGGTGGGCCGGACCGGAGGTCGGCGGTGGCGACGCCTTGCCCGACGGTCGACGAGCCGCGGCGGGGACGCCAGGGTTCTCCCCCGAACGAGAACACCACGTCACCGTCGTCCTCGACCGGCCGGACCCAGGAGACTGGCACACCCCCTACCGCGTGAAGGAGTCGTGATGCAGGTAGCCGTGATCACCGGGGCGGGCACCGGTCGACGCGGCGTGAGAGGCTCGTGCCATGGAACAGCGTGTACTCGGCCGCACCGGCCGTCCCGTCTCGATCGTCGGACTCGGCACCTGGCAGCTCGGCGCCGACTGGGGAGACGTCCGGGAGGAGGACGCCCTGGCCGTGCTGGACGCCTCCGTGGAGGCGGGTGTCACGCTCTTCGACACCGCCGACGTCTACGGCGACGGCCGCAGCGAGCGGCTGATCGGCCGTTTCCTGAAGGAGCGCCCGGACGCGGAGGTGTTCGTCGCCACCAAGTTCGGCCGCCGGGTCGCGCAGCGCCCCGAGCACTACCACCTCGCCAACTTCCGCGCCTGGGCGGACCGTTCACGCGCGAACCTGGGCGTGGAGCGGCTGGACCTGGTGCAGCTGCACTGCCCGCCGACGCCCGTCTACTCCTCGGACGAGGTGTTCGACGCCCTGGACACCCTGGTGGCGGAGGAGCGGATCGCCGGCTACGGGGTGAGCGTCGAGACCTGCGCGGAGGCACTGACCGCGATCGCGCGCCCGGGCGTCGCGAGCGTGCAGATCATCCTGAACGCGTTCCGGCTCAAGCCGCTGGAGCGGGTGCTGCCCGCCGCCGAGGCGGCCGGGGTCGCGATCCTGGCGCGGGTGCCGCTCGCCTCGGGGCTGCTCTCGGGCCGCTACAGCGAGCGGACCGTCTTCGCCCCGGACGACCACCGCACCTACAACCGCCACGGCGAGGCCTTCGACCAGGGCGAGACCTTCTCCGGCGTGGACTTCGCGACGGGCGTCGAGGCGGCGGCGGAGTTCGCCGCGCTGGCACCCGAGGGCGCGACAGCCGCGCAGACGGCGCTTCGCTGGATCATCCAGCAGCCGGGGGTGACGACGGTGATCCCCGGGGCCCGCAATGTCGCGCAGGCGCGGGCGAACGCGGCCGCCGCCGCGCTGGCACCGCTGCCGCCGGCCACGCTCGACGCCGTCCGGGACCTGTACGACCGCCGCATCCGGCCGCAGGTGCACGACCGCTGGTAGCCGGGGCCCGGCCGCGTCGCATCGGCGCGGGCCGAGGCGGCGGGCCGGGGCGGCGGGCGGCGAAGGCCCGGTGGCCGACTCGGGCGGTCAGGAGCCGGCCGGCGGTGGGGTGAGCCCGGCCGGTTCGGCGAACGTCTGCTCCCGGCGGCAGGTCCGTGCTCGACCGGGGCACGGACCGGCCGGCCCTGGTGCCGTTCAGGGGGCACCAGGGCCGGCCGGACGGGACGGGTGATCGAGGTGCTCACCCCCGGTGGGGCGTCACTGCCAGACGCGGTAGACCGCGTCCCGTGCTTGGCCGAGGTACTGCTGGTAGGTGCCCAGGTGCCAGGCCGCCCAGGACGCCCAGCCCCGGCCGGTGCCGTCGTTGTCGATCTTCCAGGCCTTGCGGGCCGACCAGCCCATGTCCTGCCAGTTCTCGGCGGTGACGACCCCGGAGTCGTGGTAGTGGACGTCGGGGTACCAGCGCTCGTTGATCTGCCAGGCACCGAGGTCCTTGGTGCCCGGGTCGGGGTCGGTGGGGAGGTTGGTGTGGACGGCCAGGCGGTCGCAGCCGGACTCGGCCATGGCGATCGCGACGGCGTAGATCGCGTCGTCGTTGCGGCCCTCGCCGGACTTGTCCTTCGCGAAGCCCGCCAGCTGGGCCTCCCGGGCGCAGGCGTCGATGCCGCTCTGATCGCCGGCGGCATGGGCGGTGAAGGTGGTCGAGGTGAGGGTGAGCGCCAGAGCGACGGCTGAACCGGTCAGCAAGGCACGAGTCTTGCGCAGCACGAGAGTTCTCCCTTCGGCGGCGGCCCGGGGGTCGGGCCGGGTACGGGGAAGGACGCTATGCGGCACCGGTAGACAGGCGATCAACACGAGGGAGGGTGGGTCCTGACCGGGACGACGGGTGGCGCGCCCCGCCGCCCGACGGCGTGCCGAGCCGCGGGGCGGCACCCGCCGAACGCCCCCACCCACAGCCTTGCGCCCGGCACCCTCGGCTCCATATGCTCGGATCCAAGTAATCGACACCTGGTAATCAACCGAGTCGACGCACTGGAGCCTCATGACCACCCGTCAACCCCCCGCCGCCGCCCAGCACTCGCCGAAACGCCCGGCCAACACCCTCGCCCTCGCCGTCCTCGGGCTGCTGCTGGAACAGCCGATGCACCCCCACGCCCTGGCCGGCACACTGCGCGAGCGCGGCATGGAGCGCGCGTTCAAACTGACGACCGGCTCGCTCTACGACACCGTCCGCGCGCTCACCCGGGACGGCTGGATCGAGGCGGACGGCACCGAGCAGGTCGGCAACCGCCCGGCCCGCACCGTCTACCGCCACACCCCCGCCGGGCGGGACGGCTTCACCGACTGGCTCGACGAGCTGATCCGGGAGCCCTCCCCCGAGTACCCGCGCTTCCTCTCCGCCGTCGGCTACCTCGGCGCGCTGGGCCCCGCCCGCGCGGCGGAGGCGCTGCGCGAGCGGGCCGCCGCGCTGCGGGAGCGGATCACGCGGGACGCCGAGGCCTACCGCGTGGCCCGCGAGGAGCACGACGCGCCGCGCCTGTTCGTCATCGAGGCCGAGTACGCCGCCGCCATGGCGCAGTCCGAGCTGGCCTGGGTCGAGCGCACCGCCGACGAGATCGAGCACGGAACACTGACCTGGCCGGGACTCGGCCGGACGGGGGCGGACGATGACTGACGACGCGACGCAGGACGAGACCGTCGACGTTCTGGTGGTCGGCGCCGGGCCCGCCGGGCTGGCACTCGGCGGGGAGCTGGGGCGCGCCGGGGTGCGGGCGCTGGTTCTGGAGCGGGAGCCCGAACCGCCCGGCTACTGCCGCGGGTTCAACCTCAACGCCCGGAGTCTGGAGCTGTTCGACCGCCGGGGCCTGGCCGCCCGCTTCCTCGCCGAGGGACCGACCGTGCCGACGACCATGTTCGTCGGTGCGTCCCGGCTCGACCTCACGGCCATGCGCGCGAAACACCGCTACATCCTGGGCATCCCCCAGACCCGGGTCGAGGAACTGCTCGCCGAGTGGGCCGTGGGATCGGGTGCGCGCCTGGTCCGCGGCCGGCGCCTCACCGGGCTGCGGCAGGACGGTGACGGCGTGACGGCCGAGGTCGAGGGCCCGGACGGCCCGTCGACCCTGCGTTGCCGGTGGCTGGTCGGCTGCGACGGGGGCCGCAGCACGGTGCGCAAGGCGGCCGGGATCGGCTTCCCCGGGACGCCGGCCCGGAACTTCACCCTGCTCGGGGACGTGGTGCTCGCCGACCCGTCAGCCGTCCCGTACGGCCCCAACACCGGGCCCGACGGCCGCTCGGTGTTCGCGATCCCGCGCCCCGGCTACGTCCGTCTCCTCACCGCCGACCCCGCACCGCCCGCGGACCCGCACGAGCCCGTGTCGCTCGACTCCTTCCAGCGCGCGATCGAAGCCGCACTGGGGCACCGGGCCGAGATCGCCGAGGCCCGGTGGCTGACCCGGTTCGGGGACGCGGCGCGGCTCGCCGAGCGGTTCCGGGCGGGCCGGATCCTGCTCGCCGGGGACGCCGCGCACATCCACCCCCCGGCCGGTGCCATCGGCGTCAACGCGGCGATCGACGACGCCGTCAACCTGGGCTGGAAACTCGCCCTGGTGGCACGCGGGCAGGCGGCGGACACCCTGCTCGACACCTACCACGACGAACGCCACGCGGCCGGCACCCGACTGCTCCGCAACACCCGCGCCCAGGCGGTGCTCGCCCAGGCCGACGGGGACGACGACCGTCTGGCGCCGGTCCGTGAACTCCTCGCGGAACTGGCCGAATCCGAGGCCACCGCCGGCCCGGTGGCCGAGGAGATCACCGGTGTCGCCACCCGCTACCCCGCCTCCGGCGCCCCCGGACACCCCTGGGCCGGACGGATGGTGCCGGACCTCCCCCTGGGCCCGGCCGGTGCGGACGGCCTCACGGCGCTGCTGGCCCGCACACCCGGCGGCGCCCTGCTCCTCGACGGCACACCGCAGGCTCACCCCCTCTCCGCCGCCGCCCACCCCTGGACGGACCGCGTCACCACCGCCCACACCCACCCGCAGGCCCTGCACGGCGCCCACGCGGTCCTCGTCCGCCCGGACGGACACGCGGCCTGGATCGGCACACCGTCCGCACCCGTCGAGATGGCGGCGCAGGAACTGCGGGAGAGCCTCGCGCACTGGTTCGGCCCCCCGGCGGCAACCGCCTGACATCAGCCGCCCTCCCCGCCTGCTACCCCGCCTGCTACGCCTACGCCGCCGGCCACCTGCCCGAACCACCGGCAGGATCCGGTGCCCCAGGTCCGGACGGCCCCTTGGGCTGGGACAAGCCCGGCACCGCGCCCCCACCGTCGGTCGGCCGGCGGTCGGGGCCTCAGCCGGCGGACGGGCGGTCGTCGTGCGGCTGTTGGTCCGGCGGGGCCTGGGGTGGGGTGCGCTCCGGGCGCAGGGCGAGGGCCACACCGACGGCGGCCGCGGTCAGGCCCAGTACGGCGAGTGGGCGGGACCACTCGCCCGCCGCGGTAGGGGCGAAGGCCGGGGGCAGGACCAGCAGTGCGGCGGTGAGGGCGGCGGCCGCGGTGGCGGGGCGGATGGTCGGGCGGTGGGGGCCGAGCGCGTCGAGCACCAGGAGGTAGCCGGCGAGCAGGACGGTCACCGCGAGCGCCCGCCACCAGGACGGGTCGCCGAGGGCGGCGAGCGGGACGGCTCCGGCGGCGAGGAGGGTGGTACGGGTGGCGGCCAGGCGCGCGAGCCGCCTCGTCGGGGTCGGGCCGTCCGGTGCGGGGACGGCAGCCCACAGGGCGACGGCGGCGATCGGCAGGAGGCAGACGGGCCCCAACCGGTCGGTGAGCGTGCCGGTTCCGGTGCCCGCGGCGGCAAGGGCCAGGACGGTACCGGTGGCGCGCAGGGCGGCGCGTTGGAGGCCCGGGGAGAGGGCGGTGCTGCGGGCCGACCGCCCCGGCTTCGCGGCGCGCCTCGGACCGGCCGAAGCGCTCGGAGCAGTCGTCGAGGGGAGGGTCATCGGCCGGCCCCCACGATGCGGCGGCGCAGCAGGGGTCCGAGGGCCAGGTCCAGGGCTTCGCCGGGGGTGTGGCCGACCACCGGGATGCCCCGACCGCGCAGGGTGGCGCGCATCGCCTCGCGTTCGGCGCGCCACAGGCGCAGCGCGAGGGCGTCGGTCTCGTCGTCGGGCCGGGCCGCCGGTTCTCCGGCCGGGATCTCCACGACGACGAGGGGGTTGCCGCGTTCGCGGATCCGGCCGAGGACGTCGAGGATGCGTTGGTCGGCGAGGGGGGTGAAGGCGTAGACGAGGGCGTGGCCGGGCAGGGCCGCGAGCGGCAGGGGTGGGAGGGGGCCGCGTCGGGGGCGGTCCTGGCGGGCCTCCAGCACGCTCTCCACGATGCGGTAGAACTGCCGGTCCCCGCCGGCGGCGGTGAGCTGGCGCAGCTGCCCGCCGACCGCGACGAGGCCGATCCGGTCGTGTCGGCGCAGGTAGGCGCGGGTCAGGCCGGTGGCGGCACGCAGGGTTTCGTCCAGGCTGCGCCGTCCGGTGGCGGTGTCGAGGTAGTCGGCGAGGGTGTCGAGCAGGACGACCGCGTCGACGGCGCGTTCGGCGGCGAACTGGTTGATCTGGACGGCGTCGCGGCGGGTCGTGGACGGCCAGTGGATCCGGCGTTGCCGTTCGCCGGGCACGTGCGGGCGGACGCCGACGACCTCGACGCCGGTGCCCTCGTGGGCGGTGGTGTGTTCGCCGATCCGTTCGGGCAGGCGGACCGGGATCGGGGTGAGGCGGGCGGCGTCGGGGACGGGGAAGACGTCGACGGTGCCGAGGTCGGTACGGACGGTGCGGCGGGTGAGGCCCCGGGCGTCGGGCACGTCGACGTCGACGACGCCGAGGTGGCGACGGCCCCAGCTGTCGGCGTGGAGGACGAGGTCGACACCGGTCGGGGTGACGGTCAGGGCGTCCAGGGCGAGGCCGGGGCCGAGCGACACGGTGGGTTCGGGCACGCCGATCCGGCCGTCGTGATCCACGGTGACGTGCACGGTGACGGGCTCGCCCTCGAAGCAGCGCTGTGGTCGGGCGGTGCTCCGGGCGGACAGCCGCGTGGGGCGGCCGGCGGCGAGCGCGAGCAGCACGGCGGCGAAGGCGGCCGGGGCGAGCAGCCAGGCGTGGCCGGTGAGCAGGGCGGCGACGGCCGCGACGGTGGCCACCGTGAGCAGGCGCAGGGTCTGCTCGCCGGGCCGCCAGTGCGGTGACGGCGGACTGTCCGGCAGACCGGCGGCGCTCGCCCGGACGCTGCGGGCGACGGCCAGGGCCCGGGCGCGCTCGGCGCGGCGGTCGGTGCCGTTGGGCTCCCCGGCGGCGGAGGTCTGCTCCGGGGCAGGGTTCACGGTGCCACCGCGCGGGGCAGGGTCTGCGGCGCCGGGACGGAGGCGACCAGCCGCGCCAGCACGTCGTCCGCCTCGATCTGGCGCACCCACAGTTCCGGCTTGAGCGTGATGCGGTGGGCCAGGGCGGGCCCGGCGAGCGCCTTGACGTCCTCGGGGGTGAGGTAGTCGCGGCCCTCCAGCATGGCGCGGGCACGGGCCAGTTGGATCAGCGCGAGGCCGCCGCGCGGCGAGGCGCCCACCTGGATCTGCTGGTCCTTGCGGGTGGCGTCGACGAGGGCGATGACGTAGTCGACCAGGTCGTCGTCGACCTCGACCCGTTCCACCGCGGCCCGCATGGCGAGCAGTTCCGCCGGGCCGGCCACGGTCTCCAGGACCGGTTCGGGGGCCGCGCGGCCGATCCGGGCGCGCAGCATCGCCGCCTCGGTGGCGGTGGGGAGGTAGCCCATGCGCACGCGCAGCAGGAAGCGGTCGAGCTGGGCCTCGGGCAGCGAGTAGGTGCCCTCGTACTCGATCGGGTTGGCGGTGGCGATGACCAGGAAGGGGTCCGGCAGCCGGCGGGTGGCGCCGTCGACGGAGACCTGGCCCTCGGCCATCGCCTCCAGCAGGGCGGCCTGGGTCTTGGGCGGGGTCCGGTTGATCTCGTCGGCCAGCAGGAGCTGGGTGAACAGCGGGCCGGGCCGGAACACCATCTCGCCGGTCTTGCGCTCGTAGAAGGGCGCGCCGGTGACGTCGGAGGGCAGCAGGTCGGGGGTGAACTGGATCCGGCGGAAGTCCAGGCCGAGTGTGGTCGCGAACGAGCGGGCCAGCAGGGTCTTCCCGAGCCCGGGCAGGTCCTCGATCAGGACGTGCCCGCCGGCGAGGGCGCCGAGCATGACCAGGCGCAGCGCCTCGGGCTTGCCGACGACCGCCCGTTCGATCTCCGCGAGCACCGCGCGGGCCCGTTCTCCGGCCTGCTGCGGGGTCAGCGGGGGCGCGGTCGGGGCGTCGGCGGGGCGGTGGGGGCGGGTGGAGAGGTCGGACATGTCGCTCCTGCGGAAACGATTCGGTCGCTGGGTGTGGTGCTCGGACGGGGGGTCGGTGCGGGGACCGCTACGGCGGTCGATGCGGGGATCGGTACCGCGGTCGGTGCGGGGATCGGTACGGGGGCCAGGGGGTGACGGGCGCTCACAGGGAGTCGAGCCGGTCGACCAGCTCGCGCAGCACCTCCACCGGGAAGACCCCGGCCGGCATGGGCGACAGGGGGTCGATCCACGGCCACAGCCTCGGCCCGACGAGTTCGGCCGCCCGGTCACGGTCGGCGGGCAGGTTCACCCCGTGCACCTCCGCCAGCCGTACCGCGTACAGCCGTTGGAGCCGGGCGCGCAGCGGTGCGGAGTCGCCCTGGGGGTCGAGGCCCTGGCGGACCGTCCAGCGCCAGTCGCCGAGGCCGTGCTCGTACACGTCCATCTGCCGCGGCCGGCGGCGCAGCGAGAAGCCCTCGGCCCCCGCCCCGGCCACCCGGCGGGCGACCAGCAGACCGGTGACGGCCAGCAGGGCCGCGCCGGCCCCCGCCCCGGGCCAGCCGCCGACCAGGGCGAACAGGACCTCGGCGAGGACGGCGGGCACGGCCAGCTCGATCAGGCTGTGGCGCACCGAGCCGGGGCGGGCGAGCTCGCGCTCCGTTCCGGCGCCGCGCGGCGCCGCACCACTCATCGCTGGTCTCCCTCGGCAGGTGCCCCGTCGGCGACCGGGGGCACGGAGTCCGCGAGCCGGGCGGCGATGGCGTCCAACGCCGTACGGGCCCGGCGCACCTGGTCGTCGTCCATCCGGTGGCTCGAGTACCGGGCCTCGCGGAACAGCGCGGTGAGCTCCCGGGCCCCGGCGGCGTCGATCCGCTCGTCGGACAGCGCGCGCAGCAGCAGATCCGTCGGGCTCTCCCAGGCGTGCCGGGGCAGACCGGAGTCGGCCAGCGAGCCCTCCATCGCCGCGTAGCAGGCGATCACCGCCGCCCGGGCGTCCGTTCCCTCCAGTGCCCTGCGACCGGAGGTGACGGCCTCGGCGAGAGCGTCCTCCGGGCTCGCGGGCCCGGCGGCGACCACGGCGGGCGGCACCGTCGGCACCTTCTCGGCCCGCCGTCGGCGCAGGGCGACGAGCCCGACCAGGAGCGCGACCGTGGCGGCCAGCAGGAGCAGGGCGACGGCCAACGCGCCGAGCCCCAGGCCGACGCCCAGCACGTCCGGTGCGGGCGTCCTGTCCGGTGGGGTCGGCGGGACAGGCCTGACGGTGGGCACCACCAGCTCATGGGGCAGCCTCGGCTGCCCCGGAGCGGCCCGGCGGTTCAGGAC
Source organism: Kitasatospora sp. NPDC023176 (assembly GCF_055560495.1). Taxonomy (NCBI): domain Bacteria; kingdom Bacillati; phylum Actinomycetota; class Actinomycetes; order Kitasatosporales; family Streptomycetaceae; genus Kitasatospora; species Kitasatospora sp. NPDC023176. The sequence continues at coordinate 86,230 of NZ_JBVHIP010000014.1, read as the reverse complement.
CAGCAGCAGGACCGGCACCGCGGCGGCGGCCAGGGGCAGCAGGCGCATGGCCGCCGCCCGCAGGCGTTCGGCCCGGGGCGTCGGCCCGTCGAGGTGGCGGACCTCCTCACGGAAGCGCACCGCGAACCTGCCGACCAGCGCGGCCCAGCCCAGCCCGATCAGTACCACGGACCCGAGACCGCTCACCGGCCCGCTCGCCGCCGTCCCCAGCAGTCCGCCCTCGGGCCGCAGGGCCGCGGCAGCCGTCAGCAGCCCGCCGACGACCAGCAGCACCCCCGCCGGCCGGCTCCACCGTCCGCGCGTACCCGACGGCGACCCACCACTCATCCGAACCCCCCGGTCCCGCGCGCGCGACGGCGCGCGAACTGCAGCGTCGCACATCATCCGGCACGGTGTCACCCGCCGTCACGGGCGCCCCCCTGGCTCGGGCACGCGGCGGGCCCACGGCGACCTCGCCGGCCCGGACTCGGGTTACCTGACCGCCTCCGAACTCCCCGTCTATGGCGGCGTCCGCGCCGCGTACACCGTCCCGGACCGCTGAGCACCGCCTGGTGGTCGCGCGGGTGCTCCGTGGTCGCGCGGGTGCTCCGAACGATGCCGGGCGGTGCCGGGCGATCGCGGGAAGGCCCGGGGATGCGTTGACGCGCCTTCCGGGCCCGGGCGACGCCCTGCGGGCAGGCGGGTGCGGGCACCGGCCGGTCCCGTCAGCCGGCCGGTGGGTGCGGACGGTGCGGTCAGCCGGACTGCGGCGTGAGGACGGTGCGGTCGAACGGGCCGCCGTGCGCGGCGGCGTACCCGACGGCCTCGTTGACCGCGTCGAGGCCGAAGGTGCGGACCCGTTCGGGGCCGAGGTCCAGGGCGCCGGAGGCGATCAGCCGGATGATGCCGACGTTCGCCGTGCGCGGGTACATCCACTGCCCGCGCACGGTGATCGAGTTGCGCATGATCCACGGGTACGGGAGCGCGAGGTCGTCTCCGCCGAGCATGCCGACGCCGCCCATCAGGACGACGCGGCCGTACTCGCGGACGGTCATGGCCGCCGCGCGGGTCGCCGAGCTGGGTGCGCCGGGCGGGAGCAGGTCGATGACCATGTCGATCGGGCCGTCGGCCGCGGCCGTCATGGCGGTGCGGTCGGCGGTCTCGTCGCCGGTCAGCGCGACCGGGCGCACGCGCGGGCCGAACCGGTCGGCGAGGAGGTCGAGTACGGGCCGGTTGCGGCCGGGGGTGACCACGCGGCCGGCCCCCATGGCGAGCGCGAGCGCGACCGCGCTGCTGCCGAGGTTGCCGGTGGCCCCGCTGACGAGCAGCGTCTCACCGGCGGCCAACTCGCCCGCCAGCAAACCGCCGTAGGGGATGGTGTACACACCGAGAGCGGCGGCCCAGCGGGCCGGGTCGTCCCCGGCTGCGGCGGGCAGCGGGTAGCCGTTCTCGGTCGGGACCCGCATGAGCCCGGCGAACGAACCGTCGTGCAGGTGACGGGCGAGCCGGGCGCCGCCCTCGCCGCGCGAACTCCAGCCCTGGAGCGTGATGTCGGGGGTCAGGGCGTCGTCCCGTGAGCGCACCGTCACATCGCACCACACCAGGTCACCGGCCCGCAGGCGGGTGGCGTCCGGGCCGACGTGGACGACCCGTCCCACGCCGCCGATGCCGGGGACGACGGGCGGCACCAGGGGGTACTTCCGGGCACCGCCGAAGACCTCGCCCGCGTACGGAGCCACCGCGGCGGCGAGGACCTCGACCACCAGCTCACCGCCGCCGGCCTCGGGATCGGGCACCTCCCGCACCGTGAGCGGGGCGCCGAACCGCGTCAGAACTGCTGCGCGCATGTGAATGACCTCCGAGTGCGTCCGTGTTCGTCCGAGTACGTGCGTGTCCGTCGGGATCCGTCCGTGTCCGTCCTGGATCCGTCGGGATCGACACTAGGAGCGCCGAGTGCATGCGGGAAGCGACGATCCCTCATCCCTGGTATGCGTAGGACGCATGGACATCTCCAGCGTGGGCCTGCGCGTCCTGCGACAGATCGCCGAGTCCGGCAGCTTCACCGCGGCGGCCGCCCGACTCGGCTACACCCAGTCGGCCGTCTCGCGGCAGGCCGCCGCCCTCGAACGCACCGTCGGCACCGCCCTGTTCGAACGCCGCCCGGACGGGGTGCGGCTCACCCCGGCGGGCCTGACCCTGCTGCGGCACGCCCACGCCATCCTCGACTCCTTCGCGGCCGCCGAACGCGACCTCACCGGCGCCCTCCCCCCGACGCCGCCGGTACGTCTCGGGGTGTTCCTCAGCGCCGGCGCGGCGATCCTGCCCGCCACACTCGCCCACCTCGCCGCGGCCGACCCGCGGATCGCGGTCACCACCAGCGAGGGCACCACCCCCGCCCTGGTCCGCAGGCTACGCGCGGGCACGCTCGACCTCGCCGTGCTGACCTCCCGGCCGCCCCACCGGCCGCTGGACGGCGAGGCGCCGCGCCTGCACGTCGAGACCCTCGCGGACACCGACCTGGTCATCGCGGCGCCCTCGACCGGACGGTTCGCCGGCCGCACCACGGTGCACGTCGACGAACTCGCCGACGCCGCCTGGATCGCCACCCCGTCCTCGGCCTCCGAGCCGCTGCTCGGCGTCTGGCCCGGCCTGCCCGCCCGACCGCGCATCGTCCACTCGGCCCGGGACTGGCTGACCAAACTCCACCTGGTCGCCGGCGGATTCGGCGTGACGACCGTCCCGTCCCGGCTCTCACCGGTGCTGCCACCCGGCGTCAGCCTGCTGCACGTCGAAGGCGCGCCCCCGGAGCTCCGCCGGGTCCTCGTGGCACGCCTTCCCGGCCGCCCCGCCCCGGCGGTCGAGGCCGTCACCCGAGCGATCGTCTCGGCCGCCTGACCCGCCCGTCACCACGGTCGGCCCCCGTAGCGGTGACGGGCGGCGGTGACGGTGACAGGCGGCGGGCGACGGGCGACGGGCGACGGGCGATCACCTGAAGCTCATGTCGACTCCCCCGCGCCCGTACGTCACCGGCCAGGCCGGGGACGGCGGCCGGGAGCCGTGCAGTGGGCAGCGGCCACCGCCGGGGTGCTAGAAATCCCACGTGGACGATCACCCGGAACCCCCGACCCGCCGCGTCTTCGTGGCCCTGGCTCCGCCCGACGACGCCAAGGACGAACTGGCCCGGGCCCTGCAGCCCGCCTACGCCGGCTACCCGCGGTTGCGGTGGAACCGGATCGAGGACTGGCACATCACCCTGGCCTTCCTCGGCGAACAGCCGTCCACGGTGGTGCCGCTGCTGCAGTCGGCGCTGGCCCGTCCCGTCGCGTCGCATCCCGCCCTGCACCTGGGCCTGCGGGGCGGCGGCCACTTCGACCAGCGTCTGCTGTGGAGCGGGATCGACGGGGACCTGGAGGGGCTGCAACTGCTCGCCGCCGACGTCCGGGGCCTGGTCAGGTCCTGCGGGATCGAGTTCAGGGACCGGCCGCTGCGCCCCCATCTGACGCTGGCCCGGTCCCGCCGTGACGATCCCGTCAGCGTTCCGCAGGCCGCGGCCGGGCTCACCGGGTTCGTGGGCCGACCGTGGCAGGCCGAACGCCTGCACCTCGTCGCCAGCAACATCGGCCGTGGCCCCGGGCCGATCCGCTACCGCGACATCGCGGCGTGGCGACTCGGCGTCGCCGCCCGGGCCCTGGGCGACGACGCCGTCACCGGGCCGTAGCCCGCGGGCGAGCGCCTCCGAGGATCGGGAAGCCGGCGTCGTGCCGGAGGCCGTCACCGGCCCTGCCCGGCCGCTCCGGCTCATGAGGGCCCGAACACTCCACCGGCACACGGCCGTTACCCTGGGCCGGACGTGGAGGGGGCATGGAAGGGGCGGATATGGCACGGGTCGGGGTGTGGCGGATCAGGGCGATGTTCTGGGACCTGGATCAGCCGTCCTTCCGGAACCGCCGGAGCCCCAAGTACCGGTGGAGCGACCGGACGGAGCGGGCCGGGTTCCGGCTGGAGGGCGTGTTCCAGCTGCTGGACCTCCCGGAGCGCCGGCGCGCCCGGCTGCTGCCCCTGGTGCGCAAGCAGTGGCTGACGGCGGTCGCGGAGGATCCCCACGCGGCGCTGCCGCCCCTCGCCGAGGCGGCGGCGAACGGACTGGACTTCGCGACCGACGAGTTCGTCGACCAGGCGCTGGCGCGCTGGATCCGCGACGGCTGGCCGTACCGGCTGGAGCGGCAGGTCTACGACCGGCTGGACGAGGCCCTGTCCACGACCGGCCGCTCGCTGCCCGAGCGGCTGACCGACGTGTACCGCACGATCGGGCCCGTCGACGAGGAGAGCACCCACCGGATCCGCCGGATGCTGATGGACTACCACCCGGAGCAGCCGCCGATGGAACTGCTGGTGGCCATCGGCCCGTTGCGCTCGGAGGCGGACTGGTGGTGCGACCTCGGGTACGACGCCCTCGAGAGCGGCGACCTGGACAGGGCCGGGCGGCACTTCGCCCGGGCCAATGAACTCGGCTGCCCGCACGTGCGCGAGCGGGTCGCCTACCTCGCGCTGCTGCGGCTGGAGGAGCACGCCGACCGGGCCCGGGTGCGCGAGGCCCTGATGACCGTCCGCGAGGTGCATCCGTCCCTGACCCCGGAGCAGTTGTTCCACCTGGGCTGCCGGGCCATCCTCGCCGGACTGGAGCCGGACCTGCCGGACGGGCGGACCATGGCGGGGATGCCGGTGGACCGGCCGGACCTGCTCCACCTGTGGCTGGCCCAGCACGCCCTGCGCACCGGGGCCCGCACCGAGGCCCATCGCCTCCTGCGCGCGTGCGTGCGCAAGGCCAGGAAGCTGGCCAAGCTCCCGGACTGGCCGCCGGCCGTCGGGTGGGTCGGGGATCCGTCCGCCGCCGACGTCCGCGCGCTGGCCTCGGCCCAACTCGCCCGGATGAAGGGCGAGCCTGCGCCCCGGCGCCCCGGCCACGAGTCCGACGATCCGGACGAGCGCTTCCTGCCGTCCGTGCTCCGGCTCGACCCGGGCTGGCTGCACAGGACGCCGCCGAACCCGTAGCCCCCGGAGCAGGTCCAACTCCCGGGCGGGCGTGCGAAGATCCACCAACCCGACGGCCTTCTCCGAGGCAAGCGCGCTCGGGTTCACAACAGCAGGTGAGTGGGGGGGTGATCAGCACCGCCCGGGCCTCCGCCATAATTGGTCCGCCTGCGAACCACGCGGGCTGACCCGCCTGCCCGGGCCCTGCCCACCGGGTCACACCCCTGTCCTTATTCCGGAGGACCACATCGTGCGCCCCACTCGCGCCAAGGGCCTGCTCGCCGCAGGCATCGTCACCGTGCTCGGCGGCCTTCCCACCGCCGCCACCACGGCTTCCGCCGCCACCACCGGACCGGCTGACGAGCCGTCCGGGGTGCTACGGGTCGACGCCTGGGACCCGGCGTGCTCGGACTCCGGAGCGGGGACGGCGGCGAAGCCGTTCTGCTCCGTCAACGCGGCCGCGGCGACGGCGCTGCCGGGGCAGACCGTCGAGGTGGCCAGGTCCGCGTTCGGCTCCGACACCGTGGTCACGAAGTCGGGCGAGCCCGGCCGGCCCGTCACCATCCGGGGTGCGGCCGGCGGCGCCAGCGCGGTGGGCGGCGATGTGCGGCTGTCCGGTGTGCACGACGTCGTCGTGGAGTCGATGGACGCACGGGACGTCCTGGTCACCGGCTCCAGCCGGGTCACCGTGGTTCGCGCCAAGGCCTCCGGGATCAAGGTCACCGACTCCCCCGGAACGACCCTCACCAACAACACGGTGGCCGACGGCTGCACGGCCGGCATCGAGCTGGCCGGCGACTCCTCCGGCTCGAACCTCTTCAACAACGTGGTGCGCAACCACTTCTCGCCCTCCGCGCCGTTCTCCTGCCCGAACCCCGCGGGCGCGGAGATCACGGTCTCCGCCCTCTCGGCGAAGGACACCCGGGCCGGATCGAACACCGTCGCGCCGTACTGGACGAACTCCGGCAACGGTACGCCGTACGACTGGGCCGGCACCCGGCACCAGACGCCCGAGTCACTCACGGCCGCGACGGACGGCCGGGCCGGCCGGCACGACCACGTCGTGCCGCGCTGGCAGACCGGCAACGAGGTGAACAGCGAGGTCGTCGACTCCGCCGACGAGACCGCGCCGGGCTTCGTGCCGGCCGCACACCCGGCCGACGACCCGTGGCGGCCGAACCTCGGCACCGGCCTGGGCTACCACGACCGCGGGGCGACCGAGCGCCAGGAGCCGATATCGTCGGCCCAACTGACGGCCGACCACCAGCGGGCCCCGTACGGCACCGAGATCACGCTGACGGCGACCACCGGTCCGGAGAAGGTCCACTGGCCGACCTCCGTGATGACCTACCGCTACGACTTCGGCGACGGCACCCCGGTGGTCACCTCGAACTCCCCGGTCGTCAAGCACACCTACGCCAAGGCGGGCACCTTCGCCGCGAACGTCACCGTGGACACCGGCAGCGGCCGGCCGTTCACCGGCGGGTACGGAGTGCAGGTGCAGAGCACGACCCCCGGGCCGCTGACCGCCCGCGCCACCGTCCAGCAGGTCGTCCCGGACCAGTTCGACACCGCCGACGCCCCGCCGCTGGGCGTGCGGCTCGACCCGTCGGGAACCGCCTCGCCGTGGCCGGTCTCCAAGGTCGTGGTGGACTACGGTGACGGCTCCCCCGCCGTCACCCGCAACACCCTGGACGCGGTCGTCCACGGCTACGCCTCCCCGGGCGACTACACGGTCACGGTGACGGTCACCGACACCTCCGGCCGCACCAGCAGCGTCGCCCTCCCCTTCCGGGCCGCGTACGCCCCGACCGGGTTCCTGCGCACGGAGCCGTACCGGCTCGCCGACACCCGCGAGGACCCGAACCTCGACCTCAGGGCCGGCGTCGAGGTGCCCTTCACGCTTCCGACCGGCACCGCGCCCGGCGCCGACGGCGTGCCGGGGAACGTCTCCACCGTCGTCCTGAACGTGACCGTCACCGACGCCGCCGAAGACACCCACCTCACCGTCTGGCCGACCGGTCAGGCCCGCCCGACCACCTCGAACGTGAACGTCGCGGCCGGTCGCACCTCGTCCAACCTGGTCACTGTGCCGATCGGCGACGCCAAGCGGATCAGTACCCTGCTCAACGCCGGACGCGCCGAGGTGATCGTCGACGTCGTCGGCTTCTACCGCCCCAACGGCGGTGACCTGTTCACCCCGCTGTCGCCGAACCGACTGGCGGACACCCGCGAGAACCGCAAGCTCGGGTCGGGCGAGACGCGCGCGGTGAAGGTCGCGGGCGTCGGCGGCGTCCCGGCGGACGCCACCTCCGTGGTGCTCAACCTGACCAGCACCGGAACCACCGCCGACACCCACCTCAAGGTGTACGCGGGCGGCGGGACCAAGCCGGTCAGCTCCAACCTGAACCCGGAGCCCGGCAAGGACAAGTCCAACCAGGTCATCGTTCCGGTCGGCCCGGACGGCACCGTCAACGTGTACAACCACACCGGTTCCACCCACGCGATCCTCGACGTCTTCGGGTACTACTCCCCGAGCGGCCAGGCCACGTACACGCCGACCGTGCCCGTCCGCCTGACCGACACCCGCGCCGGCACGTCCGCCAAGCCGGGCCCGGACAGCACCACCGTCGTCGGCGGCATCCCAGCCGGTGCCCGCGCCGCCGTCCTCAACGTGACGTCCACCAACACCACCGAGGACAGCTACCTCACCGTGCACGCCCACGGCGCTCTGCGCCCCGGCACCAGCAACCTCAACCTGCTGGCCGGCCAGACCGTGCCCAACCACGTCACCACACCGGTCGGCGCGGACGGCAAAGTCGACGTCTACAACCACGTCGGCAGCACCGACATCATCGTCGACCTGTTCGGCTACTTCACGGACGCCCGGCCGCGGCCCTGACCCGACCCCCCCGGCCACCGGCCGCCGGCGGTCCGCACCCGAGCCCGGGTGCGGACCGCTCATGGCGTCCGACTCCGCATCCCCGTCAACGGCGTCGGCGTCGTCCGCGACGGGCCGGCGCCCGTCGATGTGCAGCTGGATCAGCGCGGCGTGGGAGAGCGGGTTGGTGGGGTCAGCGCCGGAGGTCCGCCGGGGTCCCCGGGTAGGCTGCCGCCCCGTGTTCGAATATCACGGGTGGGTCAACGTCCTGGAGAGTGCCGGAGCCGATGACGAGGACGTCCGCGTCGAGGAGGCCCGGCTGCGGGTGATCGCGGAGGGCGTCCAGCGGCGGATCGCGGAGATCGCGAGCCCGTACCTCCTGGATCTGCGGTGGATGAACGGCGCGGTGTTCGTCCACTTCGGCGGTCAGGCGAATCACCGCGATCCGGAGGTCCTCGACTTCTTCCGCGAGGTCGGCCGGCGGGCACCGGGGTCGTACGGTCTGCTGCACGTCCGCGATGACGAGGCGCCGGGGCGGGGGAACGAGGTGCGCGTCCTCCGGATGGTCCGGGGTGAGGTCTCCGAGCACACCGAGCCGTTGCTGTCGCCGTGCGTCCCGGTCCTGGAGGATCCCTGGACGGCGGCGGAGAGTGGAGGAAGGGGGCCGGATAGGGTGGAACGGCACGTCAGAGGGCTGTGAGCGGCCGGGGAGGGTCCTGGACCATGGGGAAGAAGAGCGAGCTGGACGAGCTGAGGGCGCGCCTGGCGACGCTGGAGGCGGAGGTCGATCGGCTGCGCGGCGAGGCTGCGGCGTCGGGTGCGGCGTCGGCGGTGGCCGCCGGGCAGCCGCAGGCGATGACCCGGATCGCGGACGCCGTCGGCGTGATGGTCTCCGGACGGGCGGAACGGACGGAGGAGCCGACGAAGGTCCTGCGCACGGAGCACACCGAGCGCACCGAGCTCACGGAGCGCACCGAGGCGCCGGAGACCCTGATCGTCCCGCTTCCCCAGCACGGCGAGTTCCTGGAGGGCCTGCTGTCCGGTCGGCCGGCGCTCCAGCAGTAGCTACTCCGGGAGCAGTTCGGCGGCGCGGTCGGCGACCTCCCGGTGCAGGGCGTCGCGCACCGCGCGTACGGCGGGGCGGGTGACCGCCTCACGGCGGACGGCCAGGGTGATCGGCAGCCGGATGTCCACCTCCTCGGCCAACAGCCGCCGCAGACCGGCCCGTTCGGCGAGGAAGGCCGGCAGCACGCCGATGCCGGCGCCCAGTCGGGTGGCTTCGAGCTGGGCGAAGACGTTGGTGGAGGAGAACGCGGGGGTGACGCCCGGCAGGTGGCGTTCGATGTCGAGGTCGCCGACCTGGAGCATCGACTCGATGTAGAAGACCAGTGCGTGTTCCCGCAGTTCGGCGAGGGTACGGGGGGCACCGCGCCGGGCGAGGTACCCGTCGTCGGCGTACAGGCCCAGTGCGTAGTCGGTCAGGTGCTCGGTGACCAGTCGGCTCCGGGGCGGTCGCCCGATCGCCAGGGCGAGGTCGAAGCCGGCCGGGTGCAGGGTCAACTGGCGGGTGGCGGTGATGAGTTCGGCTTGCAGTCCGGGGTGGCGGCGGCGCACCCGGGCGAGCGCGGGGGTGGCGAAGAGGGTGCCGAAGCCGTCCGGGGCGCTCACCCGTACGGTGCCGCGCAGCGAGGGCGCGTGCTGGCCGGACACCGCGTCGACGACGTGGTCGAGGGCGTCCTCGATCGCGCGGGCGCCCTCCGAGACGGCCTTTCCGGCGTCGGTGAGGGCCCAGCCCTCGGCGCCGCGTTCCATCAGCCGCACGCCGAGGCTCGTCTCCAGTGCGGTGATCCGGCGGGACACCGTGGTGTGGTCCACGCCGAGGGCGGAGGCGGCGGCCACCAGCCGCCCGGTCCGGGCGACGGCGAGCAGGTAGCGGAGGTCGTCGGCGCGGAGCCTGCGCGGGTCGGGGCCGGGAGCGTCGAATTCGCCGCGGTCACCGGGCGAGGAGGGAACGGGGTCCGTACCGGCCGGGCGGGAACGGGAGTGCACGGGCCCACGCTATCTGCATTCGCGCACACCGGGTCTGCGTGTTTGGCGGTTGAACGCACACCCGCGTGGACGGCACAGTCGGAACCGCCCGGCCGGGGAAGCACCCCCGCCGGCCCTCCGTCCCGCCCCGCCCTTCCCGCCCAGCGTCGAGAGGTCCCTCATGGTCGCCAGCCTGTCCCTGCCCCGGATCATGCGTGTCGGCCGGGGCGCCGCCGAGGAGTTGGGCGAGGTGGTGGCGGGGCTGGGACTGAGCCGGCCGCTGCTGGTCACCGACGCGTTCCTGGTGCGGACGGGCGCGGCGGAGCGGCTCTTGGCGGCGCTGACCGGGGCCGGGCTGAGCCCCCGGCTGTTCGCCGACACCGTGCCCGACCCGACCACCGACTCCCTGACGGCTGGTCTGAAGGCCCTCCAGGAGCACGGCGCGGACTCGGTCGTCGGCTTCGGCGGCGGCAGCCCGATGGACAGCGCCAAGGCCCTCGCCCTGCTCGCCGTGCAGGGCGGCCACATGCGCGAGTACAAGGCGCCGCGGCTCAACCTCGGTCCGGCCCTGCCGGTGGTCGCCGTCCCCACCACCGCCGGCAGCGGATCGGAGGCGACCCAGGTCACCGTCATCACCGACAGCGACACGGACGAGAAGATGCTCTGCCTGGGCCCGGCGTTCCAGCCGCTGGCCGCCGTGATCGACGTCGAGCTGACCATGTCGATGCCGCCCCGGCTGACCGCCGACACCGGCATCGACGCCCTCACCCACGCCGTCGAGGCCTATGTGAGCCGCAAGGCCAACCCCTTCACCGACGGCCTCGCCCTCACCGCGATCGGCACCATCGGCCGCCATCTGCGCCGCGCCTACGAGGACGGCTCGGACACCGTGGCCCGCGCGGCCATGATGCTCGCCGCGACCCAGGCCGGCCTGGCCTTCTCCAACTCCAGCGTCGCCCTGGTGCACGGCATGAGCCGGCCCATCGGTGCCCACTTCCACGTCGCCCACGGGCTGTCGAACGCGATGCTGTTCCCCGCGGTGACGGCCTTCTCGGTGCACGCGGCCCGCGCCCGCTACGCCGACTGCGCCCGCGCCCTGGGCGCCGCCACCCCCGCCGACGCCGACGACCTGGCCGCCGACAAGCTCGTCGACGCCCTCCGCGCCCTGTGCCGCGACCTGGAGGTGCCCACGCCCCGCAGCTACGGCATCGACCGGGACGCCTGGACCGCCCGCATCCCCCTGATGGCCGACCAGGCCCTGGCCTCCGGCTCCCCCGCCAACAACCCCGTCGTGCCCACCGCCGACCAGATCCGGGACCTCTACGCCCGGATCTACGCCTGAGCCACCGTCAGCGCACGGGCCCCGGTCGCACTCAGCCGGTGGCCTGTGCGGCCCGCGGGGTCACCAGCATGCGGATGTCCTGGTCGGCCCAGAGGACGAAGCGTTCGACCGGGACCACCCGGTGGCCCGGCTCGGGGCGGAAGCGGAGCCGCTTGAGCAGCACGGCCGGCAGCAGCAGGGCCTCCACCGTGGCCAGTCGGGCCCCTCGCAGGCGCGCGGGCCGCCCGCAGATGGGCGAGCGCCCGGGCGGTCCGCTCGGACTGCTCGGACTGCTCGGACTCCGCCCGCCACCGTACCGGGGCCGGCAGCGGCGGCGGGGTCGCGGCGCGGAGGGCCCGGCGCCGCGGAGGCGGTGATCCGCCGCCGACCAGGTCCGACCGGGTCCGACCGGGTCCCACCAGCCGATCCGCCCGACGGATAATGGCCGGACCGTCGGCCGACCGCGCCCGCGGCACCGATCGATCGAGAGGCAGTGGACGGATGACCCTGGAGGAAGGCCGACGCGTCAGGCTGACGGAGGACCTCGGCATCGGTGAGGCCGTCACCGGGGAGCCGGGGGCCGTGGTCGGGTTCCTGTCGCTGGGCGCCGGGATCGAGGGCACCGTCGAGCGGGTGGACGGCGAACTCCCGGAGAGCGAGGCGGTCCGCGAGTACCAGCGCCTCCAGGCACTCTTCGAGGACTACGGGCACACCATGCCGGCCGCGAGCCGGGAGCGGCTCGCGACCCAGATCGCCGCGCTGGAACCGGAGTGGGCCGCTCATCGGGAGCGGGGGCGGCAGGTGACGGTCCGGGTCCGGCTGGACAACGGCCTCGTCCTCGACGGGCTGCGCCAGAACGTCCTCGCCACCCTGTGAGGGAGGCCGCCCCGGCCGCCGCGGTTCTGCGCGGGCCCGCCCCGGAAGGCGTCCGGCCCCGGCCCCTGGCCGGGCCCGCGCAGAACTGGAACGATGGCCCGATGCGGATACTGATCATGGGCGGCACCCGGTTCGTCGGCCTCCACTTCGCCCGGGCCGCGCTCGCCGCCGGACACGATGTCACCGTGCTGCACCGGGGCCGGTCCGGCGCCCACCTGCTGCCCGAGGCCACCCACCTGATCGCCGACCGCGACGCGGACCTGTCCGCGCTGCGCGGTCTCGGCTGGGACGCCACCGTGGACGTCAGCGCCTACTTCCCGCGCCAGGTACGGCAGTTGGCCGACGCCCTGGACCCCGGCGCCGCCGGGCGCTACCTGCTGGTCTCCTCCATGGCCGTCTACGACACCCCCGCCGCCCCCGGCTTCACCGAGGACTCCCCGCTGCGGCCCGCCGACGGCCCGGAGCCCGGGGAGGTCAGCGCCGCCTCCTACGGCGTCCTCAAGGTGCAGTGCGAGCGGACGGCACGGGAGCGCTTCGGCCCGGACGCGCTGCTGGTGCGTCCGACGTACGTGATCGGTCCCGAGGACTACACCCACCGCTTCGACCACTGGGTGCGGCGGCTCGCACGGGGCGGCGAGGTGCTGGCGCCGGGCCGTCCGGACGCCCCGCTGCAGACCGTCGACGCCCGTGACCTCGCCGACTGGATGCTCGGCCTGCTGGAGCGGGGTGCCTCCGGCCCCTTCCACGCCGCGACTCCCCCGACCGCCACCATCGGCGGGCTGCTCGACGCCGTCGCCTCGGCCGTCGCCCCGCCCGGCACCACCCTCACCTGGGTGGCCGAGGACTTCCTGCGGAGCGCCGGCGTCCAGGACCGCGCGCTGCCGCTGTGGACCACCGACCCGCTGCTCCGGGCCACCAGCACCGCCGATTCCGCTGCCGCCCTCGCCACCGGGCTGCGCCTGCGCCCGGTGGCGGACACCGCCCGCGACATCCGGCCGTTCGAGCCGCTGCCGCAGACCCTGACGCCGGACCAGGAGTCCGCCCTGCTCGCCGGGTGGAAGCTGCGCTGATCAGGAGCGGTCAGTCGGTGAGCCCGAGCCGCAGGTGCTCGATGTGGTAGACGGCCTGGTCGAGCAGGGCGGCCACGTGGTTGTCGTAGAGCGCGTAGACGACCGAGCGGCCGTCCCGCCGACCGACGATCAGGCCGAGGTTGCGCAGCAGGCGGAGCTGGTGGGAGCAGGCGGACTGCTCCAGGCCGACTTCGGCGGCGAGTTCGGTGGCCGCGCAGGGGCCCTCGCGCAGCCGGGAGAGGATCAGCAGCCGGGAGGGGGTGGCCAGGGCCTGCAGGGTGGTGGCCACCCTGGCGGCGCTGGCTTCGTCCAGGCGGGTGTGCGGGACGGCGGTGGCGGGGGCGGCTCCATGACCCATGCGGGCAATACTACAACTCATACATGAAGACGCGTTCATATGTTCATGTATGGTGAGTGAGTCACCGGCTCCGCCCTGCCCCGAAGGGTCCCGTCCGCATGCCCACCACCCTGATCGAGCGCCCCGCGCCCTCCGCCGCCCAGCGCCCCGACACCGCCCCACGCCGCCGCACCCGGGTGTTCGCCCTCCCCGAGGCCCGCTGGGCCGCCGCCGCGACCGTGCTCTTCCTGATCGCGCTCCCGCTCCAGCTCACCGGCGCCCCGGCCTGGGCCTGGGGCCCGCTGTACGCCCTCGCCTACGCCACCGGCGGCTGGGAACCCGCCTGGGCCGGCCTCCAGGCCCTGCGCGAGAAGACCCTCGACGTCGACCTGCTGATGATCGTCGCCGCGCTCGGCGCCGCCGCCGTCGGCCAGGTGATGGACGGCGCGCTGCTGATCGTCATCTTCGCCACCTCCGGCGCGCTGGAGGCCCTGGCCACCGCCCGCACCGCCGACTCGGTACGCGGACTGCTCGACCTCGCGCCCACGACGGCCACCCGGCTGCCGGCCGACGGCACCGAGGAGAACGTGCCGACCGGAGAACTGGCCGTCGGCGACACCATCCTGGTGCGGCCCGGCGAGCGGATCGGCGCCGACGGGCGGGTGCTGGACGGCACGAGCGAGGTCGACCAGGCCACCATCACCGGCGAGCCGCTGCCCGTGGCCAAGGCGGCCGGCGACGAGGTGTTCGCCGGCACCCTCAACGGCACCGGCGCGCTGCGGGTCAAGGTCGAGCGGGACGCCGCCGACTCGGTGATCGCCCGGATTGTCGCCATGGTCGAGGAGGCCTCCGGCACCAAGGCCCCGACCCAGCTGTTCATCGAGAAGGTCGAGCAGCGTTACTCGATCGGCATGGTGGCCGCCACCCTGGCCGTCTTCGCGGTGCCGCTCGCCCTCGGCGCGGCCTTCACCGGCTCGCTGCTGCGGGCCATGACCTTCATGATCGTGGCCTCGCCGTGCGCCGTGGTGCTCGCCACCATGCCCCCGCTGCTGTCGGCCATCGCCAACGCCGGCCGGCACGGGGTGCTGGTGAAGTCCGCGGTGGTGATGGAACGCCTCGGGCAGACCGACGCCGTCGCCCTCGACAAGACCGGCACCCTGACCGAGGGCACTCCCCGGGTCACCGACGTCCGCCCGCTGCCCGGCTCCGGCCTGGACGAGGAGGAACTGCTGGCGCTGGCCGGCGCTGCCGAGCACCCCAGCGAGCACCCGCTCGCCCGCGCCGTCGTCGACGCCGCCCGCACCCGGGGACTGACGCTCGCCACCGCCGAGGGCTTCTCCTCCGCCCCGGGCATCGGGGTCACCGCGACCGTCGACGGCCGCACCGTCGCGGTCGGCGCCCCGGCCCGGCTGCCGCACCCCACCGACCGGGCGGTCCCCGCCCTCGCCGCCGAGCTGGAGGAGGGCGGCCGCACCGCCGTCCTGGTCACGGTGGACGGCGTCCCGGTCGGCCTGCTCGGCATCGCCGACCGCCTGCGCCCGGACGCCGCCGCCACCGTCACCGCACTGACCGCGCTGACCGGCACCGCGCCGACGCTGCTCACCGGCGACAACCCGCGGGCCGCCGCCCGGCTGGCCGCCGAGGTCGGCATCACCGACGTCCGCGCCGGGCTGCTCCCCCAGGACAAGGTCACCGCGGTCAGAGCGCAGGAGGCCGCCGGACGCAAGGTCCTGGTCGTCGGCGACGGCGTCAACGACGCGCCCGCCCTGGCCGCGGCCCACACCGGCATCGCGATGGGCCGGGCCGGCTCCGACCTCGCCCTGGAGACCGCCGACGCCGTGATTGTCCGGGACGAACTGGCCACCGTCCCCGCCGTGGTGGCGCTCTCCCGGCGGGCCCGCTCCTTCGTGGTGCAGAACCTGGTGATCGCCTCGGTGTGCATCTCCGTGCTGGTGGTCTGGGACCTGGTCGCCACCCTGCCGCTGCCGCTGGGCGTCCTCGGCCACGAGGGCTCGACCGTCATCGTCGGCCTCAACGGGCTGCGGCTGCTGCGCGAGGCCGCCTGGACGAAGGCCCGGGCCGAGAGCGGCCGCTGAGCCTCCGGCATCCGCAAGGCCGCCGTCCCCCTCAGCCAGACGAGGGGGGCGGCGGCCTTCCGCACGCTCAGGGGGCCGGCGTCAGCTGTGCTTCCAGGTCACCGAGAAGGCGTTGCCGCCGCTCAGCCCGGAGGTGGTGGCCTTGGTGGTGCCGCCGGAGCCCATGGTGATGGCGTCCGGGTTGAAGCCGCCCAGGCTGTTTCCGTTGACGGTGGCGCCGGTGAACGCGACCGAGTGGAAGTCGGACAGCGGGAGCACCCCGGTGGAGCTGGAGGGGGCCTCGGCGATCACCTCGGCGGAGGCCAGGGCGGCGTTCTTCAGGGACTTGTTGACGGTGCGGCTCCAGCCCGCCGTGGTGTCGCGCAGGGTGAGGGTGAAGGAGCCGCTGCCGTTGGTGGTGACACTCGCGGTGAAGTGGTCGCCCGGCCGCACCGTGTTGCTGAAGTTGACCGGGTAGGCCGGGTACATCTCGTACCAGGAGGAGTAGACCGGGGAGCCGCTGGAGCAGTCGGCCTCGGTGCCGGTCTGCTCGACGCTGTTGCTGCCGTCGCCGTCGAGACCGACCCAGAAACTGGACCAGGTGTCTGCCCCGGCGCAGGACACGGAGGGCTGCACCCAGCTGGCACTGACGCTGGTGAACCGGCTGCCGGTGGCGGCGTAGCCGGACCAGTTGCCGCTGGTGCTCTGCAGCAGGCCGCCGCCGTGGTGGGCGAGCGGGGCCTGGACGAGGGCGGGCGCGGTGGCGGCGACGGCCGGTGCGGCGGTGCCCAGGAGGGTCAGCAGGGCGGTGGACACGGCGAGGGTGCGCCGACGGGCTTCGGACATGGCTACTCCCTTGTGGGGGCGTGGAGTTGACCGAGCGTCGACAAAGGTAGACCCGCCGGGGCGGCGCCGGAGGTCACGGGGACATAACGAAGCGTCACTCCGCCCGCAGGGGGCGCAGCGCAACCCGCCCGGAACCCGGAGCGGTCAGCCGGCCCCCAGTGCCCGCCCACCGATGCGGGACAGCAGCACGTCGTTGGGCGCACCCACGATCAGCAGGGCCAGCGCATCGCGGTAGTGCCGCCCCAGGACACCGTCCGGCGCGGCGTACCCGGCCCCGCCGCAGAGCGCGGCCGCCACCCGGACCACCTCCTGGAGGGCCTCGGTGCAGAACACCTTGGCCGCCTCGGAGGTCATCCCCGCCGAGGCGTCCGGACCGACACGGGCCTCCGACCCGTCCGGACGGGCACGGGCCTCCGACGCGTCCGCTTCGAGCAGCGACTGCCAGACCGTCCGCATCACCGCGAGCCTGGTCACCAACTCCCCCACCCGCAGCCGGATCGCACCCCCGGCCTCGGCCGTGCGTCCGTCCAGGGCGGCCCGGGCGAAGGCCAGCGCATGCGCGACGACGGCGTCCGCCGATCCCACCGCCCGGGCCGCGTAGCTGGTCACGTCATGGCCGTTCAGGGCCCCGGTCAGATCGTGCCACCGACCGCCGAGCACCTCCCGCTCCGGGTCGAACTCGTAGTCGTCGAAGGTGATTTCGGCCAGCGATACGCCGAGCATGCCCGGTCGCGGCAGCTCCGGACCGACGGCCACCCCCGGACGCCCCGGGTCGACGATGACGCCCACCACGGCATCCCCGCTGCGGGCGACGGCCACCACCCGGTCGGCGTCCCGGGCGTTGGTCACCCAGCTCTTGCGGCCGTTCAGCACCCCGACCGCGCCCCGGTGGGACACCAGGGTGCGCAACTCGGCCGGGCTGCCGAGGCCTTGCTCGTGGTAGGCGCGTGCGAAGACCGCCGTGCCCCTCGCCATCGGCCCGAGCCAGTCGCCCCGCTGCTCCGGGGTGCCGTGCTCCAGCACGAGCCGGCACAGCTTCAGGTGGGTGCCGACCAGGCCCGCCAGCGGCTGCCAGGCGCGGCCCAACTCGTAGCCGAGCACGGCCACGTGGCGCCGGCTCCAGCCGCCTCCGCCGTACTCGGCCGGGACGGTGGCTCCGAAGGCGCCGAGCCTCGCCAACTCCCGTACGAGGGGAGCGGGGTAGCGGCCCTCGGGGTGGGCGGCCAGGTACCGGCCGACGTCCTGCCGAGCGAACCGCGTGATCCGCGCGAGGTCCGAACTGTCCACGTCTGAGTGCTCACTTCCGTCCCGGATGGCGGACCCAGTGTGACGGCGGACCGGGCCGGCGGCGAACCCCGGCGCCGATGATCACTCGTGCAGGTGACATCGGCCCGGTCCGGCCCCGAATCCGGCGGGATCGGCGGTTGGATGACCCGCGACGACGCGCACCGCAGGAGGCGCGAGGACAGCCGACGGGAAGCACGGAACCGCATCGTGGAGATCTACGCCCAGGACCGGATCGTCCGGAGGTACGCCGCCCGGCTGCCCGCCGACCCCGCCCTGCTCCGTCGCAGCAGCCTCCGGGAGGGCGGCCGGATCGTCCGGCTGCCGCCGCAGCACGAGGTCGACATCGATGTGCTGGACCTCTCCACCACCAACACCACCGGCACCTTCAAGTCCTGGCTGACCTGCCTCGCCGTCGCCCAGTGCCTGCGCCGCGAGCAGCCCCTGGTGCTGGCCCAGAGTTCGGGCAACACCGCCAACGCCCTCGCCGCCTACGCCCTCCACACCGGCCTGCGGGCGGTGATCCTCCACCCCCCGGCCTCCCGCCGCCGGATCACCCCGGAGCTCGCCGAGACCGACTCCGTGCAGTTCGTCGAGGTGGACGCACCCGAGCGGCGGATCAAGGAGGTGCTGGCGCACTGCACCGCGGCCCTGCGCCTCCCGGCCGCACCCACCCTCGCGGACCAGGACGGGGCCAACAAGCTCCGCGCGTACTTCCTGCGGGACGCCGGGCGCGAACTGGGCCGGCGGTGGGACTGGCACGTCCAGGCCGTGTCCAGCGGATACGGACCGCTCGGCTTCTACGGGGGCCTGCGGGAGATCCGGCGCGCCACGGGCGAGGCCGTCACCGTGCCGCGCTTCCTCGGCGTCCAGCAGGAGGCGGTGACCCCCTTCGTCCA
The DNA here is from genome assembly GCF_055560495.1 of Kitasatospora sp. NPDC023176. Classification (NCBI taxonomy): domain Bacteria; kingdom Bacillati; phylum Actinomycetota; class Actinomycetes; order Kitasatosporales; family Streptomycetaceae; genus Kitasatospora; species Kitasatospora sp. NPDC023176. Next base: position 67,603 of record NZ_JBVHIP010000014.1, on the reverse strand, counting down.
CGCGCTCGGCCTCGACGGCGGGCGGGCCGCCCCGCCCGCCGCGGCCGAGCCGCTCGAACCCACGCTGTTCCGCCGCACCCTCACCGAGGACCTGGTCCGCCGGATGCGCGAGCTGTGCGCCGAGTCCCGCGGCACCGTCCGGGCGCTCGCCGACGCCCGCTACCTGCGGCTCGAACCGCGTGCCGTCGCCCTGCTGCGGGGCGCCGGCGTCACCGTCGCCCTCGACCCCGACGGCGCCCCGCGCGAACGCGCCGGCCTCTACTCCCTCGCCGGCACCCTGGACGCCGTCGAGCAGGGACTGATCCGCCCCGGCGAGCGGGCCATGGCCGTCTTCACCGGCGGCGCCGCCCCGGCCCCGGCCGGCACCTACCGGCCGCACTGGCACGCCCGCGCGGACGAGGCCCCCGAGATCATCGCCCGCGCGGTCGCCGTGCTCGGCTCCTGACCGACGATTCCACCGCGGGGAAGGGCCGGTCCGGCTCCGCCGCCCCCCGTTCCGTCCAGGACCTCATCGACCGGAGCAAGGCCGGGTGAACCGCCCGGCCACCGGGCGTCGGCCTACGGAACGTCCCGGGCCGCCGGCGCCGGCGCGTCGTACTCGGTGAGCATCTCCCGGGTGAACCCGAACAAGTACGTGGCCAGGAAGCCCACCACGTAGCCGGTCAGCAGCCCGCCACCGTAGACGGCGGCGCTCGCGGCCATCCCGTCCGGACCGGCCAGCAGCGGGAACAGCGCCCAGCCGGACGGGCCGACGGCCGTCGAGCCGACCGCGTCGCCGAGTTGGCCGGCCACCCCGACGAAGGCGCCCCCGGCCGCGCCGCCCACGCAGGCCGTGACGAACGGACGGCCCAGCGGCAGCGTCACCCCGTAGACCAGCGGCTCGCCGACGCCGAGCAGACCGGCCGGCAGCGCGGACCGGATGGTCGCCCGGATCGAGGCGTTGTGGCGCAGCCGCAGGTAGACGGCCGCGGCGCAGCCGACCTGCCCGGCCCCGGCCATGGCGAGGATCGGCAGCAGCACGGTGGAACCCTGCTGCTGGATCAGGGTGGTGTGGATCGGGATCAGCGCCTGGTGCAGGCCGAGCATCACCAGTGGCAGGAAGAGGCCGCCGAGCACCAGCCCGGCGAGCAGTCCGCCATGGGCGAGCAGCCAGGTGGCGGCGTGACCGATGCCGGTGGAGACCTCCCCGGCGACGAACATCAGGCCGAACAGGGCGGCCAGCCCGCCGAACAGGACGGTGACCGTGGGGGTGACCAGGATGTCCAGCGCGGCGGGCAGGATCCGCCTGGTCCACCGCTCCAGCTGGACGGCCAGCAGCGCGGCGAGCAGCGCCCCGACCACACCGCCCTGCCCGGGGGTGAGGTGGTGGCCGAACGCCTCCACCCTGGCGACGCCCGCGTACCCGATCACACTGGCAACGGCCCCGCCCAGCACGGGCGTTCCGCCGAACTCCTTCGCCGTGTTGTAGCCGACGAAGACGGCGAGCAGCGACATGAACCCTGAGGAGACCGCCGTCAGCGCGGGCACCAGCCCGGTCGCCCAGCCCAGGTTGGCGAGCGCCCCGGAGAGGGCGGCGACGATCCCGCAGCCGATCAGGGCGGGGATCAGCGGGACGAAGATGTCGGCGACCCGGCGCAGCGCCCGCTTCACCGGCGTCGCGTTGCGCACCCGGGCCTCCTCCCGGATCCGCGCACCGCGCCCGGCGAGGTCCTCGGCGGTGGGCGGCGGCGGGGCAGCCACCCCGGCCCCGGAAGCCAGCATCTGCCGCAGCTGCGCGGTGACCCCGGCGACGGCGCCGGGGCCGAGGACGATCTGGTAGGTGTCGTCCTCGACCGTGCCCAGGACGGCCGGCAGCGCGCCGAGCGCCTCCCGGTCGACCAGGGCGAGGTCCGCCAGGCCCAGCCGCAGCCGGGTCATGCAGTGGGCGACCGAGCGGATGTTGGCGGCGCCGCCGACCAGCGGGAGGATCGCCTCGGCCACGGCGCGGTTCTTCTCGTCGGACATGCCGAGGGAGGTACCCGCAGGGGCCCTCCCCTCAACCGGTCCCGTACCTGGCGACCATCGCCCGGGCCGGGACCTACCGCCCGAACGGCCGCCGGACTATCGTTAGCCGGCGGTAGCTATCGAAATCCACACTCGATCCGGCGGCCGACCCCGGCCGGGCCGGCCGGCGGGAGGCAGCGGTGGCGACACGACTCTCCGGCAGCGGCAGGACCGGGCGGCAGCGCCCGGCCCGTACCGGGGTGGACCCGGACCATCCCCGGTACAAGTGGGTGGCCCTGTCCAACACCACGCTCGGCACCCTGATCGCCACCATCAACGCCTCGATCGTGCTGATCTCGCTGCCCGCGATCTTCAACGGCATCGGCCTGGACCCGCTGGAGCCCGGCAACGTCAGCTACCTGCTGTGGATGCTGATGGGCTACATGCTGGTCACCGCCGTCCTGGTGGTCACCCTCGGCAGGCTGGGCGACATCCACGGCCGGGTCCGGATCTACAACGCCGGGTTCCTGATCTTCACCCTCACCTCGGTGGCCCTCTCCCTCGATCCGCTGCACGGCGGGCCGGGCGCGCTGTGGCTGATCGGCTGGCGGGTGGTGCAGGCGGTCGGCGGCTCGATGCTGATGGCCAACTCGGCGGCGATCATCACCGACGCCTTCCCGGCCCGCCAGCGCGGCACGGCGCTCGGGGTCAACATCGTCGCGGGCATCGCCGGGTCCTTCATCGGCCTGGTGCTGGGCGGACTGCTGGCCGAGTGGAACTGGCGGTCGATCTTCTGGGTCAATGTGCCGATCGGCGTGCTCGGCACGGTCTGGGCCTACCGCTCGCTGCGCGAGACCGGGGTGCGCCGGCCCGCCCGGATCGACTGGTGGGGCAACATCACCTTCGGCGTCGGCCTGACCGCCCTGCTCGCCGGGATCACCTACGGCATCCAGCCCTACGGCGGCCACACCATGGGCTGGACCAACCCCTGGGTGCTGGCCGGACTGTTCGGCGGGGTGGCGCTGCTCGCCGTGTTCTGCCTGGTCGAGGCCAGGACGGCCGAGCCGATGTTCCCGCTCTCGCTGTTCCGCGACCCGGTCTTCACCGGGGGGAACGCGGCCACCCTGCTGGGCTCGATCGCGCGCGGCGGGCTGCAGTTCATGCTGATCATCTGGCTCCAGGGCATCTGGCTGCCGCTGCACGGCTACGACTACGCCGACACCCCGCTGTGGGCGGGCATCTACCTCGTCCCGCTGACCGTCGGCTTCCTGGCCGCCGGGCCGGTCTCGGGCTACCTGTCGGACCGCGCCGGGGCCCGGCTGTTCGCCGCCGGCGGGTTGGTGGTGATGGCGTTCTCCTTCGCCGGGCTGCTCCTGCTGCCCACCGACTTCGGCTACCCCTGGTTCGCCCTGCTGGTGTTCCTCAACGGCCTGGGCGGCGGCCTGTTCGCGGCCCCCAACACCTCGCTGATCATGTCGAGCGTGCCGGCCGCGGCCCGCGGCGCCGCCTCCGGCATGCGGGCCACCTTCCAGAACGCCGGCATGGTGCTGTCGATCGGGGTGTTCTTCTCCCTGATGGTGGCCGGGCTGTCCGGCTCGCTGCCGCACACCCTCACCGCCGGGCTGACCGCCCAGGGCGTGCCCGCCGCCGACGCCCGCACCATCGCCTCGCTGCCGCCGGTGGGCACGCTGTTCGCCGCGTTCCTCGGCTACAACCCCGTCCAGCAGCTGCTGGGCCCGCACGTGCTGAGCCGGCTCCCGCCGGACAACGCCCGGACGCTCACCGGCCGGGAGTTCTTCCCCCAGCTGATCTCGGGGCCCTTCCACGACGGGCTGGTGGTGGTGTTCTGGCTGGCCATCGCGATGTCGCTGGTCGCAGCGGCGGCCTCGCTGATCCGCGAACAGCGGCGGCCCGCCGCCTCCGCACTGGCACCCACGCCCGCACCCACGCCCTCGCCCTCGCCCTCGCCCGCGCCCACACCCACACCCGACCCGCAGGTCCCCGCCGCCGGCCAGGACCAGGGCGCCCCGCCGGCCAAGGAGCACGGGCCGTGAGCGCGGACGGCGACGGGCTGTCCGCCGAGGCGGTGGTCCGGCTCCGGCTGGCGATCGGCCGGCTCAACCGCCAACTGGTCCGCGCCTCCGGCGACCAGGACCTCACCGCCGCCCAACTCTCCGCCCTGGCCCGGGTGGACCAGCACGGCCCGCTGCGGCTCGGCGAACTCGCCGCGCGCGAAGGCGTGGCCGCCCCGTCCATGGTCCGGACGGTGGCCCCGCTCGTCGCCGACGGCCTGATCGCCAAGACCCCCGACCCGCAGGACGGCCGCTCCCAACTCCTCGCCCCCACCCCGCACGGACGGGACACCCTCGCCCGGATCCGCCGGGAGCGCACCGCCCTGCTGGCCCGCCGCGGCGCCCGCCTCACCCCGGAGCAGTGCCGCGCCCTGGAGGCAGCCCTGCCCGTCCTGGAACTGCTGCTCGACGAGGCCGACCCGCCCCGGCCCGACACGCCCGGCACGCCCGGCACGCCCGGCCGCAGCTGACGAACGGCGTGAATCCCGCGCGTCGGCCTGCCTGTTGACGCACCAGAGGGGGCTGGCTCGCGGTCGGCCAGGCGCTGCGGAGCGACGGCTGCTGCGCGCCGTGACGGCCGCCGGACCGCGCGCCGCTCCGGGCGGCCTGCCGTACACCGCTCCGGCCGTCCGCTGACGGGTCGCCGGGGACGGGCGGCCGTCGGCGGGCACCGGACCGCGCCCGACCGGTTCCTGGGTTCGCCCACGACCGCACGCCCCTCCCCCGGGCCCCTCGCCGTGGCCGCCGACCGGGGCGGGGCCCGCGTCGGCCTCGGCCGTTCCGTGTGCGAGGTGAACCGCCGCTCAGCGGGGGCGGCGGCGCAAGGGCGCCAGTGGCGGGATCCCGCCCGGTCAAGCCTCGGTCATGGCCCGGACCTCGGCCTTGTTCGCCGGCGCCCGGCGTGGCTACCTTCCTATCGCTGACGCCGTGAAGGCTCAGCACCATCCTCTTGGCATGCCCAGATCATCAGCCGTCCGGCAGGGCTCCCCGTCCCCCAACGGGCCGACGCGCCATGCCCCACCGGACGCCAGGGCAGCCGTCTGCACGTGCGCGTCCCCCCTCACCCCGGGCCTGCACCCCGACGAGCCGCCGCACGACGGCGGTGCCCGCACGCACGCCCAGGGCCCGACCCCCCACTTGGGAGGGCTCCGTTGCACACCTTCGTCCGTTCCCCCCTGCGGCACGGCCGGCTCCGTGCCGCCACCGCGACCTTCGCGGTCGGCGCCGTGGTGGCCGCCGGCCTCGCGCTCGCGGCCCCGGCCGGCGCCACGGCGACCGCGTCCGGCACGTCCGGCGCCGGCGTCAAGCACGTGTGCGCCAAGCCGACCGAGCGTCACCAGCTGGCCTGCGACGCCCTGGTGCGCACCGACGTCGCCCAGCCGCACGCCTTCTCGCTCACCGCGGTCTCGCCGGACGCCACGCCGTCCGGCTTCGGCCCGGGCGACCTCCAGAGCGCCTACGGCCTGTCGGCCAACGGCGGCGCCGGGCAGACGGTGGCCATCGTCGACGCCCAGGACGACCCCAACGCCGAATCCGACCTGGCGACCTACCGCACGCAGTACGGGCTGCCCGCGTGCACCACCGCCAACGGCTGCTTCAAGAAGATCGACCAGAACGGCGGCACCAGCTACCCGACCTCCGACACCGGCTGGGCGGGCGAGATCTCCCTCGACCTCGACATGGTCTCCGCGGTCGCGCCGAACGCCCACATCCTGCTGGTCGAGGCCACCTCGGCGACCATGTCGGACCTCGGCGCCTCCGTCAACCAGGCCGTCGCCCAGGGCGCCAAGTTCGTCTCCAACAGCTACGGCGGCGCCGAGGACTCGACCGACACCTCCGCCGACAGCCAGTACTTCAACCACCCCGGCGTGGCCATCACCGCCTCCTCCGGCGACTCCGGCTACGGCGCCCAGTACCCGGCCGGCTCCCCGGGCGTCATCTCGGTCGGCGGCACCTCACTGACCCGGGACTCCAGCTCCCGCGGCTGGAGCGAGTCCGTCTGGGGCACCAGCTCCGGCGGCCAGGGCGCCGGCTCCGGCTGCTCCGCCTACGAGCCCAAGCCGAGCTGGCAGACCGACAGCGGCTGCGCCAACCGCACCATCTCCGACGTGTCGGCCGTCGCCGACCCGGCCACCGGCGTCGCGGTCTACCAGACCTACGGCGGCAGCGGCTGGGCCGTGTACGGCGGCACCAGCGCCTCCTCGCCGATCATCGCCGCCGTCTACGCCGACGCGGGCACCCCGGGCGCGGGCGACAACCCCGCCAAGTACCCGTACGCGCACACCAACGCGCTCAACGACGTGACCAGCGGCGCCAACGGCACCTGCTCGCCGGCCTACCTGTGCACGGCCGGCGCCGGCTACGACGGCCCGACCGGCCTGGGCACCCCCAACGGCCTGGCCGCCTTCACGGCCGGCGGCAGCACCGGCGGCAACACCGTCACGGTCACCGGCCCCGGCAGCCAGAGCGGGACGGTCGGCACCGCCGCCAGCCTGCAGATCCACGCCAGTGACTCGGCCTCCGGCCAGACCCTGAGCTACTCGGCCACCGGCCTGCCGGCCGGACTGTCGATCAACTCCTCGTCCGGCCTGATCTCCGGCACCCCGACCACCGCGGGCAGCGACAACGTCACGGTCACCGCCAAGGACGGCACCGGCGCCAGCGGCTCCGCCTCCTTCACCTGGACCATCTCCGGCTCCGGCGGCGGCACCTGCACCGGCGGCGGCCAGCTGCTCGGCAACGCCGGCTTCGAGACCGGCACCGCCTCGCCCTGGACCGCCAGCTCCGGCGTCATCGACAACTCCGCCGGTGAGGCCGCCCACTCCGGCAGCTGGAAGGCCTGGCTCGACGGCTACGGCACCACCCACACCGACACCCTGAGCCAGAGCGTCACCGTCCCGGCCGGCTGCAAGGCGAGCTTCTCCTTCTGGCTGCACGTCGACACCGCCGAGACCGGCAGCACGGCCTACGACAAGCTCACCGTCCAGGCCAACTCCACCACCCTGCACACCTACTCCAACGTCGACGCGGGCACCGGCTACGTGCAGCGGACCTTCGACCTGTCGAGCTTCGCGGGCCAGACGGTGACCCTGAAGTTCACCGGCACCGAGGACTCCTCCCTGCAGACCAGCTTCGTCATCGACGACGCCGCCCTCAACGCCTCCTGACCGACGCTTCTCCGACCCGTGTGGGCCGCAGCCCCGCTGCGGCCCACCGGCCTGTTCAGCCGCGCCCCTGGGCCCAGGCCCGGCGGGTGGTCGCGGGGAGGACGCTGCCGAACACGCTGCCGGTGAAGGGACGCTGCTGATCATCGGCGCCCTCGCCGGCGGCGCCGGGCGCTTCAGCGAACTGCGGCTGAGTCAGTCCAGGTTCCGGGCCGCCCGCAGCCGGGCCGACAGGGTGTCCGGGGCGATGAGCGGGTCCGGGTAGTCGGGGGCGAGCAGCCAGGGGCGGTGCACGGCCGGGCCGGGCAGGTGGGCCAACTCCGGTACCCAGCGCCGTACGTAGTCCCCGTCGGGGTCGTAGCGGTCGGCCTGGCGCAGCGGGTTGAGGACCCGGTTGGGCCGGGTGTCGGTGCCGGTGCCGGCCACCCACTGCCAGTTGAGCTGGTTGTTCGCCACGTCGCCGTCGACCAGCAGCGACAGGAAGTGGGCGGCGCCGATCCGCCAGTCCAGGTGGAGGGACTTGGCGAGGAAGCTCGCCGTCAGCAGTCGGGCCCGGTTGTGCATCCAGCCCTCGTGGGCGAGTTGGCGCATTCCGGCGTCGATGATCGGGTAGCCGGTGCGGCCCTGCCGCCAGGCCTCCGCCTCCCGCTCGTCCCGGTGCCAGTGGTCGTCCCGGGTGCGGTAGTCGCGGTGCGCGGCGTCGGGGCGGGCGGCGAGCACCTGGTGGTGGAAGTCGCGCCAGGCGAGCTGGCGGACGAAGGCCTCCGCCCCGGGGCCGCCGTGCTGCAGGGCGCTGGCGGTCAGCTCGGTGGGCGACAGACAGCCGAAGTGCAGGTACGGGGAGAGCCTGGAGGTGTCGTCGGCCGCGAGGTCGTCGTGGACGTCGGCGTACGCGTCGACGTCCCAGCGTCGCCACCGTTCCCGGGCCGCGGTCTCGCCGCCGCACGGCAGGCCCGGCGAGGACGGGCCCTGGGCCACCAGGTTCTCGCTGCCGATCCCGTCCGGGGTGCGGATCACCCGGGGCGTGCCCAGCACCGTGCGGCGCGGCACCTGCTGCCAGGCGCGGTGGTACGGGGTGAAGACGGCGTAGTGGTCGCGGCCGGCCGGGGTGATCCGCCCGGCGGGGACGACGGTCACGGAGGCGTCGTGGACGTGCAGCCGGTCGCCGAACAGGGCGAGCAGCCGGGCCTCGCGCCGCCGGGCGAAGCCGCTGACCCCGGCGGCGAGGTGCACCGTCCCGGCGCCGGTCTCGGCGGCGACCCGGGCCGTCTGCTCGTCGGTCGTGCCCCGGCGCACGATCAGCCGGGAGCCGGTGCGGCGCAGCGAGGCATCCAGGTCGGTGAGGCAGTCGGCCAGGAAGGCCAGCCGGTTGGGGGCGGCGAAGCCGGCCGTCTCGACGGCCGGGTCGAGGACGAACAGCGGCACCACCTGGTCGGCGGCGGCGCGGGCGGCGTGCAGCACGGGGTTGTCGTGCAGGCGGAGGTCCTGGGTGAACAGGGCGATCGAGACGGTCATCGGCGGGGCCTCGGGTGCGGGTGCGGTCGGTTTCTCGGGGTGCGGCGGGGTGCGGCGGGGTTACGGCGGGGTACTCAGGGGTGCGGCCCGGCCCGGCGGGCGCGGTCGGTGATGTTGCGCGCCATGGCGTCGAACACCAGGGAGTGGAACGGCGCCACCGACCACCAGTAGACGTGGCCGGCCAGTCCGTGCGGGTGGAACAGCGCGCGCTGGCGGTAGAGCGCCCCGCCGGCGCCGTCCGGGCCGACCCGCAGCTCCAGCCAGGCCAGTCCCGGCAGCCGCATCTCGGCCCGCAGCCGCAGCAGCCGCCCGGGCTCGATCTCCTCGACCCGCCAGAAGTCCAGGGCGTCGCCGACCCGCAGCCGGTCCGGGTCGCGCCGGCCGCGGCGCAGTCCGACCCCGCCGGCCAGCCGGTCCAGGGTGCCGCGCAGCGCCCAGGCGAACGGGAGGGAGTACCAGCCGTTCTCGCCGCCGACGCCCTCGACCACCTGCCACAGGGCGGCCGGGTCGGCGGCGACCCGCCGTTCCCGCAGGTCCTGGTAGAGGCTGCCGCCGGCCCAGTCGGGGTCGGTGGGCAGCGGGTCGCTGGGGGCGCCGGGGAGCGAGGCGGAGGACCAGCGGGTGGTGACCTTGGCCTCGCGGATCCGGCGCAGGGCGAGTTCCAGGGCGCGGTCGAAGCCGGTGAGTCCCTGCGGCGGGTCGGGGATCCAGTGGGCGATGTCGTGCTCGTGGCAGACCACCTCGTGCCGCAGCGACTCCACCAGCGGGCGGGCCAGCGGTCCGGGCACCGGGGTGACCAGGCCGACCCAGTGGCTGGACAGCGCCGGGGTCAGCACCGGCACCGGCACGATCAGCCGGGGCGGCAGGCCCGCGGCGCGGGCGTAGCGCTGCATCATCAGCCGGTAGGTGAGCACCTCCGGGCCGCCGATGTCGAAGACCCGGTCGACCTCCGGCGGCAGCTCGGCGGCGGCGACCAGGTAGCGCAGCACGTCCCGGACGGCGATGGGCTGGATCCGGGTGTTGACCCAGCGCGGGGTGACCATCGCGGGCAGGCGTTCGGTGAGGTAGCGGAGCATCTCGAAGGAGGCGGAGCCGGAGCCGATGATGACGGCGGCCCGCAGTTCGGCGGTGGGCACCCCCGCGGCGCGCAGCTCCCGGCCGACCTCGGCGCGCGAGCGCAGGTGCGGGGACAACCCCGTCTCGGGCACCCCGGCGGGCAGCAGTCCGCTGAGGTAGACGATCCGGCCCACCCCGGCCCGGGCGGCCGCGCGGGCGAAGGCGCGGGCGGCGCGCCGGTCGGTGGCTTCGAAGTCCGTCCCGGTGCCGAGCGAGTGGATCAGGTAGTAGGCGACGTCGACGCCGTCGAAGGCGCCGTCCAGGGTCTCGGGCCGGGTGACGTCGCCGGTCGCGGCCTCGACCCGGTCGCGCCACGGCTGGTCGCGCAGCCGCCCGGGGTCGCGGGCCAGGCAGCGCACCCGGTGGCCGGCCGCGAGGAGGTCGGGGACGAGTCGTCCGCCGATGTAGCCGGTGGCGCCGGTGACCAGGCAGTGCAGTCCGCGCTGGGCTCGCTCGTTCACCGTTCGCTCCTTCCGTTCCTTCCGTTCGCTTCGCACCTGCGCCTACCCGGTTCCGGTCAGCGGAGCAGTTCCTCCAGCAGGTCGAGGGCGGAGGCCAGGTCGCGCGGGCGCAGGGTGCCGGGCGGGCGGCGGGGGCCGGTCCAGCCGGGCCCGGCGACCAGTACGACGGGCTGGGTACGGGCGCCCTGCGGGCCCCAGGCGGTCCGGACCACCCGCTCGACCAGGGCCCGGTCGGCGGTGCGGGCGGCCTGGGACCAGAGCAGGACGGCGGGCGGGCCGGTCCGGCGCACCGCCGCGAGCAGCGCCTCGGGCGGCAGGGCGGGGCCGAACATCCGGAACGGCAGGCCGCGCTCGGCCAAGGCCGCGGCGAGCGCCTCCAGCGCGAGGACGTGCAGCTCGGAGGGCATCCCGGCGAGCAGCGCGGCCGGTCCCGGCGGCGGCTCGGCCCGGTCGGCGGCCCGGCGCAGGACGGCGGAGACGTGCCAGGACAGCAGGTGCTCCACCTCGACGTAGCGCTCGCCCTCGGTGGACCACTTGCGCCCGACCGCCCGAAGCGCGGGGGTCATCACCTCCGTCCAGGCGGTGACCGGGCCGAGTTCGTCGACGCTGCGGCCCAGGATGAGGGCCATCTCGGGGGCGTCCAGGCGTACGGCGGCGCGGGCCAGGCCCCGGCACTCGGGGCGCACGGTGCCGACGGGCAGGGTGTTGCCGCCGGAGGCCGTCCCGGTCCTGGGCTTCGGCGGCGTGGGGCGGACACCTGTCAGCGCGACCCGGGCTGCCTCGGCGGGGTTGACGCCCCGGGCGGTGAGCCGGCACATCTCCTCCAGCACGGCCACGTCGTCCGGTTCCCACCGCCGGTGCCGCCCGGGGGCGCGGTGGGCGGGGCCGATGCCGTAGCGGCGTTCCCAGGAGCGGATGGTGGTGGGCGAGACGCCGAGCCGTCGGGCGAGGGCCCCGGTGGTCAGTCCGGCCGGGGCGGGGGCGGGCGGGGCGGTCACGGCCGCGAGCCTACGACGGGGCGCCGGGGGCCGCTCGGCCGACGCGCGGTCGGGGGCGGCGGGGCCGGTGAGCAGCCGGGGGCGGCGGGGCCGGTGAGCGGCCGGTCGGTGATTGCCTGCACGCTCCGACCGTCGCGCAACCGCGGCCCGCTCGGGAAGTCGCAGCGTTTTCGCAGCGTTCTGTGGTCACCCCGCCCGGTTCGGACCCCGGCGCCGCCCACTGACGAAGGGGCCCGCCCACCGGGCGGGCCCCTTCAGCGGTCGGGCGTCAGCCGACGGTGACGGTGAACGGGCCGGCCAGCACCGAGTAGCCGTCGTTGGCCAGGTAGTACGCGTCGTACCGGCCCGGTCCGCCGAGCTTGCCGGTGGCGAAGGTGAGGGCGCCGCTCTGGTTCGGCGCGTAGGACCAGGTGAGCGCGGAGCGGCTGCCCGGGGTGACGCCCGCCGGGTAGAGGCCGACCCAGTTCTTGGCGCCGGCCTGGGCCGCGGTCGGCAGGGCGTAGCGCAGGGTGAGGTTGCCGCCGTCGGCCACTGCGCCGAGGTCGCCGGTCAGCGTCGGGCCGGTCGCGGTGGACGGCGCGAAGGCGGCGTTCAGCGGCGTGGCGTAGGTGTCGTTGGCGGTGAGGCCGGGCAGCCCGAGGGCGGACTCGATGGTGCGGCCGATGCCGTAGTGGTCGTAGTGCAGCGGGCTGCTGGTGCCGGCCGGGACGGTGCCCTGGGAGCCGACGGCGATGGTGGCGAGGTGGTTGTAGGCCTCGCCCGAGCTCTCGTCCCAGGTCAGCAGCAGCAGGGAGCGGTCCTGGGTCCAGGCGGGCGAGGACAGCACCGGGGCGAGGGTCTGCTTCAGCCAGCCGTCCTGCACCTGGAGGCTGGTGGCGTTGCCGTTGCCGGAGGCCTCGCCGTCGTAGTAGTCGTCGGCGGCGATCCAGGAGAAGTCCGGGGTGGTGGCGGCCGACTTGAGGTCGGTGGTCAGCTGCGTGGTGTCGAACAGGTGGGCCGCGCAGCGGGCCGGGTTGCCGCTGATGTCGGTGTAGTTGATGAACGGCGCGTCGTCGGGCTGGTACTTGGCGTCGTACTGGGTGGTGGTGTTGCAGGGCGTGCCCATGCCCTGCTCGTAGGCCTTCCAGGTCTTGCCGGCGTCCTCGATGCTGTCGCCGAGGTTGCGCTGCGGGGAGTTGATGTTGGGCCAGTACGTGGCGCCCTTGGTGTAGGTGTCGCCGCCGGCGACGGCCAGGTAGTTCTCGTCGCTGGGGTGGTAGACGCCGTGGGCGTCGGTGAGGGTGGCGCCCTGGGCCATCAGGCTGTGGATGAACGGGGTGTCCGCCGGGTCGTTCATGATCTGGGCGTAGTCGGTGTTCTCCATCATGACGGTGAACACGTGGTCGTAGCCCGGGACCCGGGAGACGGGAGGGGCCGCCGGCGCGGGCGCGGCGACCGGGGTGTCGAGGGTGAGCGAGAGGTTGTCCAGGTAGCCGGTCTCGCTCGTGGTGGACAGGAACTGCACCTCGACCTGGATGGAGCGCGTCCCGGCCGGGACGGCCCCGGTGGCGCTGCGGGAGAGGAACTTGGTGCTCAGGCCGCGGTCGGTCGCGGAGACGGTGGGCAGCTTGGCGGTCGCGCCGAGCGGGCTGCCGTTCGTGTCCTGGAAGTGCAGGCTCACCGCGGCGTAGCCGCCGTAGGTGGTCCAACCGCCCAGCCAGCCCGCGAGGTTGTAGTGCACGCCGCCGCCGTCGATCGCGGTGGCCGCCGAGGAGACGTCGACGGTCTGGCTCATCGAGCCGTCCCCGAAGTTGCCGGGCGCGAAGAAGGCCTTGCCGGGGGCCCGCCCGTCGTTCGGCAGGCCGAAGGAACCGGCCGTGGAGCACATCGCGTTGACTCCGCCGGCCTGGACCGTCCAGCCGGGGACGGTGGTGGCGGCGCTCCAGTCGTTGGTGCAGTAGCCGCCGGCCTCCGCGTCGCCGTTGACGATCAGGTTGCCGCTGCCGCCCGCCGCCTGGGCGGTGCCGGGGGCGCCGACGACCAGGGCGCCGACGAGCGGGAGGGTGGCGAGCAGTCCGCCGAAGGGGCTCCAGCGCAGTCGCATGGGGGGTACCTCGTCCCGTTGGTTGCGTGAGGGTGGTTGCCGTGGCGGTGCACCACGAGCGGGACATAGGTACCGGTTCCGCGCCGCCCGGGGAAGGTCGCGCGGGCGAACACAGGCCGAACTTGGTCAGACAACTTCGCGCGAAGGGGGCTCCACCGCCCACCGGAGGCCCGCCGCGCCGGACAACGCCGCAGCTCCGGCGCGGTGGAGCGACCGCCGCGCCGCGCGGGACCGTCAGGAGCCGGCGGCCACGTTCGGGTACGGCGCGAACTCGGCGTTGGGGGGGGGTCAGCTACGGGTGAAGGTCCCCAGGCCGTCGATGTCGAGCTGCTCGACCACCACCTTGCCGGCCCGCCCGTCCGCACCCACCGTGAACGTCACCCCGGAGCGGCCGACCGCGTTCTCACCCTTGCTCAGGAAGCTGAACTCGTCACCGTCGAAGTGCTGGAGCGGGTACTGGAGCTCGGCCGGCCCCACCGTCATCACCAGCCCGCCGCCCTGCTCGGTCACGGTCAGCGGCCCGAAGTAGCCGCTGGCGTACGTCCCGGTGTACGCGGAGTTCGGCTTGGCCGGGGCCGCGCCGGCCGGCGGCTTGCTGTAGTCGGTCTTCGAGACCGGGCCGGCCACCGCGGCGGGCACCACCTTGCCGAGGAAGCCCAGCCAGTCGACCGTCTCCCGGCCGTGCTGGGCGACGTCGAAGAACTCCTCCGCCACCGCCTCCGGCAGCCCGGTCGGCTGGCCGTTGGTGAGCACCACGATCCCCAGCTGCTCGGAGGGCAGCAGGGTCACCGTGGTCGCCGCGCCCAGCTCGAAGCCGCCGGAGTGGTTCAGCCGCAGCCGGCCTTCGGCGTCCGTGTTCACGTTCCAGCCCAGGCCGTAGAAGCTCGCGGTGGCCGCGGCCGCCCTCGGCGGGCTGCTGACGTAGTGCGGCGTCCGGGTCTCGTTCAGGGCCGTCGGATCGATCACCGAGCGGCCCTCGAACTTCCCGTCGGCGAGCTGCAGTCGCATCCACCGGGCGAGGTCCTGCACGGTGGAACTCACGCCGCCGGCCGGCGACTGGGAGTCCGCGTCCTCGGTCGTGCTGACCTGCCAGCCGCCGTCCGTCCTGACGTGCGCCGCCGCCCTGTCGGCCGCCTTGTCGTAGTCGGAGCGCCGCGAGCTGGTGGAGTCCATCCCCAGCGGCTTGTAGAGGACGTCCGCCGCCAGGTCCTCCCAGGCCACCCCCTTGGCCTTGGCCACGGCCACCGCCGCCTCGGTCAGGCCGTAGTTGGTGTACGCGTAGCTCGCCCGGAACGGGCTGAGCGGCTGGTCCCGCAGGTGCTGGATGATGTAGTCGCGCTGGTAGCCGAGGTCCTCCAGCAGGTCACCGGCGTGGTCCGGCAGCCCGCTGCGGTGCGAGAACAGGTCGGCGATCGTGACATGGCTGCTCACGTACGGGTCCGCCAGGGCGAAGCCCGGATCGTGGGCGGTCACCGGGTCGTCCCAGTTCGCGACCTTCTGGCCGACCGCCCCGGCCACCACCGTCGAGGAGATCGGCTTGGAGACCGAGGCCAGCTGGAACACGGTGCCCGGATCCACCTGGTCCGGCTTGCCCAACTCCCGGACGCCGAAGCCCTTCGCGTGGATCACCTTGTCCTGGTACACGATCGCGATCGCCGCCCCCGGGACGCCGGTCCTGGCCAACCCGTCCTGCACATAGCCGTCGATCCGGCCCACCGCGGCGTTCACCTGCTGCTCCGTCAGCTGCGGCGGCGGCTGGACGGGCGGCGCGGTCGCCGGGGCCGAGGAGGGGCCCGGGGTCGGCGCGGCCTCGGGGTCGGTGGCGGCCGCCGAGGTGCACCCGGCGAGCAGCGGGCCGCTCAGCAGCAGGCCCGCCACCACCGGCGCCCCGACCCGCGGCCCCGGCCGGGCTCCCACCCCACCGGGGCCGCGGGCAGTCTGCCGGGCTGCGCCGTGACGATCCATCAGGGTCCTCCCTCGTCCGGGCGGCGCGGCCCCGGACCGGCGGTGCCGCCGTCCGCCTCACGGCGGGAGTGTGAACGGCCCCCGGCACCCCCGGCCGCCGCCGCGCGCCATCCCCCGCGCAATCCACCCGTCCGGCGGCGGGGGCGGTGGCGCGCCGAAGCACCAGCCCTCGACGTCGCCGGCCGCCGGGTGACGGCTGCCCGCGTCAGGCAGCTGGTGACGGTCGGCCGTCGTGGATCTGCCGGAGGTCGTCGAGCAGGCCGGCGAGCCAGACGGTCACGTCCACGGCGTAGGGAGACACCTGTGCGGCCTCGGGCACCTCCGGTCCGCCGAGTCCGCTGATTCCGCTGATTCCGCTGATTCCGCCGAGTTCGTCGAGTCCGCTGAGTCCGCCGACCGGACCGCCGTGCGCCCGGTCGAGGGCCGGACGGGCGGCGCCCGCCGGCTCGTGGGCGCGCAGGGCCGCCGCCTCGCGGCGGAAGGCCGCCGCGACGTCGTCGGTCTGGCGCAGCAGTGCTCCATGGGGGGTCGCCGTGCCGGGTGGGATGCGGGCGAGCAGGGGTTCGGCACCGCGGACGGTGTGCTGGCCCACG
The DNA here is from genome assembly GCF_055560495.1 of Kitasatospora sp. NPDC023176. NCBI lineage: Bacteria > Bacillati > Actinomycetota > Actinomycetes > Kitasatosporales > Streptomycetaceae > Kitasatospora > Kitasatospora sp. NPDC023176. Next base: position 51,653 of record NZ_JBVHIP010000014.1, on the reverse strand, counting down.
AGGACGGCGGCCTGCCAGTTCGGGCCGTTCTCGGCCGGGTCGTGGCGTTCGCAGCGGTACTGGGCGTACAGCGCCTCGGTGAGCAGGGCGGAGTGGAGGGCCCGGCCCAGCGCCCGGGTGGCCGGGCCGGTGCCGGTCACCAGGGCGACCGTCTCCCGCACCGCCTCGGCACTGTCGTCCAGCAGCGCGGCGGTGCGCCGGCGCAGGTCCTGGCCGGCGCCACGCGGCCAGGCGCAGAGGCCCGCCAGGATGCCGATCGCCGCGCCCGCGGCCACGTTGACCAGCCGGGCCTCGGCGCGCCGGCGGGGAGTACGACGACCGCTACGTCGTCTGGCCGTAGCCGGCTCCGGGCGCCCCGGGACACCACCGGGGCGCCCCTCGACCGCGCGTGTCCGCATCCCCGTACGAGCCCGGTGATCCTGATCACAAGGCCGTAACTTCTGCCCCGTCCAGTCCTTGATCATCACATGACACCGCCATCCGCCGAACTCTCCCGGCTCCTCTTCGGCCCCGACCGCCAGCACGTCCACGGCCCCTGGCGCGAGCTCACCGAGAACCCCGCCTTACATTGCCGCCATGAGGACCCGGAGGCCGACCAGATCGCCGCGTCCTACCGGCGGTTGAGGTTGCTGAACGCGCACACCGACCCGGGCGCGCTCGCCGCCGACCCGCGGCGGCTGGCCGCCCTGCACGAGTGGACCGCGGTGGTCGACGGCGGGCTCACCGTCCTCGCCGGCATCCACTACAACCTCTTCCTCGGCACCCTGCTCGACCACGACCCCTCGCCCAAGCGCCCCCTGGACGACTACCTCCGGATGGACCGCACCGGCACCTTCCTGTGCACCGAACTCGGGCACGGCAACGACGCCGCCGCCCTGGAGACCGTGGCGGACTACGACCGCATCGACCGCAGCTTCACCCTGCACACTCCCGGCCGGACCGCCCGCAAGTTCATGCCGAACACCGGCCCGGCCGGCGGCCCGAAGTCCGCGGTGGTCGCCGCGCGGCTGCGGGTCGCCGGGCGGGACCACGGGATCTTCCTCCTGCTCGTCCCGCTCAGCGACGACGCCGGCCGCCCACTGCCCGGGATCACCGTCCAGCCGCTGCCGCAGCGCCCCGGCAGCCCGGTCGACCACTGCCTCACCTCCTTCGACCGGGTCCGCGTACCGTACGAGGCGCTGCTCACCGGGGCCCACGGCCGGCTCGCCGACGACGGCACGTTCACCAGCACGCTCGGCAGCAAGCGGAAACGATTCCTCGCCGCGATCGGCCGGGTGACGGTCGGAAAGCTGTGCATGAGCGCCGCGGCGATCGGCGCGGCCCGGGCGGTGCTCGCCACCGCCGTCCGCTACGCGCAGCACCGCGAGGTCACCGGCGCCCGCCCCGACCGGCGCATCCCGGTCTGGGCCCACCGCAGCCACCACGGACCGCTGTTGGAAGGACTGGCCACCGTGTACGCGATGACCGCGCTGCACCGCGCCGCCGTGGAGCGCTGGGCCGGACACGACCCCGCCGACCCCGAGGACTCCGCGGACGCCGAGCGGCAGACCGCCCTCGCCAAGGGCTGGGTCACCTGGCGGGCCCGGGACCTGATCATCGAAGCCCGCGAACGGTGCGGGGCCCAGGGGCTGCTGCCGGTCAACGGCATCACCTCCTACGCGGCGGACATCGAGGGCACCATCACCGCCGAGGGGGACAACCTCGCGCTCTGGGCCAAGGCGGCGGCCGAACTCCTGCTGCGGTCCGAGCCCCCGGCGCCGCCGGCCTCGCCGACCGGCGGCCTCGACGACCCGGCGGTCCGCCAGGCACTGCTGCGGGCGGCCGCGCGACTGCGGCTGGCCCGCGCCCGGACCCGGCTGCGCGAGGCCCCCGCCGGAGACGGCGTGCGGAGGTGGAACGCGGCCGCCCCCGATGCCCTGGCCGCCGTCACCGCCCGCGCCGAACACGACGCGGGTGCCGCCCTGCTGGCCTGGGCCGAGGCCGCCCGGGACGACACCGCCCGCGCCCTCCTGCACGACCTGCACCGGCTGTTCACCCTGAGCCGCATCGACGCGTACGGCACACTGCTGCTCGCCGCCGGGGACATCGCTCCCGACCTGGCAGCGGACCTGCCCGACCTGCAGGAACGATCCGTCGCACGGCTGGCGGAGCACCCTCTCACCCTGGTGGACGCCTTCGACCTGCCCGAGGCCTTCTACGCCCGCCGGCCCATCGCCGGGCCGAACTACCAGGAGGCCTTCGACCCGACCGTCCCGGAGCCCTGGGCGGCCTCGGAGATCCGAAACGCCTGAAGGCCCGGGAGAGCCGAGCGCCCGCGAGGACCGCCCCGGGCCTCCCGCCGTGTCGTCGACCGACCGCCCCTACACCTCGGGCCCGTACGCGCCGAAGCCCCGGCAGACCAGGCCGTCGCGGAAGGTGAGCACCTCCGCGACGGCCCGGCCGCGCTCGTTGCGGTAGTTGATGACGAGGGTGTCGACGGAGGCCAGCACGGACTCGACGGTGAAGCGCAGGTCGGGCAGGTGCCGCAGGCCCTTCGACCAGTAGACCCGCAGGGCCTCCTTGCCGCGCACCTCACCGGCCGGGTCGCCGATCAGCTCGACGATCCGGGGCGAGGCGAAGACGACGTCCTCGGTGTAGTGGGCGAGGATGCGCTCCAGGTCGTGGGAGTTCCAGGCGGCGGCCCAGTCCTGGGCGAAGCGGGTGGCGAAGTCGTGGTCCATGGCCCAGGACGCTACGACAACCGGCCCTCCCCCGCCCGCCGTTCCACGATCCGGTCAGCTCGCCGGGTCCAGCAGCGGCACCCGTACCTGGTTGAAGCCGTAGTAGAGCGCCAGCAGCCCGTGCACGGCGAGCGCGGCCGGGGCGGACAGGAACGCCAGGGCGACGGTCAGCGGGTAGACCACCAGGCCGACCTCGAACCGCCACCGGGCGGCCCGCGCCGCCGGCACGTCCACCCGCTCGTCGAAGCAGCGGCCGGTGCGGGTGGCGTAGTTCCAGAACACGCTGAACAGCACGGCCTGGCCGACCATCACCCCGCCGTACACGGCGGCGGCGACGTTGGCCGCCGAGCCGTTGCGCAGGTTCTGGGCGACCACGGCGGTCGGGAAGGGCAGCACCGAGATCAGCATCAGCAGAAGCAGGTTGAGGAACATCAGGGTGCGGTCGACCCGGGCGAGGTGGGCGAACAGGGTGTGGTGGTTCACCCACACCACGCCGATCACCAGGAAGCTCACCACGTACGCGAAGTAGGACGGCCACTGGGCGCCGAGCGCCCGCCACAGCTCCGTCGCGCCGTGCGCCTGCGGAATCCTGATCTCCAGCACCAGCAGGGTGATCGCGATGGCGAACACCCCGTCGCTGAACGCCTCGATCCGGCCCGTGTCCGTCGTCTCCACCGGCAGAGCATCCCAGCCGGGCGGCGCCACCCCGCCGCGCAACGCCGCAGCCGCCCGCCGATCCGGACCACCCGCCGATCCGGACCACCCGGCGGGCGGCGGGCGGCACTGTCATCACGAGTCCAGGACCAATAGAAGGTCAAGCAAAGAAAAAGCCCTGGTAAAGTGACCTGGCCGCGGCGGGAGACCGCGGCCGTCATCAGGGGGCACCACCGCCATCCCGTTCCACCGCACCTGTCACGGTGGCGGGTGCCGCACTTCTCACGCCCGGCCACCCGGCGACGACCGCCCGTGCCGCCGCCGAGAGGTGACGGCGCCCCACCGGAAAGCAGGAACGGTCCATGGCTGACGAGATGGTTCGTCTGGCGCAGAAGTTCATCAACACGACCTACAACAGCGGCGCCACGCTCGGCATATCGAAGCTGGAGGAGGACGGTCGGACCGGCTGGCCGACGATGTACGCGCTGACCCGCGCGCTCCAGTACGAGATGGGCATCACCTCCCTCTCGAACTCCTTCGGCCCGACCACCCTCTCGACGCTCCAGGCCAAGTACCCGAAGCTGGACGAGTCGACCGTCCCGTCCGCGAACCTCTGCCGGATCCTCCAGTCCGCCCTCTACTGCAAGGGCTACGACGGCGGCGAGATCAACGGCCAGTACAACGACCGGGTGAAGGCGGCCGTCGCCAGGCTCAAGACCCACATGGGCCTGGACTCGGTGTTCCCGGGCAGTTCCCTCGAACCGAAGGTGGTCAAGGGTCTGCTCACCATGGACGCGTACGTCACCGTCAACGGCGGGACGGACGGCGTCCGGGCCATCCAGCGGTGGCTGAACGGCCGCTACGTCAACCGCAAGGACTTCTTCGTCATCCCCTGCGACGGGCACCACTCGCGGGACGTCGCGAGGTCCATGCTGCTCGCGATCCAGTACGAGCTGGGCATGGCCGACGGCACCGCGAACGGCGCCTTCGGGCCCGGCACCCAGGCGGGGCTGAAGACCCACACGGTCTCGCTCGGCGCCACCGGCACCTGGTCGACGCTGTTCACGGCGGCGATGATCCTCAACAAGCGGGACGTCCCCCTCGGCGACTTCACCGCCTCGGTGAAGAGCGGCGTCGAGGCGTTCCAGTCCTTCGTGAAGCTGCCGGTCACCGGCGCGGGCGACTTCCAGACCTGGGCCTCGCTGCTGGTCTCCTACGGCGATCAGAGCCGCCGGGGCTCCGCCTGCGACGGCGTCACCAAGATCACTCCGGCCCGCGCCCAGGCACTCAAGGACGCCGGCTACCAGTACATCGGCCGCTACCTCTCCAATGCCTCGACCACCAGCCTGCCGGAGAAGCAGATCCAGCCGGGCGAGCTGGCCACCATCAAGCAGTACGGCCTGCGCTGCTTCCCGATCTACCAGACCTGGAGCCGGTCGGCGAGCTACTTCAGCTACCCCCAGGGCAACAGCGACGCCTTCCGGGCGGTCGAGTGGGCGCGCTTCCACGGCTTCAAGCCCGGCACCACCATCTACTTCGCGGTCGACTACGACGCCATGGACGGCGAGGTGACCGAGTTCGTCATCCCGCACTTCCGGGGCATCCACCACACGATCAGCGAGAACTCCCCCTACCGGGTGGGCATCTACGGGCCGCGCAACGTCTGCCAGCGGGTCGCCGACGCCGGCTTCGCGGAGACCAGCTTCGTCTCCGACATGTCCAGCGGCTTCTCCGGCAACCTCGGCTACCCGATGCCGAGCAACTGGGCGTTCGACCAGATCGCCACCATCACCGTCGGCTCGGGCGCGGGCGCCATCGAGATCGACAACGACATCGCCTCCGGACGGGACACCGGCCAGGGCGACTTCGACCCCGGCTCCCCCACCGTCGCCGGGCTCGACGTGGACCTGGACAAGGCCGCCTACCGCGACCCGATGCTCCGCGACGTGCAGAACTACCTCACCTCGATCGGCGTCCCGGAGACCGGCGGCTCCGGCTGGACCGACGACGACTGGGTCACCATCGGCGGGATCTCCACCACCAAGGCCTTCGACCTGGTACTCAGTGCGGACTGGCTGTTCACCGCGCTGGCCCGGGAGTTGAAGCTGCGCAAGGCCCTGATCCAGGCCCCCGTCCTGTGGGAGCTGCGCAAGCTCAACCCGCTCGACCCGGCCGCCGACGCCGCCGTCCGCAACGGCATCCTGGAGGACTGCAGCACCGGCTGGGGCCAGATCTTCGCCCGGGTCGCCATCGCCGCCCGCAACTACTGCCTCAAGGAGGGCCTGATCAACGGCTCCCCGCTGGCCGAACCCAACCTGCGGGAGGTCTGGGACAAGCTCCAGGACCCGGCCTACAACATCCGGTCGGTCGCCTACCTGACGGTCTACAACTCCCACCAGCTCAAGATCGCCCGCCCGGGGCTGACCACCAGCCCGGCCGACACCCAGGCCCTGCTGGCCCGGTACAACGGCCTCGGCGAGGACGCCCAGCAGTACGGCCGCGAGCTGATCGGCCTGTACAACGTGCTGGAGGGCTACAACCTGCTGTCCCGCACCAAGTGAGCACCCGCGCGGACCCGGAAGCCTCGCGGACCCGGAGCTACTCGCCCACGGCCGCCGCCCTGAACCTCCTGCTGGGGGTGCCCGGCGTCGTCCCGGTCTGGCTGCTCTACCACTTCGCCACCAACTGGCCGCTCGCCGCGCTCGGTTGGACCAGCCGTGAGCCGACGGAGAACGACGGCATCGTGCCCTGGCTGATGCTGCCCGGCCCCCTGGTGCTCGGCGCCACGATCCTCTGGTGCCTCGCCAACCGGGCCGTACGGCGCCGCACCGCCCCGCACGGCCGCCGCGCGGTGTACTGGCCGACCAGCGTCCTGCTGACCCTGGTGCCCACGTTCGTGCTGATCATCGTCCTGTAGGAGAAGAAGAGATGGAAGACGTGCAGACCGGAATCACCCGGCGGACCGCGGTCAGGAGCGCCACCGTCATCGGCACCGCCGTGGCCGTGACCGCGCTGCTCCCGGGCGTCGCCTCGGCGGCTCCGAGCGCCTCCCCGAAGGCGACCGGACTCCCGGAGCGCAAGCTCCCGACCAGCGCCAACGGCTGGACGATCGAGAAGGAGACGAACCACGTCTCCACCGTCTGGACCCGCCAGGTGGCCGGTACCGGGCTGTCGGTGGACGTCCGCATCGGCGACGTGGAGGAGATCCTCGTCCACCTGATCCGGCGCTTCCACTACGAGGTCGAGGAACTCCCGAGCGGTGACCTGCTCGGCTGGCAGGAGATCGGCAGCCTGCGCGCGGCACTGCCGGAGTCGAACCTCGCCTCCGGCACGGCCGTGCGGATCCGCCCCGGCGCCTCGGCGAAGGGCGGGCTCTTCCCGTACCAGGAAGTGGTGCTGCGGGACGTCCTCGCCGAGTGCCAGGGCGTCGTGCGCTGGGGCGGCGACGACGACGAGGTGGACGAGTCGCTGTTCTACCTCGCGCTCGGCCCGGAGGACCGCCGGGTGAACCGGCTCGCCGACCGGCTCCGCGGCTGGGGTGCCCGCCCCGGTGAGGGCGCGGGCACCCCGGTGGACGTGCTGTCCCCGGACCGCCGCGCCGAGGCGGACGGCCTGGCCCGCGCCCAGCGCGCGTCCTGACCGTCGCCGGGGCGGGTGCGGCACCCGGGCCGCGCCCGCCCTTTCCGACTCCGTACCGGCCCGGTCAGCCCGCGAGCTCCTCCCGCAGGCGGCGGGCGGCGCCGACCAGGCTGTCCAGCGAGGCGCGGGTCTCGGGCCAGCCGCGGGTCTTCAGGCCGCAGTCGGGGTTGACCCAGAGCCGCTCGGCCGGGATCGCCGCGAGGCCGGCCCGCAGCAGCTCGACGGCCTCCTCGGTGCTCGGCACCCGCGGCGAGTGGATGTCCCACACCCCGGGGCCGACCTCGCGCGGGTACCCGGCCCGGGCCAGTTCGCCGGCGACCTCCATGTGGGAGCGGGTCGCCTCCAAGGAGATGACGTCCGCGTCGAGTTCGTCGATCGCGGTCATGATCGCGCCGAACTCGGCGTAGCACATGTGGGTGTGGATCTGGGTGTCGGCCCGGACCCCGGAGGTCGCCAGCCGGAAGGCCTCGGTGGCCCAGTCCAGGTAGGCCGGGCGGGCGGCGGCCCGCAGCGGCAGGGTCTCGCGCAGGGCCGGCTCGTCGACCTGGACGACGGCGGCGCCGGCCGCCTCCAGGTCGGCGACCTCGTCGCGCAGGGCCAGCGCCACCTGCCGGGCGGTCTCGGCCAGGGGCTGGTCGTCGCGGACGAAGGACCAGGCGAGCATGGTGACCGGCCCGGTCAGCATGCCCTTGACCGGGCGGTCCGTCAGGTCCTGGGCGTAGCGGAACCAGTCAACGGTCATCGGGCGCGGGCGGGAGAGGTCCCCGGCGAGGACCGGCGGGCGCACGTAGCGGGTGCCGTAGGACTGCACCCAGCCGTGCCGGGTGGCGAGGTAGCCGGTGAGCTGCTCGGCGAAGTACTGGACCATGTCGTTGCGTTCGGGCTCGCCGTGCACCAGGACGTCCAGGCCGGTCTTCTCCTGGTACGCGATGACCTCGCGGACCTCGGCCTCCATCCGCTCCCGGTAGGCGGACGCGTCGATCCGCCCGGCGGTCAAGTCGGCCCGGGCGACGCGCAGTTCGGTGGTCTGTGGGAAGGAGCCGATGGTGGTGGTCGGCAGCGGGGGCAGCCCGAGCCGGGCCCGCTGGGCCCCGACGCGCTCGGGGTAGGCCTGGGCGCGCCGGGTGTCGTCCGGGGTGACGGCCTCGGACCGGGCCCGGACGGCCGGGTCGCGGGTGATCGGCGAATTGGCACGGGAGGCCAGGTCGGCGCGGTTGGCGGCGAGTTCGGCGGTGATCGCGCCGGTGCCCGCGCGCAGGCCGCGGGCCAGCAGGGCGGCTTCCCGGGCCTTCTGCTGGGCGAAGGCGAGCCAGCGCAGGATCTGCGGGTCGACGTCGCGTTCGGCGGCGGCGTCGATGGGCACGTGCAGCAGGGAGCAGGACGGCGCGACGTCGACCCGGTCGGCGAGCCCGAGCAGGGTGGCCAGGGTGGCCAGCGACGCGCCCAGGTCGTTGATCCAGACGTTGCGGCCGTCGATCACCCCGGCGACCAGGCGCTTACCGGGCAGTCCGCCGACGGCGGCGAGGTCGTCCAGGTTGGCGGCGGCGGGGCCGGTGAAGTCCAGCGCCAGGCCGTCGACCGGGGCCTTGGCCAGCACGGGCAGGGCATCGCCGAGCCGGTCGAAGTAGCTCGCCACCAGCAGCTTGGGCCGCTCGGTCAGCGCGCCCAGCTCGCGGTAGGCGCGGGCGGCGGCGCCCAACTCGGCCGGGGTGCGGTCCTGGACCAGCGCGGGCTCGTCCAGTTGCACCCACTCGGCGCCGGCGGCCTTCAACTCCGCGATCAGCCGCGCGTAGACGGGCAGCAGCCGGTCCAGCAGGGTGATCGGCTGGAAGTCCTCCGCCACGCCCGGCGCGGGCTTGGCGAGCAGCAGGTACGTCACCGGTCCGACCAGCACCGGGCGGGCGGCGTGGCCGAGCGCGAGCGCCTCGCGCAGCTCGCCGACGGCCTTGGCCGGGTCGGCGGCGAAGACCGTGTCCGGCCCCAACTCCGGCACCAGGTAGTGGTAGTTGGTGTCGAACCACTTGGTCATCTCCAGTGGCGCGACGTCCTGGGTGCCGCGCGCCATGGCGAAGTAGCCGTCCAGCGCGTCGGCGTCGACGGCGGCCCGGTGCCGGGCGGGGATCGCGCCGACGGCGACGCTGGTGTCCAACACGTGGTCGTAGAACGAGAAGTCGCCGGTCGGCACCTCCTGGACGCCCGCCTCGGCCAGCTGCCGCCAGTTCTCCCGGCGCAGTTCGGCGGCGGTGGCGAGCAGCGCCTCGGCGGTGACGGTGCCCTTCCAGTAGCCCTCGATCGCCTTCTTCAGTTCCCGGCCCCGGCCCTGGCGGGGGTAGCCGTACGCGGTGGCGAGGGTCGCCGCGGCTGCGGACTTCGTGGTCAAGGGACTCTCCTTCGCGAGCCTGGATCCTCAAGTGCCCGGCGACGGGACGAGAACGCGAAGGGATGACGAGACCGGACGGGACACCCGTACCCGGGTACGACTCCGCCTGGTGTGGTCGCCGACCCGCCCTCGAGGTCACCGGATGGCCGCGCGCGAACGGTCGCGCACGGGCAGTGGCAGGTCTTCGGACTCGCGGGCCCGCCCGTCCCCATCGAGGACAGGCACCTACTGGCCGTCGCTTCCCAGACCCGTCCCGGGCCCAGTGCGTATGACGGCGGTCGTTCCCACTCACCGCTGCGGGGCAGTCCCGGACTGGCCAGTTGAAAGGCGTCACCGGATTCCCTCTTGCGACACCCCGCCTGGCGGACGGGGCGAACCAGCTGCACCGGCCAGCCTAGGGGCAGTGCGCCGGTTTCCGGCCGGAGAATCACGCAATCGTCCGCATGGTGAGACGTCGTCAGGCGCCGGCCGGGGCCGCTCCGGGGAAGTGGAGCGGCCCCGGGTGGACGTCAGCGGGTGCTGAAGTCGGCGTTCCAGGAGGCCGTGCCCGTACCTGCCAGGCCGACCTCGTTGTAGTCACCGATCATGATCCCCAGGTGGTCCGGGGAGTCGATCCAGCCGTCGACGGCCGCGTCCGTCTTCCTGACGCCGGCACCCCGGTTCCTCACCCCCCACCAGCCCGTACTCCCGCACGTACTGCTCCTCGCCACCGCACAGGCGCTGCCGGTCGCCGCCTGGCTGACGGCCTGGACCATGGTGATCGGCGCCGCGACGGCAGCCCTCGGATCGGCCGCCCTGCGCACCGCACTGGGTCGACGTGCCGGGACGGTCCTGGTCGCCCTCGGGCTACGGACGGCGGCCGCCTGGCCCTGATACGGCCCCGCCGGACCGCGCACCCGAAGGCGCCGGTCCACCACGGCCGCAAAGCCCCCCGGGCCAAGATACGCACCCGGGGGCGGGGGCGTACCTTGGCCCGGGGGCGCCGAAGTCTCGTGCGCGGGCCCGAGAGTTCCCGCCCCCACGCCCACCGGGCTTCCCGTCCGCGACCCGGGTCAGTGCTCGGCGCCGCGCCGTTCCAGCCGGGTCCCGCTGCGCAGGGTGATCGACATCAGGTCGCTGGGGGCGTCGAGTTCGAGCCGGTGCCAGCGGCCGCGCGGGACGACCACGGCGCTGCCGGGCGCCAGCCGCACCAGTTCCTCGGCAGCGCCGGGCTCGACCGGGCGGAGGTAGACCCGGACGCCGCCGGCCAGGCAGCACACCGCCTCCTCCGCCGCCGGGTGCATCTCCCAGTGGTCTGCGTGGACGTCGGCGTCGGTCTCCACGTGGAAGGTCGCGACCTGCCATGCGCCCTCGGTGCCGGAGCCGCCGCCGGCCATCCGCCGTTCGGTGGCGCGGAGTTCGCCGTCGGGGCGGAAGTGCAGCGCCGAGGCGAACAGGTCGACGACGGCGATCGGGGTGGTGGTCATGAGGACGTTCCTTCCAGTTGGGGTTCTACGGCGGCGAGCGGGCGGCCCTCCGGCGTTCCGGGCCGGCGCCGGGGCAGGACGGCGACGGCGCCGACGGCCGCCGGCGCGAACCGGACGGCGCCGACGGCCGGGCCGAGGGCGTACCCGCCGTCGAGGGCGGCCGGGTCGGTGGCCGTACCGGTGCGGTGGGCGGCGAGGGTGGCCAGGGCGGCCGGGCCCACGCGGCCGCCAAGGTTTCTGTACATGTAAAGAAAGTACTCCCGGAAGCACACCGCTGTCGAGCCGCACGAGATCAGCCGGGCATGATGGGCGCATGCAGCAGCCCTCCCCCGCCCCCCGCAAGGCCACCGGCCGCCCTCCCCGCATCTCCCGGGAGGAGGTCGTCGACACGGCCCGCCGGATCGTCGACGAGGAGGGCGTCGAGCGCCTGACCATGCGCCGCCTGGCCACCGCCGTCGGCAGCACCCCGATGGCGCTCTACCACCACGTCCGCGACAAGGAGGAGCTGCTCGTCCTGCTGCTGGACGACTACGCCGCCCGCACACTCCATCCCGTCGAACTGCCCGCCGACCCGCGCGAACGCGTCCTCGCCGCGGCCGCCGCGATCCACGACGCGCTCGCCGGCTGCCCCTGGATCGTCGACGTGCTGGCCGCCGACGACCTGTTCTCCACCCACGCCCTCTGGTTCGTCGAGCAGATCGTCGACGGACTGGTCCACTGCGGCCTGACCCCGGAACGCGCCGCCCAGGGCTACCGCGCGATCTGGTACTACACCGCCGGCGAGATCGTGGTCCGCGCCACCGCCACCCGGCGCCGCACCGTCGACGACCGCCCCACCTACCGGGAGCAGGTCTTCGCCGGCCTCGACCCGGACGCGTACCCGCGGCTGGCCCAGGTCGCCGGCGACTGGGAGCCGCTGACCGCCCAGGACACCTACCGGGACGGGTTGCGCGCCCTGGTCAGCGGCCTGCTCGGGGCGAGCTGAAACGCCGAACCGGCCCGCCGGGCGCGAGGCTCGGCGGGCCGGTTCGAACGGAGTCGCTCAGGCCCACGGGTCGGTGAACGCCCGCCCGGGAACGGGCTTGGCGATCAGCGCGACCGGCACGAAGAAGTTGACCTGCCCGATCGCGAACATCAGGGTGGCCAGCGCCTTCTCGTCGAAGTGCGCGGCCGCCTCGGCGTACAGCTCGTCCGACACCCGCTCACCGTGCGGGTTCGGCTGCAGCACGGCCTCGACCAGGGCGAGCGCCGCCCGCTCGGGAGCGGTCAGGTACGGGGAGTCCTGCCAGGTGGCCACCGAGGTGATCCGCTCCTCCGACTCACCGGCCTTGCGCAGGAATCCGGTGTGCAGGACGGTCAGGTAGGTGCTGCCGACGATCTGCCCGGCCCGCAGCTGGACCAGGCTGACCAGGCCGCGCGGGATCGAGCGGTTGCCGACGGCCCGGAACAACGCGGCCGACACGTCGGCGAGTTCGGGGACGAGCTGCGCCGGGTCGCCGGCCATCCGGGGGCGCAGCGGGATCTCGGCGGTGATCGAGCGGGTGGCGGTCGAGCGGGCGGCGGTCGAGTCGGTGGTCATCGTGGTGTTCCTCTCGGAAGATCGGTGCTTTCACTGACCCGACGGATCCCGGCGCACGAGTGTGACGGCCCGGCGAAGCTTTTTCGTCCGTCGGTGCGATCCGGCCGTGACCGTCCGCACCGCGCCCGGGAGGAGCCGCGCCTCCAGCACCATGCCGCCGGGCGACCGGGTGGACGGGCCTCGGCCGCCCCCGAGAGGTGCTCGTGGCCGCCACCGCCGATACTGGGGGTCGCAACCCGAGGCGGCCCCGGCGGCCGGCTACGGCCCTCGCCGCGCCGCGAAACCTGAGGAGCGCGCCGTGACCGATCCCGCCCCGACCGCGGGCTCCAGCGGGCCCGTCATCGTCGGCTTCGACGGCTCGCCCGAGAGCCTGACCGCCACCGAATGGGCCGCCCACGAGGCGCAGCGCCGCGGCCTCCCGCTCGAAGTCGTGGAGGCCTGGCCCTGGCCCAAGCGGGACGTGGTCGGCAGCGACCAGACCTACCACCGCGCCCTGGCCCACCTCGCCGACCGCGAGTCCGCGCTGACCGCCCTGTCCCCGGGGCTGGCGGTCTCCTCCAGCGCGGTGTCCGCCGACCCGGTCGAGGCCCTGGAGGCCGCCTCGCACCGCGCCACCGTGCTGGTGCTCGGCTCGCGCGGGCTGGGCACCCTGCGCGGCTTCCTGGTCGGCTCGGTCAGCCAGGAGGTGCTGCGCCGCTCGGCCTGCCCGGTGGTGCTGGTCCGTGCCCAGCACGACGAACCGGACGGCCCCGTCACCGTCGGCGTCGAGCTGTCCCACCCGGCCGAGGAGGTGCTGGCCTTCGCCTTCCGCGCCGCCGCACTGCGCTCGGCGCCCCTGCGGGTGGTCCACGTCTGGTCCCCGCCGGCCGGCAGCGAGTACATGGCCTACGGCGCCATCGGCGGGCTGGAGGGCGAGCTCTCCAGCGTCGAGTGGAACGGCCTAGCCGAAGCCCTCGACCCGCTGCGCACCCGCCACCCCGACGTCGAGGTCACCGCCGACCTCGTCCGGGGCAAACCCGCCGTCGAACTCGTCGACGCCGCCGCCACCGCCCGCCTCCTCGTCCTCGGTCGCCGCCTGCGCCACCTGCCGCTGCGCCACCACCACCTCGGCCCGGTCGCCCACGCCGCGATCCACCACGTCCACTGCCCGGTCGCCGTCGTCCCCTACGGCTGACGAACGGCGGGCCGGCGCCGACGCTCAGCCACCTGCCCGGCCGAACGCCGAGTCGTACGGGCGCGAGCGGCCGGTCACCGTCAGTGCGATCGCGTAGAGCGAGGTCGAGGCGGTGATGAAGAGGCGGTTGCGCTTCGGGCCGCCGAAGGTGACGTGGGAGGTGGACTCCGGGGTGAGGATGCGTCCCAGGAGCGTGCCGTCCGGGTGGTAGCAGCGCACACCCGCGCCGGCGGACAGCCAGATCCGGCCCTCCGTGTCCAGATCGAGGCTGTCGAAGTGGACTCCGGGGGCGCCGTCCGCGGCGGCGAGGACCTCCCGCGGGCCGAGCGAACCGTCGTCCTTGACGTCGAAGACGAGCAGGTGGTTGGCGGCCGAGTCGGCGACGTAGAGCCGGCTGCCGTCGGGGGCGAAGCCGATGCCCGTGGGCTGGGTGAAACCGTCCGCCATCACCTCGCACCCGCCGGAGTCGGGGTCGAGCCGGTAGAGGTTGCGCTCGCCGAGCTCGCTCTCGGCGCGGACCCCCTCGTAGTCGGTGGCGATCCCGTAGGTCGGGTCGGTGAACCAGATCGCGCCGTCGTCGGCGATCACCAGGTCGTTGGGGCTGTTCAACCGCTTGCCGCGGTACTCCTCGGCGAGCACGACGACGGAGCCGTCGTGCTCGGTGCGGGTGATCCTGCGGGCGCCCTGCTCGCAGCTGACGAGGCGCCCGGCGGCGTCCAGGGCATGGCCGTTGGGGTGGCCGGCGGGGGTGCGGAAGACGCCGACGCTGCCGGTGGTCTCGTCCCAGCGCAGGATCCGGTCCTCGGGTATGTCGCTCCAGAGCAGGTACCGCCCGGCGGGGACGTAGACCGGGCCCTCGGCCCAGCGGGAGCCCTCGTGGAGCCGCGTCAGCCTCATGTCGCCCTTGAAGCGGGCGAATCGCGGGTCGATGACCTCGTAGGGGACAGGGTAGGGCCGTTCCATGGCAGTGAACCTCCGACAGCAGGGCCTTGACCGAATGACATCTTGCTGAACTCGATCAGTACAGAACCAGATATGCTGATCATGCGCAATAGCCGAACTGATGAAGGGATTCCCATGGACGACATCGACCGCGGCCTGCTCGCCCTGCTCCTGGAGGACGCCACGCTGTCCTACGCCGCCCTCGGCCAGGCCGTCGGCCTCTCCGCCGGCGCGGCGCACGAGCGCGTGCGCAAGCTGCGCGAACGCGGCGTGATCCGCCGCACGACGATCGAGGTCGATCCGGCCGCACTCGGGCTCACTGTGCTGGCCCACGTCCTGGTCGACTCCAACGCCTGGATGGGCGACCCGCCCACCAAGGAGGCGCTGCTGGCACTCCCCGCCGTCGAGGAGGCCCACATCGTCGCCGGTCCGGCCTCCCTGCTGCTCAAGGTCCGCACCTCGCGCACGGAGGAACTCCAGGACGTGCTGCGGCAGCTCCACGCCGTCCCGGGGGTGACCAGCACCTCGACGATCGTCGTCCTGGAGACCTTCTTCGAGCGCCCCCTCGCCCCGACCACCACCCCTCCCACCGCCGGGCCCAGGTGAGGCGGGACGGGACCGCACCAGAGAGGAGCCGGACCGGTCCTGGCGCGGGCGTCTCCGGTCGGCGCGGCCACGGTGGTCGCGCCGCCCGCGCGTCCGCGAACGACCGGACGCATCGCGGGTTCTGACCGCTGTCGGGCCTGGAAGAAGGTAGCTGTGCAAGTGACACCAGGCGGTCGGGGCAGGCGATGACCAGCGTTCACGACGTCACGTCCGCTGTCCGTCCCTCGCTCCGGAGAACGCCGTGACGTCGCCCGGTACACCGTCGGAGACCCCCGGGGCGCCACCGCGGCCCAGCGGCCGCCGTCTGCTGCTCGGCCTGGTGTGGGACATCGCGGTCCCGATCGCGCTGTACTACGGCCTGCGCGCCGCGGGCGTCAGCGTCTTCGTCGCGCTGCTGGCGGGCGCGTTCCTGCCGGCCGTCACCACCGCGGTGCAGTGGCTGCGCACCCGCAGCCTGGAGGGCATGGCCGGATTCGTCGCCGGAACCATGCTGCTCGGCATCGCGGCGGCGCTGATCGGCGGCAGCCCCCGGTTGCTGCTGGCCAAGGACGGCTGGCTGACCGGCGTGGCCGGGCTCTGGTTCCTGGTCTCGATCAGGGCCAGGCGTCCGCTGCTCTTCCACGGCAGCCGCCCCCCTGCTGGAGGGGCGGTTCCGCTCCGACGACACCTCCTGGGACGTGCTGTGGGAGCGCGAGCCGGCCTTCCGCCGGATCTGGCGGGTCTCCACGGCGATCTGGGGCGTGTGGCAATGCTGCTCGACGCCGCCGCGCAGGTCGTGATGGCCTACACCCTTCCGCGGCGTTCCGGGCGCGGTAGGCGCCGGTGAGGGACGTCTGATCGCGGGCCGCCGCTCCCGGATGGGCGGGGGCCGTCCGGCGGGGGCAGGCGGGGGCCGTCCGCCCCCGCCGGACGCAGGCGCGGGGATGGCTACTTGACGAAGCTCTCGACGACCTTCGGCGGCCAGACCCCGACCTTGAGGACCCCCATGGAGTAGGCCCGGGAGACCAGGGCGGCGCGATTCGGCACCCGCAACTTCCGCAGCAGGCAGGTCACGTGGTACTCGACGCCCTGGCGGCTCAGGTAGAGCTTCGCGGCGAGCGGTACGGTCGAGACGCCGGCGGCGATGCCTTCGAGGATCCTGGCGTCGATCTCGCTCAGCAGCTTCTTCTGGCCGGCCACGACCTCGGACCCGCCCGCCTCCGGACGTCCGTCGGGCATCATCACCAGGATCGACGACTCGTCGGGGAGCCCACCGCGCACCATGACGGCGGTGAGCGGAACGGTGAACGCCTCCTCGTCCGGACCGACCGCTATGACGTCGGTGGCGAAGCGGTCGCGCCGTCCCTCGATCAGGCCGGAGAACTGACGCAGCAGCGGCTGCTGGACACTCGGGTGCACGAGATCGCTGAAGGTCCGGCCACAGAGGTCGGTGGAGGAGCGCCCGAACTGCCAGAAGAAGGCCTCGTTGGCCTGCCGGATGGTGAGGGTCCGGTCGAGCTGCGCCATGGTCAGGCCGGGCTGCCCGGCCAGCGGGTGGTGCTGTGATCCCGCGCCACTGCCAACGGCGCGGTCGGGCTCGATGGTCCGTGCGGCATCGGCCTGGATTGCATAAGTCGCCACGGAAAGTCGGATCCCTTCAAGGCACGAGTGCGGTTTGATCTCCTCGGGACATCCCGGCGCTTCCTCCGACGGCCTGAGCCGCGGTGAATCCCGCACGGAACCCCGGGCACCGGTGAACACCGGTCAACGGCGGCCGGCGCCCGTTTCCGGCCAATTCCATGGGCGTACCGATTCCATGGGCATGCTGAGGAGAGGCTCGATGACAATTCCGATATTCCGGCGCCTTTGCCTGGGACGTACCGCAATTGTGACTGACGGTGAGCCATCGTAGTCAAGCCCCTCGACTAGGAATATATGGGACCCGTCAAGAAGCTCTCAAGCACCCGAACCACCCCGGCCGGGATCGCTCCGATCCCTGGAACCGGTGTGCGACTACCGTATCCGCGGAGCAGTCGGGGGGAACGCGTGGAGGAATCATGGACTCCCCTTCGCGGGCCGGGACTTCCCGGCGAATCGGGACACAAGGGACGATCGACCGAGAGGCCGGGTCCGGCCGGGACCGGCCGGACCGAGGACTAAGGAATTCCCGGCGCCGGGCGTGAGACCAATGTGGCGTGCAGTCCCGACCGCCGAACCGCCCCGAGGGAGTCCGATGAGCGCCGCGCAACGGCCGATCCTGTTTGTCAGCCTTCCGGAGAGCGGTCTGCTCAACCCCCTGCTGGTGCTGGCCGGCGAGCTGGCCCGGCGGGGCGTGCCCGACCTCTGGTTCGCCACGGACGAGCCCCGGCGCGCCGACGTGCGCGCCCTGGCCGACCGGTCGGCGGTGGAGTTCGCCTCCCTCGGGGAGGTCTTCTCCGAGCTGTCCGCGGTCAGCTGGGGCGACGAGGTGTACCGCCAGGTGACCCAGCCGTCCCGGTTCAAGGCGCACCAGGCGGTGATCCGGCAGTCCTACCGACCCGACCTGCAGGCCGAGAAGTACCGCCGGCTCGCGACCGTGGTGGACAAGTGCGACCCGGCCCTGATGGTCATCGACTGCGTCAGCGCCTTCGCGGTCGACCTGGCCCTGACCCGGGGCATTCCGTTCGTCCTGAGCGTCCCGTTCCTGCCGAGCAATGTGCTCACCTCGCACAGCCCTTTCGGGCCTTCCTACACTCCGAAGGATTTCCCCGTTCCCCATTCCGGCCTGCCCTACCCGATGGGTTTCGGCCAACGGCTGCGCAACCGGCTCTTCAAGCTCCGCACGCTCGCGCTGTTCTTCCACCCGGCGATGGGGAAGGTGCTCTCCGAGGACGCACGGCTGCGCAAGGAGCTGGGCCTTCCGAAGCCCAGCCCGATGACCCGGATCGATCGTGCGGAAATGGTGCTGTGCAATTCCGTGCGGGAGCTGGACTATCCGTTCGAGATCCCGGGGAAGGTGGAGCTCGTCGGGGCCATGGTGCCACCATTGCCGGAGGCCTCGCGGGCCGAGGACGGGACCGGTGTCATGGACTGGCTGGACGCCCAGTCCTCCGTGGTCTACATGGGTTTCGGCACGATCACCCGGCTCACCCGGCCGCAGGTGGCCGACCTGGTGGAGGTCGCGCGGCGCCTCGACGGCCGGCACCAGGTGCTGTGGCGGCTGCCGGCCGAGCAGCAGCACCTCCTGCCGCCGCGCGACGAACTGCCGGGCAACCTGCGGGTCGAGAGCTGGCTGCCGTCCCAGCTGGACGTGCTGGCCCACCCCAGGGTCGAGGTGTTCTTCACCCACGGCGGCGGCAACGGCTTCCACGAGGGCGTGTACTTCGGGAAGCCGCTGGTGATCCGGCCGTTGTGGGTCGACTGCTACGACCAGGCCGTGCGCGGACGGGACTTCGGGATCAGCCTGACCCTGGACCGGCCCCAGGACCTCGACCCGGACGACGTCGTGGACAAGCTCAGCCGCGTCCTCGGGGACCGCTCCTTCCGTGAGCGCGCCGAACGCATCGGCACCGCGCAGCGCGCGGCCGGCGGCCGGACCGCCGCGGCCGACCTCCTGCTCGGCCTGCCGGCCCTGGCCTGATCACCCACCCCACCGTCCCCGGGCCGACCCGCGACGCGGCTACCCGCCACGTGGCGGCCCGTCACAGAGTGAGGACCCCATGCCTTTCACCATCCCCGTGTCCCGGCCGAGCCTGGACGGGCGCGAGCTGGACTACGTCACCCGCACGATCGGCGACGGCTGGATCTCGTCCCAGGGGCCGTACGTCCGGCGCTTCGAGGAGGCCTTCGCCGACTACAACGGCTCCGCCCACGGCGTCGCCTGCTCCTCGGGCACCGCGGCCCTCACGCTGGCCCTGCGCGCACTCGGCGTGGGGCCGGGCGACGAGGTCATCGTGCCGGAGTTCACCATGATCGCCTGTGCCTGGGCGGTGACCTACACCGGCGCCACCCCGGTGTTCGTCGACTGCGCGGACGACCTGAACATCGACGTGACGCGGATCGAGGAGCGCATCACCCCGCGCACCAAGGCGATCATGCCGGTGCACGTCTACGGCCGGCGGTGTGACATGGCGGCGGTCATGGAGATCGCCCACCAGTACAACCTGCGGGTCGTGGAGGACTCCTCCGAGGCCCACGGCATCCGCCCGGTCGGCGACATCGCCTGTTTCTCGCTGTTCGCCAACAAGATCATCACGGCCGGTGAGGGCGGCATCTGCCTCACCGACGACCCCCGGCTGGCCGGCCAACTCGCCCACCTGCGGGCGATGGCCTTCACCGCCGACCACAGCTTCCTGCACAAGAAGCTCGCCTACAACTTCCGCATGACGGCCATGCAGGCCGCCGTCGCCCTCGCCCAGACCGAACGCCTGGACGAGTTCCTCGCGGCCCGCAAGGAGATCGAGCGACGCTACGACCAGGGCCTCAAGGACGTCCCCGGGATCACCGTGATGCCACCCCGGGACGTGCTGTGGATGTACGACCTGCGGGCCGAACGCCGCGGCGAACTAAGGGAGTTCCTGACCGGCGAGGGTATCGAGACCCGGCTGTTCTTCCAGCCGATGAGCCGCCAGCCCGGCTACCTCGACCCGGCCTGGCCCGGCCTCAAGGCGACCCGCTTCGCCGCCGACGGCCTCTACCTGCCCACCTACACCGCCCTGACCACTACCGACCAGGACCGCGTGATCGAACGGGTCCGCGCGTTCTACGGCGCGTCCTGAAGCGCACCACGCCCGAGGGAGACCCGACGACATGACGAGCGCCGAACCGCGGGTGGTCGAGTTCCCGCTGCGCAGGCCCGGCGAGGCCTTTCCGCCGCCCCGCTACCAGGACTACCGCGAACAGCGCGACCTGGTGGTGTGCCACCTGCCCAACGGGAACCGGGTGTGGCTGGTCACCCGGCACGAGGACGTCCGGGCCGTCCTGACCGACCGCAGGATCAGCTCCAACCCCGACCACCCGGGCTTCCCCAACATCAGCCAGACCATGGGCGTGCCCCGCCAGGAGCAGATCCCCGGATGGTTCGTCGGTCTGGACTCGCCCGAGCACGACCGTTTCCGCAAGGCGCTCATCCCCGAGTTCAGCGTCCGCCGTGTCCGGGAGCTGCGGCCCGCCGTCGAGCAGACCGTGGACCGGTGCATCGACGCCATGCTGGCCGCCGGGACGGAGGCCGACCTGGTCGCCGACTTCGCCCTGCCCGTCCCCTCGCTGGTCATCTCGGCGCTGCTCGGCGTGCCCCCGGTCGACCGGGACTTCTTCGAGTCCCGCACCCGCACCCTGGTGGCGATCCGCGCCTCCACCGAGGCGCAGCGCGACACCGCCTCGCGCGAACTGCTGCGCTACATCAACCGGTTGGTCGCCATCAAGCAGAAGTGGCCCGGTGACGACCTGATCAGCCGGCTGCTGGCGACCGGCGCGATCGAGCCCCAGGAGATGTCCGGGGTGCTGATGCTGCTGCTCATCGCCGGGCACGAGACCACCGCCAACAACATCGCGCTCGGCGTGCTCACCCTGCTGGACAACCCCCGGTGGATCGGGGACGACCGGGTCGTGGAGGAGACGCTGCGCTTCCACTCGGTGGCCGACCTGGTGTCCCTGCGGGTCGCGACCGAGGACGTCGAGATCGCCGGCCGGCTGATCCGGGCCGGCGAGGGCATCATCCCGCTGGTGGCCGCGGCCAACCACGACGAGCAGGCCTTCGCCTGCCCGCACGCCTTCGACCCGGCCCGCACCGAGCGCCACCACGTGGCGTTCGGCTACGGCGTCCACCAGTGCCTGGGCCAGAACCTCGTCCGGATCGAGATGGAGATCGCCTACCGCAGGCTCTTCGAGCGCATCCCGGGCCTGCGACTGGCGGTGCCGACCGAGGAACTGCCGTTCAAGTACGACGGCGTGCTGTGCGGCCTGCACGCGCTGCCGGTCCGCTGGTAGCAGCCGGACGCCCACGACACCGGCCCGCCCCGGCCCGCCCCGCCCCGACACCGCCCCAGGAGAGATGTCCATGCGCGTCACCGTCGACACCGCACGCTGCGTCGGCGCGGGCCAGTGCGTGCTCAACGCCGGCGCCGTCTTCGACCAGGACCAGGACGGCGTGGTCGAACTGCTCGACCCCGCCGCGACCGACGAACACCCGGAGGCGGTCGGGCTGGCCGCCACGCTCTGCCCGTCCGGCGCCATCACCGTCCACCGGGACTGAATCCCGCACCGAAAGAGGACCCGCCCCATGACCAGTCCCGGCACATCGAGCACGCTGTGGCTGCGCCGCTTCCACCCGGGCGCCGACCGCCCCGTACGTCTGGTGTGCTTCCCGCACGCCGGCGGCTCCGCCAGCTTCTACCACCCCGTCTCCGCGGCCCTCGGTGCTCGCGCCGAGGTGATCGCCCTGCAGTACCCCGGGCGGCAGGACCGCCGACTGGAGCCGTGCGTCGAGGACATCGACACCCTCGCCGACCGGATCACCGACGAACTGCTCACCCTGGACGAGCGCCCCACCGTCTTCTTCGGCCACAGCATGGGTGCCGTCCTCGCCTTCGAGACCGCCTGGCGGCTCGAACGGAAGGGCACCCACGCACCCGGGGCCGTCATCGCCTCCGGCCGCCGGGCGCCGTCCACCACCCGGACCGAGACCGTGCACCAGCGGGACGACGAGGGCGTCATCGCCGAACTCAAGCTGCTCAACGGCACCAGCGCCCACCTGCTCGGTGACGAGGAGATCCTGCGCATGGCGATGCCCGCGATCCGGGCCGACTACCGCGCCGTCGAACGCTACACCTGCGGACCGGAGCGCGTCCTCGGCTGCCCGATCACCGCGCTCACCGGGGACGCCGACCCCCGGACCACCGTCGCCGAGGCCCGCGCCTGGCAGGACCACACCAGCGGTGCCTTCCGGCTCCAGGTCCTCCCCGGGGGGCACTTCTTCCTGGCCGAGCAGCAGGCGGCGGTCCTGCGGGAGATCACCTCCGAACTCGCCGCGCTCCGCTGAACAACCGGCGGCCGAACCGCCCTTGAGCCGCCGCCGGCCCCGCCCGGCGGCGCCGGCAGGACAAGGACCACTGATGCGCACTCTCCTGGTCGACAACTACGACTCGTTCACCTACAACCTGTTCCACTACCTCGCCGAGGTCAACGGGCGGGAGCCGGAGGTCATCCGCAACGACGACCCGTCCTTCCGGCCCGAGCTGCTCGACGACTTCGACGCCGTCGTCCTCTCCCCGGGCCCCGGCACCCCGCACAACCCCGCCGACTTCGGCCACTGCGCCGGGATCGCCCGCGAGGGCCGGCTGCCCGTCCTCGGCGTGTGCCTCGGCCACCAGGGTCTCGCCCTCGCCCACGGCGCCGCCGTCGGCCGGGCGCCCGAGCCCCGGCACGGGCGCACCTCGGACGTGCGGCACACCGGCACCGGGCTGTTCCGTCACCTGCCCAATCCGCTGGAGGTCGTCCGCTACCACTCGCTCGCGGTCACCAGCCTCTCCCCCGCGCTGGAACCGATCGCCTGGGCGACCGACGACGGCGTGGTGATGGCCCTGCGCCACCGCGAACTCCCACTGTGGGGCGTACAGTTCCACCCCGAGTCGATCGGCACCGAGGCCGGGCACCGGCTGCTCGCGAACTTCCGGGACATCGCCGAACAGTCCAACCACGCGCAGCGCCGCGGTCGTCGGCGCGGCCCCGCCGCTCCGCGGCCCGGCGGGCGGTTCGCCCCCACGCCACGGCCGGCCACCCGGCAACTGACCGTCCTGGCCCGGAAGATCGACACCCGGTGGGAAGCCGAGACCGTCTTCGACCGGCTCTTCCGCACCGGCAGCCACCCGTTCTGGCTGGACAGCAGCCTCCCCGGCGGGCGGCTCGGCCAGGTCTCCGTCGTGGGCGACGCTTCCGGTCCACTCGCCCGGGTGGCGAGCGCGGACGTCTCCCGGGGGACCGTCACGGTGACGGCCGGGGGCGGCACCCAGGTGCTGGAAGGAGAGTTCCTGCGCTGGCTCGACGCGGACCTGCGCTCGCTGCGCGTGGAGGTGCCCGAGCTGCCCTTCGACTTCGCACTCGGCTGGGTCGGCTGCCTCGGCTACGAACTCAAGGCCGAGTGCGGCGGCGACCGCGCCCACCGGTCACCCGACCCCGACGCCGTCATGGTGTTCGCCGACCGGGCGGTCGTCCTCGACCACCGCACCGGAACCGCCCACCTGCTCGCCCTGGCCGAGGACGGCGTGGAAGGCCCCGCCAGGGCCTGGCTGCGGGACACCGCCGCCCGGCTCACCGCGCCGGCGCCCCGCACCGACCCGCCGGACCACAACCCGCCCGACCTTCCCGCCGGCCTGCGGCTGCGCCACCCCCGGGAGGCCTACCTCAAGCTCATCGACGCCTGCCAGGACGAGATCGGCGCGGGTGAGACCTACGAGGTCTGCCTCACCAACATGATCGACGCCCCGGCCGCGTTCGACCCCTGGCAGGCCTACCGCGCCCTGCGGCGGATCAGCCCGGCGCCGTTCGCCGCCTTCCTGGACTTCGGCGGACTGTCCGTGCTCAGCTCCTCCCCCGAGCGCTTCCTGCGGATCGGGCCGGACGGCGTGATGGAGTCCAAACCGATCAAGGGCACCCGCCCGCGCGGCGCCACCCCGCAGGAGGACACCCTGCTGGTCGCCGACCTGGCGACCAGCGAGAAGGACCGGGCCGAGAACCTCATGGTCGTCGACCTCGTCCGGCACGACCTCGGCCGGTGCGCGGAGACCGGATCCGTCGTCGCCGAGCCGCTCTTCGACGTCGAGACGTACGCCACCGTCCACCAGCTGGTCAGCACCGTACGGGCGCGGCTGCGCCCCGGGTGCAGCACGGTCGACGGCGTGCGGTCGGCCTTCCCCGGCGGCTCGATGACGGGCACGCCCAAGATCCGCACCATGCAGATCATCGACCGCCTGGAGAACGGCCCGCGGGGCATCTACTCGGGCGCGATCGGCTACTTCTCACTGACCGGAGCAGCCGATCTGAGCATCGTCATCCGCACCGCCGTGGTGGCCGAAGGGCGGCTGCGCTACGGGGTGGGCGGCGCGATCATCGCCCTCTCCGACGCCGAGGCCGAGTTCGACGAGACCGTGGTGAAGTCCCGCCCGCTGCTGGCGCTGCTGGGCACCTCGTTCCCCGAGCAGCGACCGGCCGTCCCGCACTCCGCCGCGCGACCGCACTGACTCTCTAGGTCTTTCCCGGCGGCCGTCGGCCGAGGATGACAGCCGCAACCCGCACCGACCCCGGGAGTGAAGGTGTCCGTCCACAGCGATGACTACGCGATCGATCCGGCCGCCGGGACACCCGGCGCGCTGGGCGGTCACACCCTGCCCGGGGTGTTCGCGGCGGCCGTCCGGCGCGCCCCCGACGCCGTCGCACTGGTCGACGGCGATCGCGAACTGACCTGGCGCCAGTGGCACGCGGAGGTGGCGTCGCTGGCCCGGGCGCTCCAGGAGCTGGGCGTGGGCCCGGGTGACGTGGTCGCGGTCCAGCTGCCGAACCGCTGGGAGTACCCGACCGCCCACCTGGCCGTGGCCACCGTCGGCGCGGTCATGCTGCCGGTGCACGCCGGGTACGGCGCCGCCGACGTACGGGCGCTGCTGGGCCGGGTGGACCCGGTGGTGGCCCTGCTCGCGCCGGAGGCGGCGGGCACCGCCCCCGCGCTGTCGGCGGCCGTACCGTCGCTGCGGGCGGTGCTGGTCGCGGGGGATCCGGACGGGCTGCCGCCCGGGGTCCGCTCGCTGGCCCGGACGACGGCCGATCACGCGGGCCGGGAACCGCACCCGGTCGAGGTCCGGCCGGACCAGCCGCTGGTCCTGATCCCGTCCTCCGGCACCACCTCGGCCCGGCCCAAGATCTGCCTGCACAGCCACGACGGGCTGCTCTCCAACACCGCCCCCGTCGCCGAGGAGGGCGGCGCGGCCTTCGCCGGCGCCGTCCTGACGGCCTGCCCGCTCACCCACCTGTTCGGCCTGCAGTCCCTGCACACCGCGCTGTTCCGGGCCTGCCCACAGGTCCTGCTGCGCGGCTGGGACCCCGAAGGCTTCCTGGCCCTGGCCCGGCGCACCGCGCCCAGCGCCGTCTTCGCCGTCCCCGCGCAGCTGCACGACGTCCTCGGCGCGCTGGAGCGCAGCGGGCAGCAGCCCGGCTTCCGGCCGCAGCAGGTGCGCACCGCCGGGGCGGCGATCCCCGCCGCGCTGGCGGCGGCCGTACGGGCGACGCTCGGCGGCGAGCTGGTGGTGGTCTGGGGCATGTCCGAACTGGGCACCGGCACCCGGACCTCCCCGGTCGACCCGGACGGGGCCGCACCCCGCGGCGTCGGACGGCCGACCAGCGGCGCGCGGGTGCGGATCGTCGGTGAGGACGGACGACGGCTGCCCCCCGGCGAGGCCGGCGAACTCCAGTACCGCAGCTCGAGCATGTTCCGCGGCTACTACCGGGAGCCGGAACTGACCCGCGCCGCGATCACGGCGGACGGCTGGCTGCGCACCGGCGACCGGGCGAGCCTCGACGCGGAGGGCCGGCTCTCCTTCCACGGCCGGTCGGCCGAGCTGATCAACGTGGGCGGGCGGAAGTTCGACGCCACCGAGATCCAGGACGAGCTGGCCGCGATGCCCGGCATCGGTCCGCTCGCCGTCGTCGGCCGGCCGGACGAACGCCTCGGCGAGTACCCGTGCCTGGTCCTCACCCGCCGGGCCGACCCGGGCATCGGCCTGCGGGCGGTGACCGGCTTCCTGAAGGCCCGGGAGATCGCCGAGTACAAGATCCCGCTGGAGCTGGTGACCGTCGCCGAACTGCCGCGCACCCCGGCCGGCAAGCTCCACCGGCGGGCGCTGGAGGAACTGGTCGCCCAGCCTTCGGCATCGGCATCGGCATCGTCGGCGTCGGCGCCCCCGGCCCCGCTCGACTACGGCGACGCGCTGGACCTCGTACGCGGTTGCGCGGCCGAGGTGACGGGCCGCAGGACGCAGGACGAGCCGATCGGCGCGGACACCGCGTTCCGCGCCTACGGACTCGACTCGGTGCGCACCATCCGACTGCGCAACCTGCTGGTGGAGGCCACCGGGCGGCCGCTGCCGGTGAGCCTCGGCTTCGACCACCCCACCCCGGCCGCCGTCGCGCTCCTGCTCTCGGGCTCGGCCGCGGACCGGCCCGACCAGCAGCCGCACGCCGCCTCCGACGAGCCGGTGGCGATCGTCGGCATGGCCTGCCGGCTGCCCGGCGGCGTCGCCTCCCCCGACGACCTGTGGACGCTCCTCACCGACGGCACCCACACCGACTCGGCCTTTCCCGACGACCGCGGCTGGGACGTCGAGGGCCTGTTCCACGAGGACCCGGACCACCCCGGCACCTCGTATGTGCGCCGGGGCGGCTTCCTGCCCGACGCCGGACGGTTCGACGCCGGGTTCTTCGGCTTCTCACCGCGCGAGGCCCTGGCCGCCGACCCACAGCAACGCCTGCTGCTGGAGACCGCCTGGGAGGCGCTGGAACACGCCCGGATCGACCCGACCACCCTGCGCGGCAGCCGCACCGGGGTGTTCACCGGCGCGATGTACCACGACTACGGCGCCCGTTCGGGATCCGGCGCCCCGGCAGAGCTGGAGGGCCTGCTCGGGATCGGCACCGCCGGCAGCGCGCTGTCCGGACGGATCTCGTACGTCCTCGGGCTCCAGGGCCCGGCCCTCACCGTGGACACCGCCTGCTCGTCCTCGCTGGTGGCCCTGCACCTGGCCGCCCGCTCGCTGCGTTCCGGCGAGTCCTCGCTCGCCCTGGCCGGCGGCGTCGCCGTGATGGCCACACCGGCGTCGTTCGTCGAGTTCTCCAGGTTGCGCGGGCTGGCCGCCGACGGGCGCTGCAAGGCGTTCTCGGACGACGCGGACGGCGCCGTCTGGGCCGAGGGGGTGGGCCTGCTCGTGCTGGAGCGGCTGAGCGACGCACGCCGCCACGGGCACCAGGTGCTCGCCCTCGTCCGGGGCTCGGCCGTCAATCAGGACGGTGCCTCCAACGGCATCACCGCACCCAACGGCCCGGCGCAGCAACGGGTGATCCGGCACGCCCTCGCCGACGCCCGGCTCGACCCCGCCGACGTGGACGCCGTCGAGGCCCACGGCACCGGAACGGCCCTGGGCGACCCGATCGAGGCACAGGCCCTGCTGGCCGTGCACGCCGGCCGGCGGCCCGCGGAGCGGCCGCTCTGGCTCGGGTCCCTGAAGTCCAACCTCGGCCACACCCAGGCGGCGGCCGGCGTGGCCGGGGTGATCAAGACGGTGCAGGCGCTGCGGCACGGGCTGCTGCCCCGCACCCTGCACGTCACCGCGCCCACGGCCCGGGTGGACTGGTCCTCCGGCGCGGTCCGGCTGCTCACCGAGGCCCGCCCGTGGCCCCACGAGGCCGGCCGGGTGCGGCGGGCCGGGGTCTCCTCGTTCGGGATCAGCGGAACCAACGCGCACGTGGTGCTGGAGGAGGCGCCCGCGCCGGCCGAGCCCGACGGCGGCGCCCCGCGCGGGACCGGGCCGGTGCCGTTCGCACTCTCCGCCCGCAGCGAGTCCGCGCTGCGGGCCCAGGCAGGGCGGCTGGCCGAGCACGCCGCCGCCCGCCCGGAGCACGCCCTGCCCGACCTCGCCCACGCACTGGCCACCACCCGCGCCGTCCACGGCCACCGGGCCGTGCTGGTCGCCGCCGAGCACGGCGAACTCGTCACCGCGCTGCGGCGGTTCGCCGCCGGGGAGCCCACCTCGGTCACGCCGGTGACGGGCCGACGCGGCGGCGGCGGGCGGCTCGCCTTCCTGTTCGCCGGACAGGGCAGCCAGCGCCCCGGGATGGGGCGTGAACTCGCCCGGGCCTTCCCGGAGTTCGCGGCCGCCCTGAAGGAGGTGTGCGCGGAGCTCGACCCGCTGCTGCCGCGACCGCTGCGTTCCGCCCTGTGGGAAGCGCCGGAGCTCCTCGACCGGACGGAGTTCGCCCAGCCCGCGCTGTTCGCCCACGAGGTCGCGCTGCACCGCCTGCTGGGCTCCTGGGGCGTGCGTCCGGACCTGCTGGCCGGGCACTCGGTCGGCGAGATCGCCGCCGCCCACGTGGCCGGGGTGCTGTCGCTGGCCGACGCCTGCACGCTGGTCGCCGCCCGGGGCCGGCTGATGCAGGCCCTCCCCGCCGGTGGCGCGATGCTCGCCGTCCGGGCCACCGAGGACGAAGTCCGCCCGCTGCTCGACGAGTTCGTCTCGCTCGCGGCGGTGAACGGCCCCTCGTCGGTGGTCGTCTCGGGTACGGCGGAAGCGGTCGAGGCGATCGGGGACCACTTCTCGGACCGCAGGACGACCCGGCTGCGCGTCTCGCACGCGTTCCACTCGCCGCTGCTGGACCCGATGCTGGCGGAGTTCCGTGAGGTGCTCGACGGCCTGTCCTTCGGCGCGCCCACCCTCCCCCTGGTCTCCGCCGTCACCGGCCGACCGCTGACCGAGGACGAGGCCCGCGACCCCGGCCACTGGATCCGGCAGGCCCGCGAGCCGGTCCGGTTCCGGGACACCGTCGAACGGCTGCGCGGGGAACGGGTCGACGCCTACCTGGAACTCGGCCCTGCCTCCGCGCTCGCGCCGATGGTCGCGGAATGCCTCGCCGCGGCGAGTGGCTCCACCGCCGTGATCGCCACCGGGGCCGCGGACGAGACCCGAGGGGTGCTCGCCACCGCCACGGCGCTGCACCTGCACGGTGTGCCGGTCGACTGGGACGCCGTCCTGCCCGGCGCCCGGCCGGTGTCGCTGCCGACGTACGCGTTCCAGCGGCGGACGTACTGGCTGGCCGCCCAGGCATCCGTGTCCGCGCCACCCTCCCCCGGCGACGAACCGTCCCCGGTGCTCGCCCCGGCCGGGACCGGCGGACACGACGGCGTCCTGCGCGAACTCGTGCTCACCGAGACCGCGGCCGTGCTCGGGCGGACCGCCGCCGAACTGGGCACAGCCCAGTCCTTCAAGGACCTCGGAGTCGACTCCGTCAAGGCGGTCGAACTGCGCGACCGGCTCGCCGCGGCCACCGGCGCCGAACTCCCCGCGACCCTGGTCTTCGACCATCCGACGCCGGAGGCCGTGGCCCGCGCGCTCGGCGCCCGCCTCGGCCGAGACGGTGCGGCCGCCCGGCCGGCCACCGCTGCCGAACTGGTCGACCGACTGGCCGAACTGCTCGCCGCCGGCCCGGGCCTCGACCCGGCCACCGCCGGCCGGCTGCGTGACCTCGCCCGACGCGGCGGCCCGGTCGGATCCGGAGCCGGCTCCGGACCCACGTCCGCGCCGGACCTCGGCACCGCCACCGACGAGGACCTGTTCCGCCTGATGGACGCGCTCGACTGACCCGCCCGCCTAGCGAAAGCACGCCATGACCGCCCGCACTCCCCCGTACCCGCCCCCCGCAGCCGACCACGACCTCGTGATCGAGGCGGTCGACGTCAGCATGACCTTCGGCACCGTCCGCGCGCTCGACGCGGTCAGCCTCGCCGTCCCCCGCGGCAGCGTGCTGGCCCTGCTCGGCCACAACGGCGCCGGCAAGACCACCCTGGTGAACATCCTCACCACCGCCCTGTCCCCCACCTCCGGCCGGGCCTCGGTCTCGGGGTACGACGTCGGTGACCGGCCCGCGGAGGTCCGCCGCCGGATCGGCCTCACCGGCCAGTACGCCACGGTGGACGGACGGCTCAGCGGCCGGGACAACCTGCTCCTGCTCGCCCGACTGCTCGGGGCCGGCCGCCGGGCCGCCCGGGCCCGGGCCGAGGAGCTGCTCGAACTGTTCGATCTCGGCCAGGTGGCCGACCGACCGGCCCGCGGCTACTCCGGAGGGCTGCGCCGTCGCCTCGACCTGGCCGCCGGCCTGGTCGGACGGCCCGAGGCGGTGTTCCTCGACGAACCCACCACCGGCCTCGACCCGGTGAGCCGGCTCGGCCTGTGGGAGATCGTCGAGGGACTGGTCGCCGACGGGACCACCGTGCTGCTCACCACCCAGTACCTCGACGAGGCCGACCGGCTCGCCGACTCCGTCACGGTGCTCTCCGGCGGCACCGTCGTCGCCGCCGGCACCCCCGCCGAGCTCAAGGCCCGGGTGGGCCGGCGCACCGTCACCGTCGTCCTCGACGGCGGCGGATCCGAAGACCCGGAGCGGGCCGCCGAGTCGCTGCGCCGGGCCGGGCTGGCACCCGTCCCGGGCCGTGAGGGCACCGCCCTGGTCGTCCCGATCGAGGCCACCCGCGAGATCGCGGCCGTGGTCCGGGCCCTCGACGCGGTCGGGGTCGAGGCCGCCGAACTCACCTTCGGCGAACCCGGCCTGGAGGACGTCTACCTCGCCCTGGCCCACCGCAGCGACCGCCCGGAAGGACCCTCTCGGTGACCACCACGCTCGACACCGGCCGACCGCCCCGCGCCGGGACACCCGCCCCGCCCGCCTGGCGCGGAAGCTCGCGGCCCGCCCAGATCCGCATCCTCACCGGACGGTCGCTGCGCGCGCTCGTCACGGATCCCGCCGTCCTGCTCTTCGGCCTGCTCCAGCCCGTCATCACGCTCGTGGTGCTGTCCCAGGTCTTCAGCCGGATGGGACTGCCGCCGCACTTCCCGCCGGACGTCACCTACCTGGACTTCGTCCTGCCGGCCGTCCTGGTGGACAACGCCGTGCAGTCCGCCGTCCAGTCCGGCGTCGGGCTGGTCGAGGACCTGCAGAACGGCATCGTCGCCCGGCTGCGCTGCCTGCCCGTCGCGCCGAGCTCGCTCCTGGTCGCCCGCAGCCTCACCACCCTGGTGCGCGCGGCCGTCCAGGCCGGGGTGATCCTGCTGCTCGGCACCACCGTGCTCGGCTACTCCCCGCGCGGCGGCGTCGGCGCGATCGCCGGCTCGATCGGGCTGACCCTCTTCATGAGCTGGGCGATCGGCTGGCTGTTCATCGCCGCGGCGGCCTGGCTCCGACGGGCCGAGCCGATCCAGAACCTGGCGATCATCGCCGTGCTCCCGCTGATGTTCGCCTCCAGCGCCTACGTCCCGACCGCCGACCTGCCGGGCTGGCTCGCCGCTGTCGCCCACGTCAATCCGCTCACCTACGCGATCGACACGACGCGCGCCCTGGCGCTCGGCCTGCCCGGCACGGGCAGCGCCGTCCCGGCGCTGCTGCTCGGCGCCGCGGTGGCAGGGATCGGCGGGTGGCTCGCGGCGCTCGGCTTCCGCCGGCCGCTGACGCCGCGCTGAACCGGGGACGCCACCGGCCGGGCCCCTTCCGCGTTTCGGTGCGGAAGGGGCCCGGCCGTCGGCGTGTCAGGACGTCGTCCGGACCGCCGACGAGTACAGCGGCCAGCCCTCGTGGTCCGGGCGGCAGGACACCTGCGCGAACCACCCGGACTCCCGCAGCAGCGCGGGCACCGTCGCGCCGTGCAGGTGGCCGTGCTCGACCACCAGCGCACCGCCCGGCCGCAACAGCCCGGCGGCCGCCTCCACCACCTGCCGGACGACGCGCAGGCCGTCGGCCCCGCCGAACACGGCCTGCCGGGGCTGGAAGCGGCCGAACTCGTCCGGCACCTCGGCCGTGTCCGGCATGAACGGCGGGTTGGCGAGCACGAGGTCCGCCTCGCCGGCCAACCCGGTCAGTGCGCCCGCCCGGACGGCCCCGCCCTCGTGCACCGTGATCGCGGTGTCCCCGAGCGCGGCCCGCCGGGCGGCGTTGCGGCGGGCGAAGTCCGCGGCGACCGGATCGAACTCGACCGCGTGCACCCGGGCGTCCGGCCGGTGGTGTGCCAGGGCCAGACCGATCGCTCCGGAGCCGGCGCACAGGTCCACCACCGTCGGCCCGGCGACCCCTTCGACGCTCTCCCGACCGGCCGCCAGCACCAGCTCACTGTGCACCCGGGGCACGAACACGCCCGGCCCGACCACGAGTTCCAGGCCGGCGAACTCGGCGCGCCCGGTCAGGTGGCCCAGCGGCACCCCTTCGGCCCTTCTGCCCACCAGGTCACGCAGCCGCCGGACGGCTCTGCCGTCGAGCACCCGCTCCCGGTCCAGTCCGGCCGGTCCGTCCCCGAGCACCCGGGCCGCCAGCTCCTCCGCCTCCCGCCGGGCCGCGGCGCCCGCCGTGACCTCCAGCGCCAGCACCGCGTCGTCGAGCAGCTCCCCGAGCAGCGTCGTTCCCATCCCTTGCCTCCCGGCCCCTGGTACGACGCCCTCCGCCGCACGATGCCGCCCACTGTGCGCCCGGAACGGCTAGGTGACCTTCCAGAACTGGTGACCGGTCGGGGGTGCGTGCGGGAGCGTCGCGGGCACGAAGACCCGTCGCGGGGGCCCAGGGCTGGGCTCCCGCGACGGGTGGAGGGCCGGATCGGGTCAGTCGGACAGGCCCAGCTCGTGGTCCAGGAGGTCGAACATCTCGTCGTCCGAGGCGGACTCGAAGTCGAAGGCCCCGGAGCCCGTGGGCCCGTCGGCGGCGGCGCCGCGGGCGGCGAGCCACTTCGAGCGCAGCACCTCCAGGCGGGCGGCCACCTGGTCGAACAGCTCCTCGGCCGATCCGTTCACCTCGACCGTTCCGAACGCCAGCTCGATCCGGTCGAGTTCGGCCAGCAGCGCCGCCGGTCCGACGGTGGGCTCGGGCGCCAGGCCGAGCCGGTCGAAGAGGTGCTCCACCAACTCCGCCACCGTCGGGTGGTCGAAGACCAGGGTGGCCGGCAGCCGCAGGCCCACCAGCGAGCCCAGGCGGTTGCGCAGTTCGACGGCCGTCAGGGAGTCCAGCCCGAGGTCCTGGAAGGCCCGCTGCGGGTCGACGCCGGAGGCCTCGGTGTGGCCGAGGACCGCGGCCACCTGCTGTCGGACCGCGTTCAGCAACACCTCCTGCCGTTCCGCGCCCGGCAGTTCGGTCAGCTGCCGGAGGAACCCGGCGCCGCCGCCCGCGGCCGCGCCCCGGCGCACCGGAGCGCGCACCAGGCCACGCAGGAGCGGGGGGATCTCGCCGCGCCGGCTCAGGGCGGCCGGGTCGAGGCGCAGCGGCAGGACGGCGGGTGCCGTCCCGGCCGTGGTCGCGTCGAACAGCGCGAGGCCCAGTTCCGGCGTGAGCGGCGGCATACCGGCCCGGGCCAGCCGTTCGGCCTCGGCCTCGGTGAGGGTGCCGGTCATGCCGCCGGTGCCGGTCCACGGGCCCCAGGCCAGGGAGACGGCAGGCAGCCCGAGGGAGTGGCGGTGGCGGGCGAGTGCGTCCAGGAAGGCGTTGGCGGCCGCGTAGTTGCCCTGGCCGGGGTTGCCGAGCGTGCCGGCCGCCGAGGAGAACAGGACGAAGGCCTCGACACCTTCGGCGGCCCGGTGGAGGTTCCACGCCGCGTCCGCCTTCGGGCGCAGGACGGCGCTGACCCGCTCGGGCGTGAGCGCGCCGATCGTCCCGTCGTCCAGGACGCCCGCGGTGTGCACGACCGCGCGGACGTCGTGGCGGGCGAACAGCCCGGCGACAGCCGCCTCGTCGGCGACGTCGCAGGCCTCGACGGCCGTCTCGGCGCCGAGGTCGGCCAGTTCGGCGACCAGTTCGGCCACGCCGTCGGCGGCGGCGCCGCTGCGGCTGACGAGGAGCAGGCCGCGCACGCCGTGCTCGGCGGCGAGGTGGCGGGCCACCAGGCGGCCCAGGCCGCCGGTGCCGCCGGTGATCAGCACCGTGCCCTCGGTGGGCCAGCTCGGGGCCTCCGCCGCACGCTCCTCCCGAGCCAGCCGGGCGGCGAACAACTCGCCCTCCCGGAGCAACAGTTGCGGCTCGTCGACGGTGAGGACGGCGGGCAGGAGCTCCGTCTCGGCGGTGCCCAGGTCGAGCAGGCCGAACCGGCCGGGCTCCTCCGAGGCCGCCGAGCGGACGAGGCCCCAGGCCGCCGCACCGGCGAGGTCGGCGCCGGACACCGCGCCCCGGGTGACGAACACCAGCCGCGAGGCGGCGAAGGCCTCCTGTGCGAGCCACGTCTGGACCGTTTCCAGGACGGCGGTCACCCGGGCGTGCACCGACTTGGCTCCGCCGCCCGGGAGTTCGGCCAGCACCACCGGCGGCACGTCGGACCGTGCGGCGAGCCCGGCCAGCGCCTGCGCGGTCGGCTCGACGGCGACGAACGCCACGTCCGTGGCGGCGGGTGTCCGCACCGGCACCCAGTCGACGCGGAACAGCGCGTCGTGGCCCGCCGGGCGGGCCCCCGCGCCGAGCTGCTCGGCGGCGATCGGCCGGACGGTGAGCGAGCCCACCGACGCGACCGGCCGGCCGTGCGCGTCGGCCGCGGCCAACGCCAGCCCACCGGACGCCGACGGCGCCAGCCGGACCCGCAGCGCGGACGCCCCGGAGGCGTGCAGCGCGACGTCCTCCCACGCGAACGGCACCCCGGCGCCGCCCTCCCCAGGAGTGCCGCCCACGGCGAGCGTGTGCAGGCAGGCGTCGAACAGGGCCGGGTGCAGGCCGTAGGCGCCGCCCTCGACGCCCTCGGGCAGGGCGACGTCCGCGAAGAGCTCGTCGCCGCGGCGCCAGACCGCCCGGAGGCCCTGGAACGCCGGGCCGTACCCGAACCCGGCGTCCGCCAGGCCGTCGTAGAGGCCGGTCAGGTCGACCTGCTCGGCGCCCGCCGGCGGCCACACGGAGGCGTCGAACGCCGTCGGTGCCGTGCCCGTCCCCGTGCCCAGCACACCGCCGGCGTGCAGGGTCCACGGGTGCGGGCCGCCCGAGCCGGGCCGGGAGTGGACGGTCACAGGCCGGCGGCCCGCGTCGTCCGGCGCCCCGACGGCGACCTGGAGCTGCACGGCGGCCGTCCCCGGGAGGACCAGCGGCGCGGCGAGCGTCAGCTCCTCGACGACGTCGCAACCGACCTCGTCGCCCGCGCGCACGGCCAGCTCGACCAGCGCCGTGCCCGGCACCAGGACCGAGCCCATGACGACGTGGTCCGCCGCCCACGGGTGGGAGCGCACCGACAGCCGGCCGGTGAACAGGAGGCCGTCGCTGTCCGCCAGCTCCAGCGAGCCGGTGAGCAGCGGGTGTTCGGCGTTCCTGAGCCCGGCGGACTCGGCGCCCCGGCCGCCGGCCAGGCCGGTCGGCCAGTAGTCCCGGTGCTCGAACGGGTAGGTCGGGAGCTCGGCGAGGTGCCGGCCCGCTCCGGCGAGCAGGGCCCGCCAGTCGACCTTCACGCCGTGGACGTGCAGGCCTGCGAGGGCCCGGAGGAGGCTCGCCTCCTCGGGGCGGTCCTTGCGGAGCGCCGGGGTGGCCACGGTGTCGGCGTCCTCGGGCAGCGCGCCCGCGGTGAGGGCGGTGAGGACGGCGTCGGGGCCGAGTTCGAGATAGCGGCGGACGCCGGCCTCGTGGAGGGTCCGGATGCCGTCGGCGAAGCGGACGGCCTCGCGGACGTGGCGCACCCAGTAGTCGGGGGCGCACAGATCCGCACCCAGTTCACCGGTGAGGTTGGAGACGACGGGAATCGAAGGGGCTTGGTACGTCAGCCCGTTGAGGACCGTACGGAAGTCCTCCAGCATCGGGTCCATCAGCGGCGAGTGGAACGCGTGGGACACCCGCAGCCGCGTGGTCCGGCGGTCGGCGAAGTGCGCCTCGACCGCCGCGACGGCGTCTTCCGCGCCCGAGACCACGATCGAGCGCGGACCGTTGACGGCCGCGATCGACACGAACTCGCCGAGCAGCGGCAGGACTTCGTCCTCCGTCGCCTGCACGGCCAGCATCGCGCCGCCTTCCGGCAGCGCCTGCATCAGCCGGCCGCGAGCAGCCACCAGCGCGCAGGCGTCCGCCAGCGAGAACACCCCGGCCACGTGCGCCGCGGCCACCTCACCGATCGAGTGCCCGGCCACGAACTCCGCACGGACGCCCAGCGATTCGACGAGCCGGTAGAGCGCCACCTCGACGGCGAACAAACCGGCCTGGGCGTAAGCGGTCTGGCTCAGCAGCTCCGCGTCCGAACCCCACACGACGTCCCGAAGCGGAAGCTCCAGCGCCTCGCACACCTCGTCGAAGGCCCGGGCGAACAGCGGGAACCGTTCGTACAACTCCCGCCCCATGCCGAGCCGTTGCGAGCCCTGTCCGGAGAACAGGAACGCCGTCCTGCCGTCGGCCGCGACCCCCCGGGCCACTTCCACGCCGTCCACGAGCACGGTGCGGTGCGGCAGCGCCGACCGTCCGGCCAGGGTGAACGCCACGTCGGCGGCGCGGAGCTCGTCGGCGTCCGTGAGCCGCACGAGCTGCGCGTCCAGCGCCGCCTCCGACTTGGCGGACACCACCCACGGCACCAGGCCGGGGGCCGCCCGGTCCTCCGTCTCCCCCGATGCGGGCAGTTCCAGGATGACGTGCGCGTTGGTGCCGCTGATCCCGAAGGACGACACGCCCGCGCGGCGCGGGTGGTCGGTGGCCGGCCAGTCGGTGCGCTCGGTGAGCAGCTCGACGGCGCCGGCCGTCCAGTCGACATGGGTGGAGGGCGAGTCGATGTGCAGGGACTGCGGGAGCACTCCGTGCTGCATCGCCAGCACCATCTTGATCACACCGGCGACGCCGGCCGCGGCCTGGGAATGGCCGATGTTCGACTTGATCGAGCCGAGCAGCAGCGGGACGTCACGGTCCTGCCCGTACGTCGCCAGGAGCGCCTGTGCCTCGATCGGGTCGCCCAGCGTCGTGCCCGTGCCGTGCGCCTCGACGGCGTCGACGTCGGCGGTCGACAGCCCGGCGCTCGCGAGGGCCTGCCGGATCACCCGCTGCTGCGACGGGCCGTTCGGCGCGGTGAGGCCGTTGGACGCACCGTCCTGGTTGACGGCGCTCCCCCGCAGAACGGCAAGGACGCGGTGCCCGTTGCGACGGGCGTCCGACAGGCGCTCCAGCACCACCATGCCGATGCCCTCGCCCCAGCCGACGCCGTCCGCCGCCTCGGCGAAGGCCTTGCTGCGGCCGTCGGCGGCCAGGCCGCGCTGCCGGGAGAACTCGACGAACGTCGCCGGGGTGGACATCACGGTGACGCCGCCGGCCAGGGCCAGCGTGCACTCACCGCTGCGCAGCGCCTGCGCGGCCAGGTGCATCGCCACCAGGGAGGAGGAGCACGCCGTGTCGACGGTCACCGCCGGTCCCTCCAGGCCCAGCGTGTAGGACACCCGGCCCGAGGCCACGCTTCCCGCGCTGCCGCTGCCCTGGTGCCCCTCGAACTCACGGCCGCCGAGCAGGTTCGCGTAGTCCGCGTACATCACGCCCGCGAACACTCCCGTCCGGCTGCCGCGCAGCGACACCGGGTCGATCCCGGCCCGCTCGAGCGCCTCCCACGAGGTCTCCAGCAGCAGGCGCTGCTGCGCGTCCGTCGCCAGCGCCTCACGCGGGCTCATCCCGAAGAACGCCGCGTCGAACGCCGCCGCCTCCCGCAGGAACCCGCCCGTGCGGGTGTAGGACGTGCCGCTGTGCTCCGGGTCCGGGTCGTAGAGGGTCTCGACGTCCCAGCCACGGTCGGCCGGGAACTCCGACACCGCGTCCACGCCGTCGGCTACCAGCCGCCACAGGTCCTCCGGCGACGCCACGCCACCGGGGTAGCGACAGGCCATCCCGACGAGGACGATCGGGTCGTCGGAGGGCACCGGCAGGGCCGCCGGTCGCAGGTCCGCCGTCTCCGGGGCGCCGAACAGGCCCTCCAGCAGGAAGCGCGCGAGCGCGTCGGCGGTCGGGTAGTCGAACACGACGGTGGCCGGCAGCCGGAGACCGGTCACGGACTTCAGCCGGTTGCGCAGTTCGACCGCCGTGAGCGAGTCGAAGCCGAGGTCATGGAACGCCCGCGACGGGTCCACCGTCGACCGGCCGTCGTGGCCCAGCACCACGGCGATCTGGTCACGCACCAGGTCCAGGACCGCCGCACCCCGCTCGTCCGCGCCCAGGCCCGACAACCGCCGGGTCAGATCGACCGCAGCGGGGGCCGTGGCCGCCCGGCGCACCGGGGTCCGGACCAGGCCGCGCAGCAGAGCGGGGGCGTTGCCCCGCTCCCGGAGAACAGGAAGGTCGAGCCGGACGGGGAGGACGACCGGCTCGACGCCGGTGGCGACCGCGTCGAACAGTGCCAGCCCGTGCTCCGGACCGAGCGGCGGCACTCCGGCGCGGGTCATCCGCTCGCGCTCGGCGTCGGTGAGGGTGCCGGTCATTCCGGCCACGTCGGACCAGGGGCCCCAGGCGAGCGAGACGGCGGGCAGGCCGAGCGAACGCCGGTGCAGTGCCAGCGCGTCCAGGTAGGCATTGCCCGCCGCATAGGCGCCCTGGCCCGCGCTGCCGAACGTGCCGGCCATCGACGAGAACAGGACGAAGGCGTCGACGTTGTCGGCGGCCCGGTGGAGGTTCCACGCGGCGTCCGCCTTCGGGCGCAGGACGGCGGAGACCCTCTCGGGGGTCAGCGAGCTGACCACACCGTCGTCGAGCACCCCCGCCGTGTGGACGACCGCGCGGATCTCGTGCCGGGCGAACAGCTCGGCGACGGCGGCCTCATCGGCCACGTCACACGCCTCGACCGCCACGTCCGCGCCGAGTGCAGCCAGCTCGGCGAGCAGCGCGTCGACGCCCTCGGCGTCCGCGCCGCGACGGCTGACCAGCAGCAGGCTGCGCACGCCGTGCTCCGCCGCGAGATGCCGGGCGACCAGACGGCCGAGGCCGCCCGTACCGCCGGTGATCAGAACCGTCCCCTCACCCCGCCACACGGTCGCGTCGGGCGTCGGTTCGGTCCGGGCGAGCCGGGCCGCGAGGATCTCACCGTCGCGGACCAGCAGCTGCGGCTCGTCCACGCCCAGGGCGGCGGGCGGCAGTTCTTCCGAACCGGCCAGATCCACCAGGCCGAACCGGCCCGGCTCCTCCGACATCGCCGACCGCACCAGACCCCACACCGCAGCGCCCGGCAGGTCCTCGCCCGCCACCACACCACGCGTCACGAACACCAGCCGCGAGCCCGCGAAACGCTCCTCCGCCAGCCAGCCCTGCACCAGCTCCAGCGCCTGCGCCGTCCGCGCGTGCACGTCGTCGTCGACGGCGGCCGTCTCGATGACCACCACCGGCGGCACCTCCACCGGCACGTCCGCCAGCGACTCCACCGCCACGAACTCCGGCGCCTCGGAGGCCTTCACCGGCACCCAGTCCACCCGGAAGAGCTCGTCCCGGCCCACCCGCGTCCCAGCAGCCGGCTGCCCGGCGGCGATCGGGCGCACCGTCAGCGCGCCGACCGAGGCCACCGGCCTGCCGTCGGCGTCGGCCAGGGCGAGCGCCAGCTCGCCGGAGGCCGACCGCGTCAGGCGCACCCGCACCGCGGACGCCCCGGAGGCGTGCAGCGCCACGTTCTCCCAGGCGAACGGCACCCCGCCGACCTCGCCGGAGCCCGCCAAGGCGAAGCCGTGGAGGCAGGCGTCGAACAGCGCCGGGTGCAGGCCGAAGCCGCTTCCGTCGGTGCCCTCGGGCAGGGCGACCTCCGCGAAGAGCTCGTCCCCGCGCCGCCAGGCGGCCTGGAGGCCCTGGAACGCCGGGCCGTACCCGAACCCGGCCTCCGCCAGCCCCTCGTACAGCCCGGCCGTGTCGACCACCTCCGCGTCGGACGGCGGCCACACCGCGGCGTCGAACGCCGGCGGCACCGCGCCCGAGCCCAGCACGCCACTCGCGTGCAGGGTCCAGACCGGATCCGGACCGGTGTCCGCCGTGGAGTGGATGCCGACCGCGCGACGGCCGGACTCGTCCGGCTCGGCCAGGCGCACCTGGATCCGGACGGACCCGTCCTCGGGCAGGACCAGCGGTGCGGCCATGGTCAGCTCCTCGACCAGGTCGCAGCCGGCCTCGTCGCCGGCGCGCACCGCCAGCTCCACCAGCGCCGTGCCCGGCACCAGGACCGAGCCCGCGACGACATGGTCCGCCAGCCACCCGTGCGACCGGGCCGACAGCCGGCCGGTGAGCACCAGCCCGGCGGTACCGGCCAGTTCGAGCGAGCCGGTGAGTAGCGGGTGCTCGGCGTTCCGGAGCCCGGCGGACTCGGCCGTGGGGAAGAACGCCGAGGCGTCCGTCCAGAAGCGGCGGTGCTGGAAGGCGTACGTCGGCAGGGCGATCCGGCGGGCGCCCGTCCCCTCGTAGAGGCCGGACCAGTCCACCGGGACGCCGAGCATGTGGAGGCGGGCCAGCGCCTCGACGACGGTCCGCTCCTCGTCGCGGCCGCGGCGCAGCGCCGGGATCGCTTCGGCCTCGGCGTCGGGCAGCGCGCTCGCGGTGAGGGCGGTGAGGACGGCGTCGGGGCCGAGTTCGAGGAAACGGCGGACGCCGGCCTCGTGGAGGGTCCGGATGCCGTCGGCGAAGCGGACGGCATCGCGGACGTGGCGCACCCAGTAGTCGGGGGCGCACAGATCCGTACCCAGTTCACCGGTGAGGTTGGAGACGACGGGAATCGACGGCGCGTGGTACGTCAGCCCGTCGAGGACCGTACGGAAGTCCGCCAGCATCGGGTCCATCAGCGGCGAGTGGAACGCGTGCGAAACCCGTAGGCGGTTCGTCCTGCGGTCGGCGAAGTGGGCCTCGATCGCCGAGACGGCCTCCTCCGTGCCGGACACGACGATCGAGCGCGGGCCGTTGACGGCCGCGATCGACACGAACTCACCCAGCAGCGGCAGGACTTCGTCCTCCGTCGCCTGCACGGCCAGCATCGCGCCGCCTTCCGGCAGCGCCTGCATCAGCCGGCCGCGAGCAGCCACCAGCGCGCAGGCGTCCGCGAGCGAGAACACCCCGGCGACATGCGCGGCCGCGACCTCACCGATCGAGTGCCCGGCCACGAACTCCGGCCGCACACCCAGCGATTCGACGAGCCGGAACAGCGCCACCTCGACCGCGAACAGGCCCGCCTGGACGTACTCCGTCCGGTTCAGCAGCTCCGCGTCCGCACCCCACACCACCTCGCGCACAGGCACGTCCAGACCCGCGCACACCTCATC
This sequence comes from Kitasatospora sp. NPDC023176, assembly GCF_055560495.1. Taxonomy (NCBI): domain Bacteria; kingdom Bacillati; phylum Actinomycetota; class Actinomycetes; order Kitasatosporales; family Streptomycetaceae; genus Kitasatospora; species Kitasatospora sp. NPDC023176. The sequence continues at coordinate 10,559 of NZ_JBVHIP010000014.1, read as the reverse complement.
GAACGCCTCCGCGAACACCGGGAAGCGCGCAGACAACTCGCGCCCCATGCCGAGCCGCTGCGTCCCCTGCCCGGAGAAGAGGAAGGCCACCCGCCCGCTCGTCGCGACGCCGGTCAGCGCCTCGCCGTCCACCACCGCCCGGAGGCCGGCGAGGAGTTGCTCCGGCCCGTCGCCGACCACGGCGACGCGGTGTTCGAGCGCGGCACGGGTCGTCGCCAGCGAGTACGCGACGTCCATCGGACGGGCGTCGGCGTCGGCCGCGAGCAGCCGCTCGGCCTGCGCCCGCAGGGCCTCCGGGGTCACGGCGGACAGCAGCCACGGGACAGCCCCCGGTTCGACCTCCGGCACCACCGTGGACGGGACGGCCGCCGGGGCCTCCTCGATGATCACGTGGGCGTTGGTACCGCTGATGCCGAAGGAGGACACGCCGGCGCGGCGCGGACGGTCGCCCGCAGCCCAGGGCCGGGGTTCGGTCAGCAGCCGGACGGCCCCCTCCGACCAGTCCACGTTCGCGCTCGGCTCGTCCACGTGCAGTGTCGACGGCAGCTCGCCGTTGTGCATCGCGAGCACCATCTTGATCACACCGGCGACACCGGCCGCGGCCTGGGTGTGGCCGATGTTCGACTTGATCGAGCCGAGGAGGAGGGGCAGTTCCTCGGGGCGGCCCTGGCCGTACGTCGCGAGCAGGGCCTGTGCCTCGATCGGGTCACCCAGTGTCGTACCGGTACCGTGCGCCTCGACCACGTCGACCTGGTCGGCGCCGAGGCGGGCGTTGGCGAGCGCTTGCCGGATCACCCGCTGCTGCGACGGGCCGTTCGGCGCCGTCAGGCCGTTCGACGCACCGTCCTGGTTCACCGCGCTGCCCCGCACGAGCGCCAGGACCGGGTGCCCGTTGCGCAGGGCGTCCGACAGCCGCTCGACGACCAGGAAGCCGGCGCCTTCGGCGAAGCCGGTGCCGTCGGCGGCGGTCGCGAAGGACTTGCACCGTCCGTCCGGGGCCAGCGCGCCCTGTCGGCCGAACTCGGCGAACACGCCCGGCGTGGCCATGACGGTCACGCCGCCCGTGATCGCGAGCGAGCAGTCGCCCTGCCGCAGCGCCTGGACGGCCAGGTGCAGCGCGACCAGCGAGGAGGAGCAGGCGGTGTCCACCGCGACCGCCGGCCCCTCCAGGCCGAGCTCGTACGAGACGCGGCCGGCCACGACGCTGCCGTTGCCGTCACTGCCCGGGTAGTCGTGGTACATCACCCCGGCGAAGACGCCGGTGCGGGTGCCGCGCAGGCCGGTCGGGTCGATGCCGGCGCGCTCCAGTGCCTCCCAGGAGAGCTCCAGGGTGAGCCGCTGCTGGGGGTCCATCGAGAGGGCCTCGCGCGGGGAGATCCCGAAGAAGCCGGGGTCGAACTCGGCGGCGCCGTCGAGGAATCCGCCCTCGCGGGTGTAGTACGAGCCCTCGGTGCGGAGCGCGGACAGGTCCCAGCCGCGATCGGCGGGGAACGGGGAGATCGCGTCCCCGCCGGAGGTCACCAGGCGCCACAGCTCCTCGGGCGTGGTCACCCCGCCCGGGTAGCGGCAGGACATACCGACGATCGCGATCGGGTCGTGGCGGACGTCCGTCGCCGTGGGATGGACGGGACGGCCCCGGTCGTCGGCCAGATCGAGCAGGGCGTCGACCAGGCCCGCGTCACGGAGGCGGCGGGTCGGGATCGACTGCAGCGCGGCGCGCAGGTCGGCCTCCGTGTCCCGCCCGTCCCCGCTCGCGGCTCCGGTCCGGGCGGCCAGCTCGGTGACGATGTGGCCCGTCACCGCCTCGGCGTTCGGGTGGTCGAAGGCGAGGGTCGCGGGCAGGCGCAGGCCGGTCAGGGTGTTGAGCTGGTTGCGCAGGTCGGTCGCGGCGAGGGAGTCGAAGCCGAGCTCCTGGAACGCGCGGTCCGGCTCGATCGCGTCGCCCGACTCGTGGCCGAGCAGCCCGGCCACCCGGGCCCGGACGAGGTCGAGGACGATCCGTCGCTGCTCCGCCTCCGGCAGCCCGGCGAGCCGGGCCGCGAGGCCGTCGGCCGGCGCGACCGGCGCCGGGACGTGGGCTGCCGTGCGGCGGGCGGCCGGGACGAGGGCGCGCAGGAGCGCGGGGACCTCGTCGGTGCGGGCCCGCAGGGCGGCCGCGTCGACCCGGATCGGGACGACGGCGGCGTGCTCGCTGCGCAGCGCGGTGGCGAACAGCGCCAGGCCGGCCTCACGGGTGAGCGGCGGGACGCCCTGCGCTGCCATGCGATTGCGGTTCAGCTCCAAGAGGTGCTCGCCCAGGCCGGCGCCGACGTCCCACATGCCGTAGGCCATCGAGGTGGCGGGCAGGCCGGCGGCGCGGCGGTGGACGGCGAGGGCGTCGAGGAAGACGTTCGCGGCCGCGTAGTTGCCCTGACCGGCGGTCAGGACCAGGCCACCGGCCGAGGAGAACATCACGAAGGCGGCCAGATCCAGGTGGCTCGTCAGCTCGTGCAGGAACCACGCGCCGTCGGCCTTCGGGGCCAGCACAGCGGCCATCCGCTCAGGCGTGAGCGCACCCACCAGACCGTTGTCACCCACGCCCGCGGCGTGGACCACGGCCGACAGACCCGGGATCGCATCGACCAGAGCAGCGACCGCGTCGCGGTCCGCCATGTCACAGGCGCGGACGTCGACGGCCGCGCCGACGGCGGACAGCTCCGCCACCAGCTCCGGCGCGCCAGGAGCCTCCAGGCCGCGACGGCTCGTCAACACCAGACTCCGCACACCACACTCGGCCACCAGGTACCGCGCCACGACGGCCCCCAGGCCACCCGTACCACCGGTGATCAGCACCGTGTCCTCCGCGCCGACCGGGACCGGACCCTCCGGCAACGGAAGACGGCCCAGCCGCGGCACGTGAACGGCCCCGCCGCGCACGGCCGACTCCGGCTCCGCGGTGACGACCACCTCCCCGTCCGTGTCCAGCAGCCCGAAGCGCCCCGGGTTCTCCGCCTGCGCCGCCCGCACCAGACCCCACACCGGAGCCTGCGCCAGATCCACCGGCTCACCCGCACCCACCGCCACCGCACCCCGCGTCACCACCACCAGACGCGACGCCGCGAACCGCTCCTCCGCCAACCACACCTGAAGGACCGCCAACACCGCGTCGACGTTCACGCGAACACCGCTCGGAACGTCCTCGGGGCTCACGAAGGCGCCACAGTCCAGGACCACGGTCCCGGGGACCGGGCCCTCGGCGGGCAGGGCGTCCCAGTGCGCCCAGGAGTCCTCTGCGGCAGCCGAGTTGGACAGCTCCGCCCACTCGATGCCGTACAGCGGGTCGACCGAACCCAGCTGCTCCGCCGACACCGCCCTCCCCACCATCGACGCCACGGCCAGCACCGGCCCGCCCGCCGGATCGGCGAGGTGGAGCCGCAGCCCACCCCCGTCGAGCCGGAGGATCCGCACCCGCACCGCCGAGGCACCGACGGCGGACAGCCTCACGCCGGTCCACGCGAACGGGATCATGGTCTCGCGCTCGCCGCCGCCGGCCAGGATCGCGGCGTGCATGGCGGCGTCGAGCAGCGCCGGGTGCACACCGAAGCCGTCGGCCGCCACGCCCTCGGGCAGCGCGACCTCGGCGAACAGCTCGTCGCCGCGCCGCCAGGCCGCGCGCAGGCCCTGGAAGACCGGACCGTAGCCGAACCCGGCCGCCGCCATCCGCTCGTACGCACCCTCCACCGGCAACGCCTCCGCACCGACCGGCGGCCAGACGTCGAAGGACTCGGCCTCCACCGCTGCGCCGACGGCCAGCGAACCGGCCGCGTGCTGCACCCACCCGGCGTCCGGGTCCCCGTCCAGGCGGGAGTGGACGGTGACCGCGCGCCGCTCCGAGGCGTCCGGGCCACCGACCCGTACGTGCAGTTGGACGGCGCCGTGCTCGGGCAGCACCAGCGGTGCGGCCAGCGTCAGTTCCTCCAGCAACTCGCACCCGGCCTCGGTCGCGGCCCGCAGGGCGAGTTCGACCAGTGCCGCGCCCGGGACGAGGACGGTGTCCAGGACCTGGTGGTCGGCCAGCCACGGGTGGGACTCCAGCGACACCCGGCCGGTGAGGAGGAACCCGTCCGTGTGGGACAGGTCGACGGCGGCGCCGAGCAGCGGGTGCGCGAAGGCGCCCACGCCGACCGCGCCCAGGTCCCCGGTCGGGGTCGTCGCGTCGAGCCAGAACCGACGGTGCTGGAACGCGTAGGTGGGCAGGTCCACCGTCCGGGCGCCGGTGCCGGCGAAGAGGACGGACCAGTCCACCTCGGCCCCGGCCGTGTGCAGCCGGCCGAGCGCGCCGACCAGGCTCGCCTGCTCGCCCCGGTCCGTGTGCAGGGCGGGCACGACGCACGTACCGGTGCCCGTCGGGTCGTCCAGGACGCCCCGCACCAGGCCGGACAGGACGGCGTCGGGGCCGAGTTCGAGGTAGCGGCGGACGCCCGCGGCCTCCAGCGTGCGGATGCCGTCGGCGAAGCGGACGGCCTCGCGGGCGTGGCGCACCCAGTAGTCGGGCCCCTGAAGGCCTTCGGCCAGGTCGCCGGTCAGGTTGGAGACGACGGGAATCGACGGCGCATGGTACGTCAGCCCGTCGAGGACCGTCCGGAAGTCCTCCAGCATCGGGTCCATCAGCGGCGAGTGGAACGCGTGCGAGACCCGCAGCCGCGTGGTCCTGCGGTCGGCGAAGTGCGCCGCGATCTCCGCGACGGCCTCCTCCGTGCCGGAGACGACCACGGAGGTCGGGCCGTTGACGGCCGCGATCGACACGAACTCACCGAGCAGCGGCAGGACTTCGTCCTCCGTCGCCTGCACGGCCAGCATCGCGCCGCCTTCCGGCAGCACCTGCATCAGCCGACCGCGAGCAGCCACCAGCGCGCAGGCGTCCGCCAGCGAGAACACCCCGGCGACATGCGCGGCCGCGACCTCACCGATCGAGTGCCCGGCCACGAACTCCGGCCGCACACCCAGCGATTCGACCAGCCGGTAGAGCGCCACCTCGACGGCGAACAACCCGGCCTGGGCGTACTCCGTCCGGTTCAGCAGCTCCGCGTCCGCGCCCCACACGACGTCCCGAACCGGAACCTCCAGCGTCGCGCACACCTCGTCGAAGGCCCGCGCGAACACCGGGAAGCGTTCGTACAACTCCCGGCCCATCCCGAGCCGTTGCGAGCCCTGCCCGGAGAACAGGAACGCCGTCGCCCCACCCGCCCGGGCGGACGAGACGGTCGCGCCGGGGACGAGTTCACCCCGGCTCAGCGCGTCCAGTCCGACCAGCAGCTCCGCCCGGTCCGCGCCGAGCAGCGCCGCGCGGTGCTCCAGTGCCGGCCGCGTCGCGACCAGCGAGTGGGCGACGTCCAGGGCGTCGAGCTCCGGGCGCGCGCCGACGAAGGCCGCGAGCCGCTCGGCCTGCACCCGCAGGGCCTCCGGCGTCGCCGCGGCGAGCAGCCACGGCAGCGTGCCCAGGTCCCCTCCACCATCGGCGGGTTCGACCACCGCTTCGGGCCCCTGCTCGACGATCACGTGCGCGTTGGTCCCGCTGATCCCGAAGGCGGACACACCCGCCCGGCGCGGACGGCCGGTCGCCGGCCAGTCCCTGGCATCGGCCAGCAGCTCGACCGCACCCTCCGACCACTCGACGTGCGGCGAGGGCCGGTCGATGTGCAGCGACCGCGGAAGCACCCCGTGCTGCATCGCCAGCACCATCTTGATCACGCCGGCCACACCGGCAGCGGCCTGCGCGTGCCCGATGTTCGACTTGATCGAGCCCAGCAGGAGCGGGAGTTCACGGTCCTGGCCGTAGGTCGCCAGGACCGCCTGCGCCTCGATCGGGTCGCCCAACGTGGTGCCCGTGCCGTGGGCCTCGACGGCGTCGACGTCCGCCGGGGACAGCCGGGCGCTCGCCAGCGCCTGGCGGATCACCCGCTGCTGCGACGGACCGTTCGGCGCCGAGAAGCCGTTGCTCGCGCCGTCCTGGTTGACGGCGGTGCCGCGGATCACCGCAAGCACCCGGTGACCGAGCCGCTCCGCGTCGGAGAGCCGCTCCACGAGCAGCACCCCGACGCCCTCCGACCAGCCCACACCGTCCGCCGCGCCCGCGAACGCCTTGCAGCGGCCGTCCGCCGACAGCCCCCGCTGCCGCGAGAACTCGATGAACATGCCCGGCGTGGACATCACCGTCGCGCCGCCCGCCAGGGCCAGCGAGCACTCACCGCTGCGCAGCGCCTGGACCGCCAGGTGCAGGGCGACGAGGGACGACGAGCACGCGGTGTCCACGGTCACCGCCGGGCCCTCCAGGCCCAGCGTGTAGGACACCCGGCCGGAGACGACGCTGCCACCGCTGGTGCCCGAGGGGTTCGTGTTGAGCGCGTAGTCGTGGTACATGACGCCCGCGAAGACGCCCGTCCGGCTGCCGCGCAGGGACAGCGGGTCGATGCCCGCCCGCTCCACGGCCTCCCACGAGGTCTCCAGCAGGAGCCGCTGCTGCGGGTCCATGTAGAGGGCCTCGCGCGGGGAGATCCCGAAGAAGCCGGGGTCGAAGTCGCCGGCGTCGTGGAGGAAGCTGCCGTGGCGGGTGTAGCTGTGGCCCTCCTTGCCGGGCTCGGGGTCGTAGAGGTGCTCGATGTCCCAGCCGCGGTCGGTCGGCAGTCCGGTGACGGTGTCGACGCCGTCCACCAGCAGCCGCCACAGCTCCTCGGGCGTGGCCGCGCCGCCGGGGTAGCGGCAGGCCATGCCGACGATCGCGATCGGCTCGTCGGAGGTGTGCGGACGGACGTCGGTGCCGGTCCTCGGCGTCGCCTCCGTGCCCGCGCCGGCCAGGTCGAGGAGGTGCCCCGCGACGGCCCGCGCGTTGGGGAAGTCGAAGGCGAGCGTGGCGGGCAGCCGCAGGCCGGTGCGCTTGTTGAGGCGGTTGCGCAGGTCGGTCGCGGCGAGGGAGTCGAAGCCGAGCTCCTGGAACGCGCGCTCGGGCGCGATGGCCTCGGCGGAGGCGTGGCCGAGCACGGCGGCGACCTCCGTCCGCACGAGGTCCAGCGCCAGGCGCCGGCCCTCGCTCTCGCCCAGCCCGGCGAGGCGCTTGGCCAGGCCGGTCCCGGCCGCGCGGCCGCTCGCGGGCAGCTCGGCGCGCCTGCGCGGCGCGGCGAGGGCGCGCAGGAGCGCGGGGACCTCGTCGGTGCGTGCCCGCAGGGCGGCCGCGTCGACCCGGATCGGGACGACGGCGGCGTGCTCGCTGCGCAGCGCGGTGGCGAAGAGGGCGAGGCCGGTCGCGTGGTCGAGGACGGGGACGCCCTGGACGGCCATCCGCGCCCGGTCGACGTCCGCGAGGTCGCGGCCGAGGCCGGCGCCGACGTCCCACATGCCGTAGGCCATCGAGGTGGCGGGCAGGCCGGCGGCGCGGCGGTGGGCGGCGAGGGCGTCGAGGAAGACGTTCGCGGCCGCGTAGTTGCCCTGCCCGGCGGTCAGGACCAGGCCACCGGCCGAGGAGAACATCACGAAGGCGGTCAGATCCAGGTGGCTCGTCAGCTCGTGCAGGAACCACGCGCCGTCGGCCTTCGGGGCCAGGACCGTGTCCATGCGCTCAGGCGTGAGCGCACCGACCAGACCGTTGTCACCCTCGCCCGCGGCGTGGATGACCGCCGAGAGCTCCGGGATCCCCGCTATGAGCGCTGCGACGGCCGCTCGCTCCGACATATCGCAGGCACGAACCTCAACGACAGCACCGAGGACGGACAGCTCCGCCACCAACTCCGCTGCGCCAGCAGCCGCCAGGCCGCGACGGCTCGTCAACACCAGACTGCGCACACCGCACTCGGCGACCAGGTACCGCGCCACGACGGCCCCCAGGCCACCCGTACCACCGGTGATCAGTACCGTGTCCTCCGCGCCGACCGGGACCGGACCCTCTGCCAGCGGGAGACGGCCCAGGCGCGGCACGTGAACGGCCCCGCCGCGCACGGCCGACTCCGGCTCCGCGGTGACGACCACCTGTCCATCCGTGTCCAGCAGCCCGAAGCGCCCCGGGTTCTCCGCCTGCGCGGCCCGCACCAGACCCCAGACCGGAGCCTGCGCCAGATCCACCGGCTCGCCCGCACCCACCGCCGCCGCACCCCGCGTCACCACCACCAGACGCGACGCCGCGAACCGCTCCTCCACCAGCCAGGCCTGCACCGCGCGCAGCACGTACTGCGTCACCGCGCGCACGGCCGCCGGGACGTCGCCCGCCGGGGCGGCCACGGCCGCGCAGTCCAGGACGACGGTCTCGGGAGCCGGGCCCTCGGCGGACAGGTCGTCCCAGGCCGTCCACTCCGTGCCCGCGTCCGGACCGGCCGGCAGCTCCGACCACTCGACCGCGTAGAGCGGATCGGCCGAGCCGAGCTGCGCCGCCGAGACGGCCCGGCCCCTCACGGAGGCCACCGTCAGCACCGGGCCACCCGCCGGGTCGGCGAGGTCGAGCCGCAGCCCGCCGCCGTCGAGCCGGACCAGCCGGACCCGCACCGCCGACGCGCCGACGGCGCGCAGCGCCGCGCCCGTCCACGCGAACGGGACCACGGTGTCGTCGCTCCCGGCGTCCACGATGGCGACATGCATGGCGGCGTCGAGCAGCGCCGGGTGCACACCGAAGCCGTCGGCCGCCACGCCCTCCGGCAGCGCGACCTCGGCGAACAGCTCGTTCCCGCGCCGCCAGGCCGTACGGAGGTTCCGGAAGGCGTGGCCGTAGCCGAAGCCGGCCTCCGCCATCCGCTCGTAGGCGCCCTCCACCGGCATCGGCTCGGCGTCGGCCGGCGGCCAGACGTCGAAGGACTCCGCCTCGACACCGCCGTTGACGGCCAGCGAACCGGCCGCGTGCTGGACCCACCCGGCGTCCGGATCCGCGTCCGGCCGGGAGTGGATCGTGAGCTGCCGGCGGCCGGACGCATCCGGCGTGCCGACGCGGAGCTGGAGCTGTCGTGCGCCGTGCTCGGGCAGCACCAGCGGTGCGGCCAGCGTCAGTTCCTCCACGTGCTCGCAGCCGACCTCGGCGGCGGCGCGCAGAGCGAGTTCGAGCAGGCCCGCGCCGGGCAGCAGGACCGCACCCTGGACGGTGTGGTCGGCCAGCCACGGGAGTTCGGCGGTCGACAGCCGTCCGGTGAGCAGCAGCCCGTCCTCGTCGGCCAGTTCGACGGCGGCGCCGAGCATGGGGTGCGTGGTGGCGCCGAGGCCGGCCGAGCGGACGTCGCCATCACGGGCGGCGATGGGCGCGGGCCAGAAGCGGCGGCGCTGGAAGGCGTACGTCGGCAGGTCGACGTGCCGGCCGCCGGTGGCGGCGAACAGGGCGGCCCAGTCCACCGTCGCGCCGTGGACGTGGAGGTGGGCGAGGGCGTCGACGAGGGTCTGCTCCTCGGCCCGGTCGCGGCGGAGCGCCGGGATCGCTTCGGCCTCGGCGTCGGGCAGCGCGCTCGCGGTGAGGGCGGTGAGGACGGCGTCGGGGCCGAGTTCGAGGAAGCGGGTGACACCTGCGGCTTCCAGCGTGCGGATGCCGTCGGCGAACCGGACGGCCTCGCGGACGTGGCGCACCCAGTAGTCGGGGGCGCACAGATCCGTGCCCAGTTCACCGGTGAGGTTGGAGACGACGGGAATCGAAGGGGCTTGGTACGTCAGCCCGTCGAGGACCGTACGGAAGTCCGCCAGCATCGGGTCCATCAGCGGCGAGTGGAACGCGTGGGAGACGCGCAGCCGGTTCGTCTTGCGGTCGGCGAAGTGGGCCTCGATCTCCGCGACGGCCTCCTCCGTCCCGGAGACGACGATCGAGTGCGGGCCGTTGACGGCCGCGATCGAGACGAACTCGCCGATCAGTGGCAGGACTTCGTCCTCCGTCGCCTGCACCGCCAGCATCGCGCCGCCTTCCGGCAGCGCCTGCATCAGCCGACCGCGAGCAGCCACCAGCGCGCAGGCGTCCGCCAGCGAGAACACCCCGGCGACATGCGCGGCCGCGACCTCACCGATCGAGTGCCCGGCCACGAACTCCGGCCGCACACCGAGCGATTCGACGAGCCGGAACAGCGCGACCTCGACGGCGAACAAACCGGCCTGGGCGTAAGCGGTCTGGCTCAACAGCTCCGCGTCCGCGCCCCACACGACATCCCGAACCGGAACCTCGAACGCCTCGCACACCTCGTCGAAGGCCCGCGCGAACACCGGGAACCGTTCGTACAACTCCCGGCCCATCCCGAGCCGCTGCGAGCCCTGCCCCGAGAACAGGAACGCCGTCCCGCCCTCACCCGCGACTCCTCGGGCCACCTCGACCCCGTCGACGACCACCGCGCGGTGCGGGAAGAGCGACCGCCCGAGCAGGGTGAACGCCACTTCAGCGGAAGGGAGTTCATCAAGCTCTGCCAATCGCGCGAGCTGAGCGTCCAGCGCCGCCTCGGACTTGGCGGATACCACCCAGGGCATCGCCCCCGCCGTCTCCACAGCGTCCGGCACGGCCTCGGGCTCGGCCTGCTCCAGGATCACGTGCGCGTTGGTGCCGCTGATCCCGAAGGACGACACGCCCGCCCGGCGCGGGT